>JBJMVL010000069.1:0-117209 GCA_045810735.1 Alphaproteobacteria bacterium
ACCTGCCTGCCAAAGTGCAACGGCGCGGTGTGCGGCCGGATCCTGCATCAGCACCGCAACGCTTGCGGGATCAGCGACCGGGTCAGAGAATTTGGTGGAGTTTTGCTGCCCCAAGGCCTGTTCTGCCAACATACCGTAGAATGTCGGCTGCTGTCGGGCGGCATAATTCAGTAGCGTGACGACCCGGGCCGGATTGCCGTTTTGTGTGTAGGCGCGCGCAGCCCAAAACGCTGCCCCGCCACGAACCCAATTGGGAATCGACGCACTCTGCAGCAGCGTTTCGAACCGGCTGGCCGCGACATCGAATCGGCCCATGCGGTAAGCCGCGAGACCGGCCCACCAGTCGAGCATCGGGGCTGCTGCCCGATCGGCAGTCGCAGGGCGGAGCGCCACGTCGAAAGCTTCGTAATCCTGCCCAATCGCCATGTAGGACGCGGCCACGCGCTGATAGAGACGCGCAATGTCGCGCGAGGGCACGGTGCCGGACGCGGCAAGGGTCTGGACCGCGGCATCTCCCTGTTGCGGCTGGCCCGCCCGTATGGCTGCCGTGATCTGGGTTGCCACGGAACGGGCGGTATCTGTCGAAAGGCTCTGGTCCGGAAGATCGGGGTCTTCATAACGGCCGCCGCGGGCACGCGGCGCAGGCGCAGGGGTGGGGATGGTGGTCGTCAGCTTGACGGCAACAGCGCGATGATGCCGCTTCACCGTCACGGTCGCCCGTTCCACGGCCAGTTTGTAGATGCGGTCGGCGATGGGCAGATCGCGGTACTGCTCCAGCCAGCCTACCAGCTGGGGAACAGTCGCGGCCGAGTAGGGCGAAAGATAGTGCGCCGCCTGGACGTAACCGATCAGGGTTCGATCGGTTAGTTGCGCCGCGTGGGCATCCGCATCGGCGAAATTACCGTCGCGCTCATCCTGAAAAACCTGCCGGTAGTGCTGGGCATCCGCCGGGCTGAGAACATTGGTCGGCGCGCTGGAACTTTGAGCGCAGGCCGCAGTTACGGATAACGCGGCAACAGCCGCGAGCAAGAACGCGCGCAAATGGGCCACCCAGCCACTCCTTCGCTCCCGGAACAAAGCGGAGGGTAGCTGATCGTGTGCTAACCAGCAAGCCCGTGATTCTGTTGAAGTTTATCGATTATTGCCAGAAGATCGCGCCACGCATGCTTTTTGTGCGCCGGCTGCCGCAGCAGGTACGCGGGGTGCAAGGTGGGCATCACCGGCACCATCCGTCCCGCCACGTGATACTGGAGCCATTTACCACGACTCTGAAGGATGCCTTCGGTCTTCCCCAGCACATGTCGAAGGGGTGAGCCGCCCAGCAGCACCACGATCTCCGGCGCATGGAGCTCAATGTGGCGCCGCAGGAACGGAATGCATTTGGCGACTTCCGTTAGATCCGGGTTGCGATTGTCCGGCGGCCGCCAAGGTAGGACGTTAATGATGTATGCCGATGAACGGTCGAACCCAACGGCCCCTAGCATCTTGTCCAGCAGCTTGCCGGCGCGACCGACGAAGGGCAGCCCGGTTTTGTCCTCCTCGAAGCCGGGCGCTTCGCCGATGAACATGATACGCGCAGCCGGATTGCCGTCAGCAAACACTGTGGTGTTGGCGAATTGCTTGAGGGCGCAGCCGTCGAATGCTTCCAGCGCCGCTTTTAGTTCGACGAGGGAGTTGCAGGCATTCGCAATCTCCAGCCCCCGGCCAATGTGGTCGTTCTCATGCGCATGCGGATTGAGGACGGAGGTGGGCGTGACACTCGGCCTCCGAGTTGCCGCCATCCCACCCGGGTATTTCGGATTCATACCCTCCCCTTGAGCGAAGGTCGAAAACGTCGGAGGCGTTTTCGGGGAGACGTGATTTTTCGCTTCTGGTGGCTTCGACCGCTCCCCGAATTTCGCTCGGCTACGCTCAGCGAATTTCGACTGTCCCTCAAGGGGAGGGTGGGATGGCGCTGCACTCGCTTTCGCCTGAAAGCGATTGACCGGCACCTCGCCTACAGCCTCATCGGCCCCGGCTTCCACCAGCCAGGCGAGTGTGGGCAGAATGTCGCCGCCTACGGTCACGCCATCCTTATTCTCCCCACAAAGGAGCGGCACAAGCGGCAGTTCGTTGACCGCGAATCTGCACGTCTTCATAACCGGCTCTAACACTGGACTCAGCGAATGCTCGAAACGGCCGAACGCGAGAGTATGGAGTACGATGTGGTCATCGTCGGCGCGGGGCCGGCGGGGCTGGCGGCGGCAATCCGGCTCAAGCAGTTGGCGGCGGAAACCGGGCACGACGTCAGCGTTTGCGTGCTAGAAAAAGGCTCCGAAGTCGGTGCGCACATTCTTTCCGGCGCAGTGATCGATCCGATCGGCCTGAACCAGTTGATTCCAGATTGGCGCGAGAAAGGTGCACCGCTCAACACACGGGTGACGCAGGATTGCTTCTATTTTCTCGGACCGGCCGGCAGCGTTCGCATTCCGAACTTCCTCATGCCACCGCTGATGAGCAATCACGGCAATTACATCCTGAGTTTAGGAAATCTTTGTAAGTGGCTGAGCCAGCACGCTGAATCTCTCGGAGTAGAAATTTATCCGGGCTTCCCGGCGGCCGACATCGTGTATGGCGACAATAATGAGGTGCGCGGCGTTGTCACCGGCGATTTGGGCGCGGCGCGCGACGGCCACCACAAGGACTCCTACACGCCGGGCATGAACCTGCTCGGCAAGTACACGCTGTTTGCCGAAGGTGCCCGCGGCTCTCTCTCGAAAATGCTGATCAACCGCCTCGGTCTGCACCGTAACCGGGAGCCGCAAAAATACGGCATCGGCATCAAGGAGCTGTGGGAGCTGGCGCCGGGAAAGCATCGCCGTGGCCTCGTCATGCACACCATGGGCTGGCCGCTCGACAACCGCACCGGCGGCGGCCTCTTCATGTACCATTTCGACAACAATCTCTGTGCCTTGGGTTTTGTCGTTCACCTGAATTATCAGAATCCGTATCTCTCGCCTTACGACGAATTTCAGCGGGTGAAGACCCATCCGCGCATCCGGCAGTACCTCGAAGGCGGAAAGCGCGTCGGCTATGGCGCCCGTGCCATTACCGAAGGGGGTTTCCAGTCGGTGCCGAAGCTCACCTTCCCGGGCGGGGCGCTGATCGGCTGCGCGGCCGGGTTCGTGAACCTGCCGCGCATCAAGGGCAGCCACAACGCGATCCTCACCGGCATGATGGCCGCGGAAGCAGCGTTGAAGGCGCTGGGCGAAGGACGTGCGCAGGATGAACTCACCGAATACGAAGAGGCTTACGAGGACTCTTCCGTCTGGCGCGACCTCAAGCGCGTACGGAACGTCAAGCCGCTCTGGTCGAAGCTCGGCACCGTTGCGGGCGTGGTCGCGGGCGGTTTCGACATGTGGTGCAACCAGCTATTTGGGTTCAGTCTGTTCGGCACCCTGAAACACGGCATGCCCGATTATACCACGCTAAAGCCGGCTTCGGCGTCCAGAACCATCGCCTATCCGAAGCCCGACGGCGTCTTCACTTTCGATAAACCCTCGTCGGTATTTCTATCCAACACGAACCACGAGGAGGACCAGCCGGTTCACCTCAAGTTGAAGGACCCGTCAATTCCCATTGGCGTCAATCTCCCGAAATACGCTGAACCGGCGCAGCGCTATTGCCCGGCATTGGTGTATGAAGTGGTCGAGGAGCCCTCGGGCCCACGCTTCCAGATCAACGCGCAGAACTGCGTCCACTGCAAAACCTGCGACATCAAGGATCCGGAGCAGAACATTGTGTGGGTGCCGCCCGAAGGTGGTGGCGGCCCCAACTATGTAAACATGTGAGGAAAGATTTGTACTGCTTCTTATTGAAAACCGGTGTGGCTGCGGTTGCGGCAGTGGCTCTTTGCGCTTGCGCAAGCGCTGGTCCCCCGCCCATCGCAGTGCCCGCCGCTACGGCGGAGTCCGATGCCTATGGGAGCTATCTCGCCGGTCGCATTGCGGCCAACGATCACGATATGCCGGAGGCCGCCAAGCTCTATCAGGAGAGTCTTGCCGGCGATCCCAATAATCCTGACCTTCTTAACCGCGCAGTTCTTTATACGGCTGCCGCCGGCAGGCTCGACGAAGCAGCCAAGTTTGCAGAGCGCGTTGTCGTTGCCGCGCCAGATGATCGGGTGGCACGCCTTGCGCTTGCCGTCGACGCGATCCATCGGCACGACTTTTCCGGCGCGCGCGAGCAGCTAAGCAAGTCGGCCAAGGGGCCATTTACCGCCCTGACGCTTTCGCTTCTCGACGCCTGGGCGGCTCAGGGTGATGGAAGAACGGATGCTGCGATCACTTCACTCAACGAAATTACCGCAGAGGGTGGCACCGTCGCGTTGCAGACCTATCACCGCGCGTTAATTCTTGATCTGGCCGGTCGCGACAGCGACGCCGATGCAGCCTATCGGCAAGCGTTGAGGCAGGCGCCCAACAGTCCACGAATGGTGGAAGCTTACGGACGGTTCCTAGAGCGCACTGGCCGCAGCGCTGACGCACGCTCCATCTATGCCAAATACGCAACCGACTCTGCCCTGGGGCCGGTGGTTGCTTTGGCAAATACGCGCATCGGGGCGGGCAGCAGGCCGGACCGGCTGGTTGTCAGCGCGGAGCAGGGTGCGGCAGAGGCGCTGTTCGGTATTGCCGCCTCACTCAGTGATGATGCGAGCACGGACGTGGCCGTGCTGTACCTCCGCTGCGCACTTTATCTTTCGCCCAACTTCGACCTTGCCAAAATTGTGCTAGCGGACCGTTTTGAGGCACTGAAAAAATACGAGGATGCAGTTGCGGTCTATCGAAGCATTCCGTCAACCTCCCCTTATGCGTTCGCCGCGGCCGTTCAGGTTGCGGCGGACGAGAGCAGAGTCGGCCGTAATGATCAGGCCATGCAGCAACTTGCTGCACTTTCCACGCAGAAGCCCAACGACATCACAGCCTGGACGACGTTGGGAGATACCTATCGATACGGTGAGAAGTATGAGCAGGCTACTGATGCCTATGACCACGCCATCAAGTTGTTGCCGGCCGTCGCGGCCAAGGATTGGCCGCTGTTCTATGCGCGCGGCGTGACAGAAGAGCGCTCGCATAAATGGGACGCCGCAGAGAGAGACTTGCAGCAGGCGCTGAAGCTCAGCCCGGATCAGCCACAGGTATTGAACTATCTCGGCTACAGCTGGGTAGATCAGGGACGTAATCTGCCGGAGGCCTTGGCCATGCTGGAAAAGGCCAAGGCGCTCGATCCAAATGATGGATACATCGTCGACAGCGTCGGCTGGGCTTATTTCCGTCTCGGCCGCTATAAGGACGCGGCCAAGACGCTCCAGCAGGCGGTATTACTGGTGCCCGGCGATCCGACCGTTAACGAGCATCTCGGCGACGCGTACTGGATGACCGGACGGAAGCTGGATGCACATTTCCAGTGGAACCACGCGCTCGCTTTCGGCGCCGACGAAAAGCAGAAGGCCGAGATTGAGAAGAAGCTTCAATCCGGTCTGACGGCCACCGCGGTCAAGAGCGGTTGACCCCTCGATGATCCGGGAATTCGCGCCGGCCAAGGTGAATCTGTTTCTACACGCGGGGAACCGGGGGGCGGACGGCTATCATGAGATCGAAAGCCTCGTCGTGTTTGCGAGCGTAGGTGACGAGTTGACCTTTGAGGAAGCAGATGCGCTCTCCTTGAATGTGGAGGGGCCGTTCGCCTCGGCGCTGGCGCAGGAGCGGGACAATCTCGTGCTGCGCGCGGCGCGCCGCTTTGCCGAACAGGCACAGATCGAGCCGCGCGTCCGTATCATCCTCACAAAGAATCTGCCTGTCGCCTCCGGCATTGGCGGCGGCTCGAGCGACGCAGCGGCGACCCTCCGCGGCCTCTCACGACTATGGCCGGGCCAGACCAATCTGCAGGCCCTCTGGGATATCGCCGGCGACCTCGGTTCCGACGTGCCGGTCTGTATATTGCCGGGCTGCTGGTGGATGAGCGGGCGCGGCGAACGGTTCGCCAGCATCAGCGAGGTAGGCACGTTCGACGCGCTGCTCGTGAATGCGGGGCACCCGGTTTCCACTCCTTCGGTCTACAAGGCGTTGCGTGAGCGGACCGGGATTGGCCGCATTGCCCGGCCGCGGCGGTTCGGAACGTCGGGCCAGCTTGCCGGTTACCTGGCTGGCGCGCGAAACGATCTTGAAGCGCCGGCGCGTTCGCTCTGCCCGGTTATCGGCGAACAACTCAAGGCGTTGGAGGAGACGCGGCCCCTGCTGGTCCGCATGTCAGGCAGTGGACCGACATGCTTCGGCATTTATCCTAACGCCACGAGTGCCCAGGCGGCCGGGGATGTGATCGCCAAGGAGCATCCCGGCTGGTGGACGGCACCGACTAAGCTCAATTTCGGCCGCAAGTGGGTGTTTCAGTAGCACCGGCTTACGCAAAATTCGGTCACGGCCATCAGCGTCTCCCGGATTTCGCCCGGCAGAATCGTTGATAGCGCAGACATTCCCTGATCGGCGTGGTGCCGTGCCAGCGCCTGTGTTTCCTCTATGGCGCCGCTTTCATCAACGATGGCGATGGCACGCTTAAGGTCGCCTTCGTGCTGCGCCCCATCTTCTATGGTGCGCAGCCAGAAGCTTTTCGCGCTTTCATCGGCGCGCTCGTAGGCCACGATGATCGGCAACGTGACCTTCGCCTCACGAAAGTCGTCACCGATTGATTTTCCCATCTGCGCCTGCCGCCCGGAATAATCGAGCGCATCGTCGATCAACTGGAACGCGATACCGAGATGATGGCCGAATACGCGCAAGGCCAGCACGAACTCCTCATCGGCGCCGCTCACCATCGCGCCGGATTCTGCGGCTGCGGCGAAGAGCGCCGCGGTTTTGGCAGTGATCACCTGAAGATAATCGTCGCGCGTTGTCGCAAGATTGTTTGCGGTGCGCAGTTGCAGCACTTCACCCTCGGCGATCACCGCAGCCGCATTGGCGAGCACGTTCAGCACGTCGACGTCACCGGCTTCGACCATTAACTGGAAAGCGCGGCTGAACAGGTAGTCTCCTACCAACACGCTCGACTTGTTGCCCCAAACCACGTTCGCGGCGATCTTGCCGCGCCTGAGCGCGCTGACATCCACCACGTCATCGTGAAGGAGCGTAGCGGTGTGGATGAATTCGACGGCCGTCGCCAGCCGAGTATGCATCGTGCCACGGTAGTTGTTCAGCCGCGCTGCAGCGATGGTGAGGAGTGGCCTCAGCCGTTTGCCTCCGGAGTCGACCAGATGTCGCGCGAGATTGGGAATCAGCGGCACGGCGCTGCCCAGCCGGTCGTGGATCAGCCGGTCCACAGCCGCCATGTCGGAAACGACGAGGCCGTGCAACCGGTCGATGGGATTCTGCCGGTCGAGGAGGAGTGTGTCGGCGCTCTGCATGCGGGCTCTTCTTGCCGGGACCCTGGTCTGCTGCGACATTAGTGACAGCAGGCCGCGGGTCAAGGCGAGGCCGGGCGCCATACGTCTGGAGTATTTGCAGCCCAATGCGCGAGATTTTGAAGAGCAACAATGCCGTCGAATTGAACTTTGCCGAGGTCGTGTTGCGGGACGCAGGGATCGGATGCGTGCTTCTCGACACGCATATGAGCATCATGGATGGCAGTATGGTGATCATTCCGCAACGCTTGATGGTAGCCGATGAAGACGAGCCCCGGGCGCGCGTCATTCTCAACGAGGCGCTCGCAACGTCTGCCGGATGGGCGTGACAGAGATCTCAGAGGACCGGTTTCTGAATGGCCGGTTGCGCATACGCCAATTCACACGCGGATTTCGATCTGGACTCGATGCGGTGATACTCGCCGCCGCTGTGCCGGCGAAAGGCGGCGACACAGTGCTGGAACTGGGCAGCGGCGCGGGGGTAGCAAGCTTGTGTCTCACAGCGCGTGTTCCGGAGTGCACGACCACCGGGATGGAAATTGATTCCGATCTCGTTTCATTGGCGAACGAAAACGCTTTGGCGAACGGAATGGCATCCTGCGTGCGCTTTGTGCAGGCTGATGTGTTGAGTCTGCCGCCGGAACTTCGCACGACATTCGATCACGTGTTGTGCAATCCCCCATTCCATAATTCCGACGCCGAGTCGTCGCCGGACGATTTGCGCGCGAAGGCGCTCCAGGATACCGGCAATTTGTCGCGCTGGCTTCAAACGGGCCTCAAGCGCACTGCCGCGAACGGCACCTTCACCGTCATTCTTCGCGCCGACCGCCTGAAGCAGACCATTGACGGTCTGCCGGAAAATGGCGTGACTGTCTTTCCGCTCTGGCCGCGGCGTGATGCAGCCGCCAAGCGCGTGATCATCCAGGTACATCGAGGGAAGCGCGCTCGCTTCACGCTATTCCCCGGTTTGGTGCTGCACGAATCTGATGGTCGCTACAGGCCGGAGGCAGATGCGATTCTGCGCGACGGGGCGCGGCTTGAGATTGCAGAATCCCGCCGATAGGGTCCGGCCGGGCGACGCCGGGGCACTCGTGGACAAGCCGCAGACCTTTCAGGACCTGATCCTCACGCTCCAGAATTTCTGGGCGAAACAGGGCTGCCTTATCCTCCAGCCTTACGATGTGGAGATGGGCGCGGGCACGTTTCACCCCGCCACGACCTTGCGCTCGCTGGGGCCGAAGCCGTGGCGCGCAGCCTATGTGCAGCCCTCGCGACGTCCCAAAGATGGGCGCTACGGCGAAAACCCCAATCGGTTGCAGCACTACTACCAGTTTCAGGTGATCCTGAAGCCCGCGCCTTCGAACGTGCAGGAGATGTATCTCGAAAGCGTGCGGGCCATCGGCCTCGATCCCAAACTGCATGACATTCGCTTTGTGGAAGACGATTGGGAGAGCCCCACGCTTGGTGCCTGGGGGCTCGGCTGGGAAGTGTGGTGCGACGGCATGGAGATCACCCAGTTCACCTATTTCCAGCAGGTGGGCGGCATCGATTGCGATCCGGTGACCGCGGAAATCACCTACGGGCTCGAGCGGCTGGCCATGTATGTGCAGGGCGTGGAGTTTGTGTACGACCTTGCGTTCAACAGGCAGCCGGACGGGCGCATCGTTCGCTACGGCGAAGTGTTTCACCAGAACGAGATCGAGCAGTCGGGCTACAATTTCGAGCGCGCCGATCCGGAGATTCTGTTCCAGCATTTCACGGACGCCGAGAAGCAATGCCAGGAGTTGTTGACCGGCATGAAGCTGGCGCTACCGGCTTACGATCAGTGCATCAAGGCGAGTCACTGCTTTAATCTGCTGGATGCGCGCGGCGTGATCTCGGTAACGGAGCGCGCCGCCTACATCGCGCGGGTACGCGCGCTCGCCAAAGCCTGCTGCGAAGCCTGGCTTGAATCGCCGATGGGCGAATACCGGCCGAGGTTCGGCTGATGCCTGATCTGCTGCTTGAATTGTTCGGCGAAGAAATTCCGGCGCGCATGCAGGCGCAGGCCGCGAAGGATTTGGAGCGGCTGGTGGTCGGCGCGCTATCGGATCGCGGGCTGTTGTTCGAAGCGGCGAAATCGTTCGCCGGACCGCGGCGGCTGACGTTGGCGATTGCCGGACTGCCCGCGAAGCAGCCTGATGTGAGCGAGGAACTTAAGGGTCCGAAAGTCGATGCGCCGGAAGCCGCACTCGATGGGTTTCTGCGCAAGAACGGTCTTAGCAAAGAGCAACTCAAGATCGAAGAGACGCCGAAAGGCGACGTTTATATTGGCGTGATCGCGCGCAAGGGCAGGGCGACGGCGGACGTCCTCGCGGAAGTTCTGCCGGAGACGTTCGCCAAATTGCCATGGCCGAAGTCGATGCGGTTCCCGAACAGCGCCGTGCGCTGGGTGCGGCCGCTGCACGGCATTGTCTGCACGTTCGATGGTGACGTGGTGCCGTTTGAATTTGCGGGCGTGCAAAGCGGCAGCGTCACGCATGGCCACCGCTTTCTCTCGCATGGTCCGATAGAAGTTCGCCGTTTCGAGGATTACGAGGAGAAGCTGCGCCGCGCACACGTCATTCTCGGTGCGGCGGAGCGCAAGGAGATCATCGTTCATGAAGCCAAGCAGAAAGTCTTCGCGCTGGGGCTCGAGCTGGTGGACGATGCCGGGCTGCTGAACGAAGTGGCGGGGCTGGCGGAATGGCCCGTTGTGCTGATCGGCAGCATCGAAGACGAGTTCATGACGCTGCCGCCGGAAATCCTGCAGACCTCCATGCGCACGCACCAGAAGTATTTTGCGCTGCGCGATGCCAAAGCTGGCAAGCTGGCAAACCGCTTCGTTGTGGTTGCGAACATGCTGGCGGAGGATGGCGGCAAGGAGATCGTCGCCGGCAACGAGCGGGTGCTGCGCGCGCGACTCTCCGACGCCAAGTTTTTCTGGGATCAGGACTGCAAGCGCACCCTCGAATCGCGCGTGGATGATCTGAAGAACATCGTCTTCCACACCAAGCTCGGCACGCAGTACGAGCACGTGGAACGCATCGAAGCGCTGGCGGGTGAAATCGCCGACAAGATCGGGGCAGATGTCACGAAGGCCAAACGTGCCGCGCGGCTGTGCAAAGCTGACCTGACGACCGGCGTGGTCGGCGAATTCCCGGAGCTTCAGGGCGTGATGGGCCGGTACTACGCGCTGCACGACGGCGGGGAACCGGATGTCGCCGACGCTATCCGCGATCACTACAAGCCGCTCGGCCCTAACGACGCCGTCCCCACCGACAAAGTCTCCATCGTCGTCGCGCTTGCTGACAAGCTGGATCAGCTGACAAGCTTCTTTGCAGTGGGTGAACGGCCGACCGGCTCGGGCGACCCCTTTGCATTGCGACGAGCCGCACTTGGGTTCGTTCGTATCGTCTTGAGCAATGGTCTGCGGCTTGTATGGATCAACTTCAATTCGAAGGCGATCAACGCCAGTTGGAACCAAGTTCTTTTCTTCATGGTGGAGCGATTAGTCGTCGCTCTTCGGGAAAGAGGCATTCGACACGACTTAATCGATGCTGCCTTTGCTACTAGCGTTGACGAAGGTGATCTGGTGCGGCTGGTGGCGCGGGTGGAGGCGCTGCAGGCGTTCCTGAAAACCGATGACGGCGCCAATCTCCTGGTCGCCTATCGCCGCGCGGCGAACATCCTGCGTGATGAGGAGAAACGCGACAAGACAAGCTACGACGGCGACCCTGATCCCGAACTGTTTGCCGCACCGGAAGAGAAGGCGCTGTTCGTTGAGCTTGCCACCGCATCCGAACTCATCCGCGCGGAAGTCGAGCGCGAGCGCTTCGTCGAAGCCATGGGCGTGATGGCGCGGCTGCGCAAGCCGGTGGATGCGTTCTTCGATAAGGTGACGGTGAACGACAGGAACCCGGAGCTACGCAAGAACCGCCTCAAACTGCTCTCGCGCCTTCGCGCCACGCTGCGCCTGGTGGCCGATTTCTCCAAAATCGAGGGCTAGCGCCAGCAGCGCTCGCGGCGACGTGGGAAAAAAGAAAGGCGGAGGGACTACCCTCCGCCTTTCGGTCTGTGAGGCCCGATTACTGTCCCGGGCAGACGCTCTGCTCGTCATTCTGGAAGCTCAGCCAGCTATTTACCGATGTGCTCGGCGGCGCACCGAAATAGCCGATGAACACCAGTGACTGCAGGTTATAGGTAAAGCCATTTACGGTATACGGAAAGGCGCCGTAGTTCGCGTTGTTCTCCAGCGGATCACCGTTTTCCATCAGCGAATTGTCGCCGCAATTTACGTCGTTGTCGGTGAAAGGATCGTCCATCCACTCGCCGATCTCGTGCGAGAAGGCTGAGACATCCTGCGAGAAGCTGCCATTCTCCGTTTCGTAAGTGGCGTACGCGTAAGTCTGGCCGCTCGGATGGCCGGCCGTGGCGCTGTGATAGCCGCCGATGCAGCAGACGGCGAACCCTTCCGTTAGGAACACATCGTTGGTTACAAAAAGCGGGAAGGAGTCCGGCGTGATCGTGCCAGCAAACTGCGTCAGGAACCCCTGGATGACCTGATCGAAGAGATCGACCTCCATGGTACCGACCGGCTTGGTGCCGAACGGATTGGTCATCACGCTGCCTTCCGCCGCATTCACGTCAATCTCCTGCTCCGGCAGGATCACGGCCTTGCCCAGCTTGACGTGATATCTGGGATGCTTCTGGACCACAGACCAGAAATTGCCGCGCTGGTACGCATCGACATACTGAGCGGTCCCCAAGTCCGTGCCGCCCTGCACGTAATCGATGGACGGATGGAACAGCGGCGAGGCAAGTAGCCTCTGAAGTACGGTCTTGCGCCCCACCTTCGCTTTCATCGGGTCGAACGTCATGTTTCCATTGACAGCGCCGTACACCATTTTGATGGGAATGACATACAGCGGAACGACCGTGCGCTTGTTGGTGGTGTTTGGATCGGTGCCGACCATCGTGTAGTTGACGGTCTGGCCCAGATGATCGGTGAAGCTGCCATCCCACTGCCTTAGCTGCGCACTTGGCGGCGCTGGATGATGCCACGAAACGCTATGGGGGATGGTGCGAAATAGCGGCCGAATGATCTTGAACTTCGGCACAGGTGTTGCTGCCGAAGCGGCCGTTGTAAGAATCCCGAAGGTCGCCAACGCCGCTAACGGCAATAGACGAAGATTCATGATGTTCTCCTGAAAACCCCCTTTGGGGGAAAATCCCATGCGGCGGCTCAACGTGTCCGGCCGGTCAAAGTTCCAAAAAAATGAATTGTGCGGTGCAGCAACAAAGAGCGCCGCGAACGAAGCGGGTTACGCGGCGACACAGACCGGATGAATGGCGTCGTCGAGCATATCGCCGTCTTTCGCCCCGGCCTTATGAAGGGGCTGGGCCGGTGCACCGCATCGGCGGTGGTAGCGCAGATCGGCGTCGCAGTAGCGTAACGAAAAAGCCGCCCTGTTCCTGTTGCTCCGATTGCCTTCGGCACCATGCACCGTCAGGAAATGGTGCACGATCACATCTCCTGCCTCCGCCTCAACATATTCGACGCCAAAGGACTCGGGCTGCTCGTTGATTGCCGGCATATCGGCGCCTTCGCTACCCGGAAACGGAAGCGTGCTGACGAAAATGTTCGGCTTGAACGCGGCTCCCCAACGATGCGAGTTGGGGATATATCCCATGCGACCGCCGCCGGGATCGACGCGCTGTAGCGGAATCCAGAAAACGCAGCCGTCGGGCCGGTCCAGATGGAAATACGGGAAATCCTGATGAAACGCCGTGCGATCCACAGCGCCTGCTTCCTTCACGAATATCTGGTCGTCGTAATAGCGGACGCGCCCGCAACCGAGGAGTGCGCGCGCGATCGCGGGCAACGCACTGCTAACGGCAAACGCGGCCAGCGCAGGCACCCGCCGCCATACGCTGGTATCGAGCAGGAAGCGTCCAGCGTGACCTTCGACCGGCGGGTCGCTCAGCCGCCGCGCTCCTGAGGCGCGCACCGCTTGGGCAAGCGCATCGAGATCATGCTGCACCGATCCCTGGTCTGCCACTGCCGGGCTGTTCCAGATTGAATCGGCGGCGGCCGTAACGTCATAGCTGTTCGGACTGCGGTCGAATGTCGTCAGCGCCTCCTGCATCGCGTCACGAAGAGTCACGACTTCCTCTTCAGGGAGAAGGCCCTTGAGTTTTAGAAAACCGGATTGCTGAAAGGCCGCGATGTCGTCATCAGAAATAACTTTCGTCCGGGCGTGGGGGAGCATTTCCGCATCCTTTCAGGGCAGAGGGGCTGGAAGGCTCGGCAGAAGCGTCAGGCTATGCGCAGGAGCCGATTGTCGTTGGCTGTGTATGGTGGCGGTAGCGCCTGCCGCGCCAGCACCGGTCCTTCAACGCCGCGGACCTCACGCGTACTTTGCGCAACCTGCTCCGAGACGTCGAACAGGATCGCGATGCAGATGCCTTCGTCATAGGGCGTGGGCAAACCGAGAGGTTCGACGCGCCATCGCATCTCCAGCGCCGTGCTGAGAAAGAAGGCATCGCACAGCAGGCTGATGTGGGTGAGGCCGACCGACAGGCCATATTCGAACATGGCGACCAGCAGTTCCCCGGCGGCCTGCCGCCGTTTCATGCGCTCCACCCGCTGCGGCACCACGAAATACCGCGTGAACTCGTAGATGGAATTCCCCACCGGAATTTCCCGGCGGGTGACAGCGTGAGGGAACAACGTGTTGATCAAGTGAGGGCCGGTTGTGGGATTGAGCTAGTCCGGAATACACGGCGCCCGACCCATCCAGGCCGAGAAGGTAGATGGTATCGTCCTTATCGAACTGATCGATGTCGCGGCCATCGGGTTTCTCGAGAGCCTTCCAACCGCGCCGTCCGACGTAAATTTCGTGCCGGATGCGGTACATCTCCGCTAGCTGGCGCGTGAAGGCCGTTTGGTTGCTGCTGTCGATGAGGTAGATCACGACGCTCTTCTCCCGGCTTCAACGGGAGGAGCCTGTCCAATTCAGTCGTGAGCCTCACGTGGGGGAGGCTCCGAGTTGACAATTCCCAAAATGAAGGGTCAGGCAGCGGTGTCAAATCTAATGGCGCCGCATCTGAGCCCATGCACCACTGCTTGGATGCGGGTGGCGACGCCGTATTTTTCCTTGACCCGTCCGATATGCGCGCCCGCGGTTTTCTCGCTGATTGAAAGAATTTCGCTTATCTCCCAGTCCGTCTTGCCGATCGCCGCCCATTGAAGGCATCGCGCTCTCGCGGGCTTAGGTGCGGTGCCTTCAGCGTGCGACCATTGTTTCCCCCCAAGGCGCGAATCCGAGCATGCCTGTAGATGGCCCCGACGTGCAACTCCGTGCGATCGCGCGGCGACAGTTCGAGCGCGCCGCCGGAAATTGTCACGAGAGCAGGGCTGTTGGACGGACTGCGCAAGGGCACGATCAGGCCGGTCACGAGTCCGAATTCCGATGCCTCGTCCACGATCCGGCGCTGACGCTTCGTATAGTCCGGGAGCGAAAGCATTTCCGTCCAGGTGAAGGGTTGGTCGGTGCGGGTGAGATGCAGATTGACCGGGTCGTCGGTGATGTAGTTGCGCGCGAAGTAGCGATCCCGCCATTCCATTGGCCAGGACAGACACAATGTCGTCTCTTCAATTCGCTGTTGCGGCCCGGGGATGTTCGCGACGCCGCCATATATGAATCCAAATTGCCGGAAGAAGCCCATGAATGCGGACCAGACCGCGTCCCTTGAGGACAGGCCATCGAGGCGTTCGATGAATTCCAATGCGTTTGGCGTCGTCAAGAGTCATCCCGGTTCGAGCCGGAGTGGACACCAAATTGGTTTGATGTACAACCTATAGTTGTATCTCATAGGCTGAGACGGTGGATCACTTGAGTGGTGCCCAGGGGCGGAATCGAACCACCGACACGCGGATTTTCAATCCGCTGCTCTACCGACTGAGCTACCTGGGCGCACCATCGGAGGGAGGCAGGCTTCTAAGAAAGAGGGTTGCGGTTGTCCAGTGATCTGGCGGGCAAATGGCCGCGGTAACGTGGATTAGTCTTGATCGTCTTCCGGATTGTCCGTTTCTTGCGGCCCTTTCGCGGGAGCGGCATCACCCCCAGGGATGATATACCCGCCTTTGAGCCAGCGACCCAGATCGACATCCGCGCAACGCTTCGAGCAGAACGGCCGAAAGTCCGGAGATTCGGGCTTGCGGCAGACGGCGCAAGTTGCGGGGGTGCGGTTAAGCGGTTCCGATGTCATAGCCTTGGCGGTCGAAATCATCTCCGGCGGTGAAGCTCACGCGAGGGGCGCCGCGCCGCGCAAGTCCGGGTCGGATTTCGTGCTCATGCGACAACAGCCAGCGCACGACATCGGGCGCGGCCTTCACGATGATTGGTTTGCCCGGCGCCGCCGCGGCGGTGCGCTCCACGCCGCGGATAATATCCAGTGCAACGCTTTCGCGCGTGCGCCTGCGCCCGTGCCCGCAACAGGCGTGACAGGTTTCAGTGAGTAGTCTCGTCAATGGTTCGCGGACGCGTTTGCGCGTGATCTCCACCAGACCGAACTCGGACATCTTGGAGATCTGCGTAGGCGCACCGTCATGTTCGAGGCTTGCCGCGAGTACGTCCAGTACACCCTGGACGTTGTCGGTGTCGTTTAGATGAATGAAGTCCACAACGATTACGCCGCCAATCCCGCGAAGACGAACCTGTCGGCCGATTTCCATCGCTGCTTCCAGGTTCACGCGCAGGCTGGTTTCCTCGAGCCCTGTCGCTTCAGTGAAGCGGCCGGAATTCACATCGATTGCAGTAAGCGCCTCGGTCGTTTCGATGGTGATCCACCCGCCGGAGCGTAGCGGCAAGCGCGTTTCTGTCAGCCGCTCGATTTCTTCCTCCAGCGCCGGCATGTCGAACAGTCGTCCAGGGCCGGTGAATAACTGTATCTTGTACTCCGCCTCCGGCATCGCGGTACGGCAATAGGCGCGCGCGACTTCGAGTGCGTCAGGATCGTCGATCAGGACGCGAATTGTGCGAGCATCCACCTCATCTCGCATCGCGCGCTCCACCGGATCTATGTCCCGGTGTAGCATCGCCGGCGCGCGCGCATTTCGGCGTTTCGCCATCACCGGCCGCCACAATGCCGCAAGGCGTTCCGCGTCTTCCCGCAAGTCAATGGAGCCGGCGCCGATCGCTGCGCTGCGCACAATGTAGCCACCGCCCGGCGTGAGAGAACTCGCTCTCTCTTTAAGCACAGTTTGGCAAATCTCTGTGAGACGCGTTCTCTCCGCCTCGTCTTCAATACGCCGGGAAAGAGCAATTCCCGCCTGATTTGGAACCAGGACCAACAGCCGTCCAGGCAGTGTGACATTGGCGGAAAGACGTGGCCCTTTGTCCCCAATTGGATCCTTGACGATCTGGACGATAACCTCGTCGCCTTCGCGCACACAATCGCTGATCTTCGGCGCCCGCTCCCCGTCAAAATTCGATGAGTCCGCAAGGCAGCGTGCCTCCCGAGCGCCGAGAAATCCGGCCCGATCGAAGCCGATATCCACGAATGCGGCCTGCATTCCCGGGAGAACCCGTAACACGCGGCCAAGTATGATAGAGCCAAGGAGATTGTGGCTATTTCCCCCCTTGCCGCGGACGCGCGGGAGGTCGTCTGATCCTATCAGTCGTTCCAGTAACAGTTCCTGCAGCTGCCCATTCTCAACAATGGCAGTACGGATTTCCGCTGCGCCCACATTAATGAAGACTTCTTTGCTCATGCGGGGCGGATACTACGCTGCGCCGACGGACTGTTTCGCAACCAGATATCCGCATCCCTGCAGAAGTTGAAGAGTATAAAACAGGGGCAGCCCCACGATATTTGAGTAGGACCCGTTGATCCGGCGGATAAATTTCTCAGCTTGTCCTTGCACGGCGTATCCGCCCGCTTTGCCCAAGCCTTCGCCGCTCGCCACATACATCCCGACGTTTTCGTGGGAAAGGCGCGCAAAAACGACCCGTGTCGAGCCTGTGCGTGAGATAACAGAGCCGTCTGGATTATGTATCGCCACTGCGGTCAGCACCTGATGACTGCGCCCGCTCAATATCTCCAGACAGTATCGCACCGCATCGTCTGTCGTCGCTTTGGGCAGGATCCGCCGGCCGCAGGCGACGACGGTATCGGCTGCCAGAATGAGGGCGGCACCGCCTTGCCACTGGCTTGCGACTGCATCGGCCTTTGCCAAGGCCATCCGTTTCACATATGCGCGTGGAATTTCGCCTTTGGATACCGTCTCGTCGATGCGCGCTGGAACGATGAGATCCGGGATGATGCCGGCCTTGGCCAGTAAGTCGCGTCGGCGCGGGCTTTCGCTCGCGAGAACGAGCGCCAATCTGGCGTCGCTATTTGAATCGATAGGTGATCCGCCCTTTGGTGAGGTCATAGGGCGTCATTTCCACGAGAACCTTGTCCCCGGTGAGGACGCGGATACGGTTCTTTCGCATTTTGCCCGCGGTGTGGGCAATGATCTCGTGTCCGTTTTCGAGCTTGACACGGAAGGTTGCATTGGGGAGCAGCTCGCTGACTGCCCCAGGAAATTCGAGAAGTTCTTCTTTGGCCATTCGACCTCATAGGTACTGAAAATTCGGCGGAGAGAATGCACCGAAATGTTGGAAATGCAAGCTGACGGTCCTCATCAACCCTTCAGATGTAGCACGCAAATCAGCGTGAAAAGCCGGCGCGCGGTATCGCGATCGAGTTCGATTTTTCCATCGAGCCGCCCGATCAACAGATTTGAGCCTTCGTCATGTACGCTGCGGCGGCTTATATCGAGGGTTTCGATTTGCGCCGTTGGCGACTCCCGAATGGCTTTGAAGTAGCTTTCGCAAATCAGGAAGTAGTCCTTGATGACGTTTCGGAACGGAGTGAGCGAAAGCATAATCCGGCCATGCGGAGACTCATCTTCCAGCCTGATGTCGAAAATTAGCCGGTTCTCTTCGACGCTCAGCACGAGTTTGTAAGGCCCTCCTGGTGAACCCGCTGGCCGAAATCTGTTTTCTTCCAGCAAGTCGTAGATCGCGATCTCGCGCTCCTGCTCGATTTGGCGGCTGCGCCTCACCACGGTTCGCTCATCCAATTCGACCGCGGCGAGACGGAAGCAGGCGGAATCTTTCATGGCTGAAGGCACCACATCATCTCTCGAGAGGATGGTTCGGGCGATGCCGTGCGGCCCAGTCGGCACTGACGTCCGAGAGAGTGCATTCAAGGCATTCCACGTTTAGTCTGAGCGTGCCACCGCCGCTGAACACCAACTCGACCGTCCCGGCCGGATCTTCGGGCCCGTTGGATTCAAAAGTGACAGCCAATAAAGAAAGCACCGCTTCCGGATTATCGGGTCGTATGTTGTGTGACTTGGCAGAGAGGACGTTCTCAAAGCAAAGTCCGGTCCGCACGCGCAATGCCGCTCCTTTCGATTCCGTGGATTCCCATTTAAACCGGTTAAACATCGCAGCGAAGCGGCGCGCTTGTGGAAGCCAGGAAAGATCTTGCAAGCGTGCCACAGCGTCCTGTAGTCGGGCTGAAATAATTTGGAGGTCTTCTGAATCCTGAGCGGCCAGTGTCAGCACGGAACTAATCTTTCAGCCGTGCTACGTCGGCGCCGACGCGTGAGAGCTTTTCTTCCAGGCATTCGAATCCGCGATCCAGGTGATACACCCGGTTGATAACTGTCTCGCCTTCGGCCGCCAAGCCCGCCAGCACAAGGCTCACGCTGGCACGCAAGTCCGTTGCCATGACAGGGGCACCTTTCAGCCGCTCGACCCCTCTGACCGTGGCGCTGTTGCCGTGAATCTCGATATCGGCCCCCATGCGCAGAAGTTCAGGCACATGCATGAACCGATTCTCAAAGATGTTTTCCGTAACATGCGAGGTTCCGTCTGCTGTAGCCATCAGCGCCATGAACTGCGCCTGCAGGTCTGTAGGAAAACCCGGATAGGGTTCAGTGCTAATGTCCGTGGCGATCGGGCGTGAGCTATCTTGACGCACCGCAATTCCCAGGCTTGTCGGCGTGATCTCCACCCCTGCTGTCTCGAGCACAGGAACAAGCGCGCCGACGAGTTCAGCCGACGTGCCCGTCAGTTCGACATTCCCGCCGCAAATCGCTGCGGCCATGGCGTAGGTACCGGTTTCGATCCTGTCCGGCAGTACTGCATGCAAGCCACCGCTCAGCCGCTGCACGCCTTGCACTTCGATTGTGGACTTGCCGAGACCGGAGATTTGCGCACCCATCATGGTCAGGCAACGGCCGAGGTCGACGATCTCCGGCTCCCGCGCGGCGTTTTCGATAAGTGTGGTGCCTTTGGCCAAAACTGCAGCCATTAGCGCGTTTTCTGTGGCGCCGACGGAAACGAAAGGGAATTGGATTTTTGCGGCCTTTAGGCCGCTTTTCGCGGCGGCATTAACATAGCCTTCCTCAAGTAAGATCTCGGCGCCAAGAGCTTCCATCGCCTTCAGATGCAGATCCACGGGCCTGGCACCGATGGCGCACCCGCCTGGCAACGAAACCTTGGCCACACCGAATCGCGCAAGCAGCGGGCCTAATACAAGAAAGCTCGCTCGCATTTTCCGAACGATTTCGTATTCTGCGGTGGTGTTATTGATGCACTTTGCGGTGAGCTCCCAAGAGCCGCCCTCGCCGAAGCCCGGCCCGCGGCGATAGCTCGTTTCAACCCCGAAGCTGCGCAGCAGCTCGCCCATGAAGCCCACGTCGGCAAGCCATGGCGCATTCATGAGGGTGAGCTTGCGATCGGTAAGCAGGCACGCCGCCATGAGGGGAAGCGCCGCATTTTTCGCGCCGCTGATCGGGATTTCGCCTGTCAGGCGATTGCCGCCCCGGATGCAAATACGATCCATGCTTCCTCTAGAAAACTTCCCTCAGCAAGTACTGTTCGGTGACCGCTCGGCGTTGTCGCCGACTTTACCCTCCGGCGACGCCGAGTCATTGGCCAGCTGTTCACCGCATCTTTCGATGTCCGCTCGATTGCCCTGCGATGTCGCCTTGCGGCGCCTGAGATTCTTGCGCAGTGCGGTGGCGAGCCGCTGTTTACGATCCTCAGATTGGACGCGCATCGCTCTTTTCCCGGTGGCTGGCGTGAGCTATAGGCAGCGGCCCGGAAGCCCCGGACGCCGGAGTAGCGTAGTGGTAGCGCAACCCCTTGGTAAGGGGTAGGTCGTGAGTTCGATTCTCACCTCCGGCACCAGCCATTTTCCTGAAAGCTATTTGGGCCTGCCGCGCGGCACGGTTACTCTCTACAATATGACCGGCGCACCGGATGAACCGCGGGGTACGATATCAGCGGCGTTGGCGCATGGTGCGCGCCTCCTGGTTTCAAGGCCCGCGTTGGCGGAAGCGCAAGCGCGAGAAATTTTGAGCGTGGTGCCTGATCAGGCTGAGGCGTTGTGTCTGCTGGGCGGCGCACTACGAGCGCAAGGCGACGCCGCCGGCGCAATCGCCGTCCTGTCGCCGGCCGCCAAACAGAATCCGAAATCGGCGGCACTGAACTTCGAATTGGGATTGGCCCACGCCGAGGCTGGAGCCGCTGATGCTGCGAGCGAAGCCCTCCGCACAACGGTGAGGTTCCAGCCGAGGCATCCCCACGCATGGCGCGTGCTCGGCGATCAACTGACTCAATGCGGCGACGCAGCGGCGGCTGCGGATGCTTATGCTCGCCATATTGCGGCGTCCACAAACAATCCGCGGCTGCTCGAAGCAGCGGCCGCGCTTTGTGAAAGCAAGTTGGCAATCGCGGAAAAACTGCTGCGCGAGTTTCTGAAGGCGAACCCCACTGACGTCGCTGCGATCCGGATGCTCGCGGAAACAGGAACAAGGCTTGGACGACTGGACGACGCCGAACATCTGCTCGCCCGCTGCCTCGAACTGGCGCCGTCGTTTGCCGAAGCGCGATATCATTACGCTTTGGTCTTGCATCGCCAGAACAAGCCAACGCAGGCGTTGGGAGAGCTGCAAATTCTGCTGGTAGAGGATCCGCGAAATCCAAACTACCGCGGGCTAAAAGCGGCGGCGTTGGGACGGATCGGCCAATACGACGAGGCGATTGGTTGCTATCGATCCTTGCTGACGGATTTCCCCGCCCAGCCGAAAGCGTGGATGAGTTACGGACATGCGCTCAAGACTGTGGGGCGAACGGACGAAGCGATAGCTGCTTATCGCAAAAGCATCGCGCTGATGCCGCATCTCGGAGAAGCGTATTGGAGCTTGGCCAACCTGAAGACATTTCGCTTCGCGCCCGAAGACATCGCTGCGATGCAGAGACAGCTCGGCCGTGATGAACTGGAGGAGGAAGAGCGCATCCACCTACATTTCGCGGTTGGTAAGGCGCTGGAGGATGCGCGCAAGTACGACGCGTCGTTTGCGCAATATGCCCGCGGCAACGGCCTGCGCAGGCGAATGCTTCGTTACAGCCCAGACGACGTCACGGGGCTGGTGGAGAGATCCAAAGCTCTGTTCACGACGGAATTTTTTGCGCAGCGGTGCGCGTTCGGCGGTCCGGCGCCCGACCCGATTTTCGTTGTTGGTCTAACGCGATCCGGCTCAACTTTGATCGAGCAGATTCTGTCCAGCCATTCGATGGTCGAGGGAACGATGGAGCTGCCGGACATTCTAACGCTCACAAAGCGGTTCGGTCTGAGGAGAGGCGCGGGTGACCGACTGTATCCGGCGGGGTTGGAGTCACTTTCTGCGGAGCACTGCCTGCACCTCGGGGAAGAGTATCTGTCGCGCACGCGAGTCCAGAGAAAACAGGCAAAGCCCTACTTCATCGACAAGTTGCCCAACAACTGGTCCAACATCGGTTTCATCCACCTAATTTTACCCAACGCGCGAATCATCGACGCTCGCCGTCATCCATTGGCGTGCTGCTTTTCGAATTTCAAGCAGCTCTTTGCGCGCGGTCAGGGCTTTTCTTACGATCTTAGCGACTGTGGGCGCTACTACCGGGATTACGTCGAGTTGATGGCGCATTTCGACAGGGTGCTTCCCGGCCGCATCCATCGGCTGCTTTACGAAGATTTGGTGCGCGAACCGGAACGCGAAGTCCGGAGCCTTCTGGAGCATTGTGGTTTGCGCTTCGAGCCGGGATGCCTGCGCTTCCATGAAAATGAGCGCGCGGTGCGCACGGCGAGCTCGGAGCAGGTGCGGCAGCCGCTATACGCAGAGGGGCTGCACCAATGGCAGAATTTCGAGCCGTGGCTTGGCCCGCTGAAGGCCGCCCTTGGAGGGACGCTCGAAAGGTACCCAAACGCTCCTCGGTCTCTGGAGTGAATTGTGCCAGCTGTTGCCGTTCGGCGCTTGACGGCCAGGAATCGACCCGATTGACTTTGCCGTCAGACTCATGGCGGCAGCGCGGATCGGCCATTATCCGCGCCGGAATAGGGGGCACATCATGGCACAGACTTTCTGCAACCGCAGGATATCGGCACGGCTGTCCCTGGGGCCAATGTTGCTCGCATCGACAATGCTTTCCGGCATACCGGTCGCTTTGGCGGCAGATGCGGCGCCGCAAAGTAGCTTGGAAACAGTGGTGGTGACGGCACAGAAACGCGAAGAGAACCTTCAGCGCGTGCCGATGAACGTTCAGGCGATCACCACGCAGAAGCTGGAAGAGCTTCATCTCAAGGACTTTTCGGATTTTCAGATGTTCATGCCGAGCGTCACCTATGCGGTGAGCGGGCAGGGCAGCAACGGCGGACCCGGCTTTGCGAACATTACGATGCGTGGCATTGCCAGTGACCAGAACGGCAACCACTCCGGCCCGCTTCCCACCGTCGGTGTCTATCTCGACGAGCAGCCGATCACGACGATCGGTGGCACGCTTGACGTCCCGACCTACGACGTCCAGCGCGTGGAAGCGCTGTCAGGGCCGCAGGGCACCCTTTATGGCGCGAGCGCGGAATCCGGTGTGATCCGCATCATCACCAACAAGCCTGACCCGAGCGCTTTCGCTGCAGGTTACGACATCGAAGGCAACGCCGTCGATCACGGCGGTGTCGGATATACAGCCAATGGTTACGTCAATTATCCGATTACCGATGATATGGCGGTCCGCCTTGTGGCGTGGGCGGAACATGACGCCGGCTTTATCGATAACGTACATGGGACGCGGACTTATCCGGGCGATCCGACCGGCGAATTTGGCTTGGTTGTTCCCCCGTTGACGATCGACAACGCATCTGTCGCAAAGAACAACTACAATACCGTCGACAAGTATGGCGGCCGTATCGCGTTGGGCATCGATCTGGACGAGAACTGGACCATCACACCCACCTTCATGGGCCAGACTGAGAGGAGCGATGGTGTTTTTGGCTTCAACCAGAACGGCAACTACGGATACAACCGTCCATTGGGCGATCTGGAAGTCCTACATTTCCTTCCGGAGTTCGTGAAAGACAACTGGTACCAGGCTGCGCTGACCATCCAGGGCAAGTTCCAGAATTTCAATCTGGTCTACTCCGGCGGCTACATGGATCGCACGATTAACGGTCAGGCCGATTACACCGACTATACCTATTGGTACGAGAACCTGTTTCCGAGTTACGACAAATATTTTGTCGACAACGCCGGTAATCCGGTGGACCCGTCGCAGTACATCGTGGGCCGGGACCACTTCACCAAACAGAGCCATGAGTTCCGCGTTACCTCTCCATCGGATTGGCCGCTGCGCATGGTTGCCGGCCTTTTCTACGAGCGGCAGACGCACTTCATTTTGCAGGATTACAAGATTGTTGGCGACATCGCGGATTCCGGCCCTAACAATGTCACGGTGACGGGTTGGCCGCACACTTGGTGGCTCACGGACCAGTTCCGCACAGACCGGGATTATGCAGCGTTTGGCGAAGTGTCCTTCGACATCCGTCCGAACCTGACGTTGACCACCGGCGTTCGCGTGTTCAAAGCGGACAATTCACTGGAAGGCTTCTTCGGGTTCCTCAGCTACGAAGCGCGCTGTTTCGCACCGCCTTCGGTGGGCGATGGGCCGTGCACAAATTTGAAGGCGGAGGTCAAAGAGACAGGCGAAACGCATAAGGTGAATCTTACCTACCAATACGACCCGGACATCATGTTTTACGCCACTTACTCGACCGGATTCCGCCCGGGCGGCGTGAACCGTCGGACGGATATTCCAGGTGTCGGTCCTTATGCTGCCGACACGCTCGACAATTATGAGCTTGGCTGGAAGACGAGTTGGTACGACAATCG
Source organism: Alphaproteobacteria bacterium (assembly GCA_045810735.1). Taxonomy (GTDB): domain Bacteria; phylum Pseudomonadota; class Alphaproteobacteria; order Micropepsales; family Micropepsaceae; genus Rhizomicrobium. The sequence goes on from JBJMVL010000069.1 coordinate 24,723, forward strand.
TTTGCGCCTCAACGGGGATTTCTATGTGGAGGATTGGAACAGCTTCCAGTTCCCCTTCCTGGGTCCGAATTCCGTGACGATCATTGCCAATGCCGGACAGGCGCATGTCAAAGGCATGGAGACGGAACTGTCGTGGCTGCCGATCGACAATCTGACCATATCGGGCGCAGCAGCGTATACCGACGCAGAACTCACGACACCGTATTGCGGGGGTGATTGCGCTACCAACGCAGTGCAAGCACCTGCGGGTACGCAGCTGCCGATTACGCCAATGTGGAAACTTAATGGAACCGCGCGCTACCAGTGGACGATCTGGGACGATCTGCTCGCCCACGTTCAGGCGTCCGTCGTGCATGAGAGCGGCCGCTGGGATGATCTACGCCTGGAAGAGCGTGCGCTGCTGGGAAAAGCTCAGGCGTTCACGACGATGGATTTCACGACTGGTCTCGCGAGAGACAACTGGTCGGTCGAGCTCGCCTTACTGAATGCTTTCGACGAGCGTGCGCAATTGGGTCGGTATGCCGAATGCACGCCGGGCACCTGCGGCTTTCAAACATATATTTTGCCGGCGCGTCCACGCACTTTCGCGCTTAGGTTTTCGCAGCGGTTCTGAACTATTTGATAATGAGCGCTACTGCGTCGTTAACTTTTGGCGCAAAGGAGCAAATTGAAATTACATAGGTTGTGAATTTAGGATTGCATTGCAAATTTGTGATCGAAGTTCCGGGAACTTCGGCAAGAATACGCGCGGGAACCATACATTGAGGTTGCGGCGCAGGCCTATGACCTCTACCTAAACCGGCGCACAAGGCTCCATCGGGCAATATACTGATGGAGCGGATCAAATGACATGATCCACCCGCGGCTGTTAGTGCGCCCTGTCTGGCCGCGCATGCACGTCAAAAGCGAAGCCCTTGAGGAATCTTGATGCACGACCGTCAGTATAACGATCGCTCTTTGTCATACGTTCCCCAGTCTCCGAAGGAATTTGGCGCTTACAGAATCGCCGGCGTAACGGGAGGCTACTTCCGCGCCATGGTCGCCGACATCGCCATGCTGATGCTGTTGCTCCTGGCCACTATAGGCGCGCTCATCGCAATTCAGAGCCCCCTTGGGCATGGCCGGTTTTCCCTCCGGGGACAGTCCGAGGCCTTCACAAAGACCTTCTCCGCCGTCCTCGTCCGCGACAAGGCATGGTTCGACCAACAGAGGACGAAGCTGACCTATTTCCAGGAACAGCACATGAGTTTTTCTCAGCTGATGAATCGCTGGCAGCCGCAAATTGCTGAGGCATCACAGAAGTTCCAGCTGCCGGCAGCATGGATCCGCGCCGTCATTCAGATGGAAAGTGGTGGCCGCACAATGTCGAGCGAAAACCGCCCGATCACGTCACCTGTGGGTGCCGTCGGCCTTATGCAGCTGATGCCGGGCACCTATGAAGAGATGCGCCAGCAGCACAAGCTTGGGGCCAATCCATTCAATCCGCATGACAACATCATGGCGGGTGCAGCCTATCTGCAATGGCTGCACAAAAGGTATGGCTTCCCCGCGATGTTCGTTGCGTATAACGACGGGCCGGGCAACCTCGAGGCCAAGCGCAGCAAGGGCCGCGCGTTGCCAGTGGAGACACGTAACTACGTCGCCAAGATCTGTGCCGAGTTGGGTGCTCCGTTGCCGGCTGCATCCAAGGCGAAGCCTTCCCTCGCCAAATTCACCCGACCGAACGGCAAGGCGGTGTGGATCGACAAGACGGCCATAGCATCCATTCGCCGCCCGTTGCCGGGTGAATACGCGCGAAGCGTGAAAACCGTGATTACCATTGGAAAGGTGAAGCAGGGCGTGCGGGAGAGCGTAACCGCGGCCCGGACTGCACTCCGGGTTCACGCGCAATATGGCTGAGCCTGCCGGGCGCACCTTCAGCATCTTTTGAAGGTTGCGGCGGCATTCACCGAGGCCGAATGAACACCAGGCGCGTTTAGGCTTGGACTCACAATCGGTCTGGGGATGGCAAAAAAGAAGGATTCACCGGAAGGCGCTGCGCCTGCATCGCTGGTCGGCGCTCATGGCACTTCCCGCCTGCCGCGGGTTGAAGTCGACGGCTATAATCTTGAACTGAAGGACGACAACGGCTTCCTGGGCGACCGGGCGAGCAAGAAGGCCATGTACGCCCTGCTGGACAAATGGCGGAAGCCGCTTGGCAAGGAGGGGAAGGATCCATTCGGTGATCGGCCAAGCCGAGAGATCAGCAAGAAAGAACTCGATGCTGCGCTGGCAAAGGGCGAGTCGATGGAAGGTGGACTCGTTCACGCCGTTGTTGAAGACTTTTCCCAGGAGTTGGCGTTCATCATTCGCAAGTTCTTGCAGGAAAAAAGCTGGAAGAAGACCGAGCGGATCGTCATCGGCGGAGGATTACGGGAGCACCGCGTCGGAGAATTGGCGATTGGCCGCGCGGCAATCCTGTTGAAGGCCGACGAGATCGCCGTCGACCTTGTACCCATTCGCAATGACCCGGACGATGCCGGCTTGATCGGCGTGGTTCAGCTGATACCTTCCTGGATATTCAAGGGTCATGACAGCGTTCTGGCGGTCGATATCGGCGGCACGAATGTCCGAGCCGGTGTCGTGGAATTGGATCTGAAAAAGGCGCCGGACCTTTCGCAGGCCACCGTTTGCGAACGCGAGATATGGCGTCACGTCAACGACAACCCGACACGCGACGAAGCTGTGCAACAGATTGCCGAACTGCTGCGAAAGCTGATCCGGCGCGCGCAAAAGGATGGGCATAACCTGGCGCCATTCATTGGGATCGGCTGCCCGGGAAAAATCGAACCCGACGGATCAATCGATCGCGGAGCACAAAACCTTCCCGGCAATTGGGAGAGCGCACGCTTCCATCTGCCGACGGAAATCGTTTCCGCAATTCCCTGTATCGGTGAGCACGAAACCGAAATCGTGATGCACAACGACGCGGTGGTGCAGGGCCTAAGCGAGGTGCCCTTCATGACAGACGTGCAACGTTGGGGCGTATTGACGTTGGGCACGGGCCTCGGCAATGCACGCTTCACCAATCGTGCCGCGCCGAACGGCAAGAGCGATTAGCTCAGTTTCGAGAACGGAACCCCTGCCTGAGACCTTTCGTTGCAAACTATGCAACATACGAGGGTCTTTCCCATGGTAAAGGCATCTCCCAGACAGAGGAAATCCATCGGCCGCGTCATGCATGAATACAAGCATGGCGAGTTGAAGAGCGGCCCAAGTGGCACAGGCGGCAAGGTGAAGAGCCGCCGGCAAGCTATCGCGATCGCACTGCACGAAGGCGGCGCTTCCAAATACGCGAGCGGGACCGAGAACAAGCGAGACTTCTCGCGCACCAAAGCGAAAGAGCGTCGCGGCGAAACCGCCCAACAGGAGCGCGAAGGCAAATCGCGTGCCGGCGCACGCGGGCGGCGCGAAAGTAGTCGCGCCATGGGCGGCGAGAGTGCGACACGTACTACCTCCCGCAAGCGCAAATCTTCGGGCAGTCGCAAACGCAAAGCGTCAGCCCGAAAGCGTTCCAGCAACCGCGCATCGTCAACCCGGAAGAGTTCGGCTACCCGAAAGGCTTCCGGCGGCCGGAAGTCAACTCGAAAAAGTTCCCGCAAGAGCAAGACGCGCAGATAGGTCTTAACGCTTCGCCTGAACCGGCGTGTCGCTGAGGCTCATGAGCAGCTTTGTCAGCAGATAGAGTCGCGGCGTTACGGAATTGAGATCAAGATATTCCCGGTCAGAATGAAAGCCGCCGCCCACAGGGCCTAAACCGTCAAGCGCTGGGACGCCGGCTTCCGCCGCAAGCGCAGATTCGGAGGCGCCGCCATTGCCTCCATTGCCAAGCTTCCTGCCCAGAGCCGCATAAATCGACTGCGCGCGCGCGGCCAGCGCGGCGGTGGCCGGGTTCTCCGGCAGTGGCGGGAAGGCAGCTTCGCGCGACACCGATACTGTGGTTCCTGTCACCGTCGCGTGTCGCGCATTTTGCTCCAGGGTTTTCTGGATGCGATCGAAGTCTGCCACTTTGCGCACGCGCACATTCACCTGCGCTGATGCGCTATCAGGAATGATATTGGCTCGCTCGCCGGCACGTATGACCGTTGTATTCACCGTTACGCCAGAGCCAGAATGCGGCAGCGTCTCCAGTTTCAAGAGCTGATGCATGAGTTCGACGGCGGCATTGCGTCCATCCTGGGGGTTAACCCCGGCATGGGCGGCTTTGCCTTTGACGTCGATGTGGAATGTCGCAGAGCCTTTTCGCCAGACGGTGATCACGTCCGGCGGATCGCCGGGCTCGAGATTGAGTTCGACGTGGCTGCCAGCAAGCAGCTTCTGGATGAGTTTTTTGGTTCCGGGTGAACCACGCTCTTCACTGGTCTCCATCAGGAAAGTGATCTTCGCGAAGTTCTTGAAGCCGAGATCATGCAGCAGCTTCAGTGCGTAGAGTCCTTCGACCACGCCGCCTTTTTCATCCGCAACACCGGGGCCGTGTGCCTGATCGATGGCAACCGTATAGGGGCGCGCCGCAACCGTTCCCGGCCCGAACACCGTGTCGATGTGTCCAATCATCAGGATGTGCGCCTTGCCGGTGCCGCTAACGGTGGCGACGATGTTCTCCGGCAGGTTCGGCGCTTCCGCCGGAACGGTCTCGACCTTCGCACCCAGGGTCTTCAGCCGCGGAATGAGCAAGGCGGCGACCTTGCGTCCGCCTTCCACATCGCCCGTGCCGGAATCGATGTTCACAAGGGTGCGCAGGAGATCGAGCTGCTCGCCGCGCGCTGCCAATGCTGCGGCAAAAACCGGGTCTTGGCCACCACCCGCGGCCCAAGCCGTGCCGAGCAGCACGCACGCGACGGCCAGTGCAAGCACCGCAAACCATGATTTCGGCATGGACAAACCCCCTTTGGCGAATACCGCTCCCATTGCTAATAGCAGGTTCGCTCAACCGTGAACCTCTATGCCCGATCCCGTCCGCCCCGTTACGCTTGCCGAAATTGAGGCAGCGCGCGAACGCATTGGGGGCACAGTGGTGCGCACGCCCTTGGTACGCCTTGAGCTGGGCGCCGCTTATCCGGATATTCGGCTCAAGTTGGAGAACCTTCAGCCGATCAATGCCTACAAGCTGCGGGGCGCAGCCAATGCCGTTGCCATGCTGACCGATGCTGAACGTAAGCGCGGCGTGTGGACGATCAGCGCCGGCAATGCGGGGCAGGGTGTCGCCTATGCCGCGCGGCAGGTCGGCGTGCGGTGTTCGGTCGTGGTTATCGACAAGGCGGCAGAGCCAAAGAAAGCGCGGATGCAGGCGCTCGGCGCTGACCTCATTGTGGTGCCGTTCGATGTCGCCTGGCAGGCAATGGAGGAGCGTGCATTTTCGGGTCTCGATGGCACATTTATTCACCCCTTTGACGATCACAACTTCATTGCTGGCAACGCGACCATGGGATTGGAAATCCTCGAAGAGGCGCCGGATGTATCTGCGGTGATCGGGGGCATTGGCGGCGGGGGACTGGTGACGGGCCTTGGCAGCGCCATCAAGGCGCTCCGGCCGGAGGTGAAGGTGTATGGCGCAGAGCCGGAAACGGCTGCACCGGGCGCGCTCTCCTTCGAAAGAGGTTCCGCGCAGGTGTTTGCGAACTGGACTCATTCGTTTGTGGATGGCGCTGGGGGCAAGAGCGTGTTCCCCCGCATGTGGGAGCGGATGAAGGGGATTGTGGATGGCTCAATCGTTGTCACGCTCGAGCAAGTGAAACAGGCGATGCGCTTGATGGCGGAGAAGTCGCGCATCATTTCGGAAGGCGCCGGTGCCCTGCCGCTGGCGGCGGCGTTAACAGGAAAAGCAGGTGAAGGACCGCTCGTCTGCGTCGTGTCCGGCGGAAACATCGACCTGAAGTTGTTCTGTGAACTAATCGGCGCTGCGGCGTAATTCCGGCCGCTTGTCCTTTCGTTGCCAGTCTCTCCATAATCCGTGGCGGAATCGGCGGGGTACATATGGGCGAGCGAAAGCGGGGCGGGAAAGATCTCGGGATGGATCGGGCGATAGATCGCCGCGACTTCCTCAACGGGGTCGCTCTGGGCGCAGCCGCGCTGTCCTCCGGATTGGCACAGGCTTCGTCTGCGATCCATCCAGCGCCGCAGGATCAGCCCGGATACTATCCTCCGCTGCTGCACGGCTTGCGCGGCAGCCATCCCGGTGCGTTCGAAACGGCGCACAGCCTGCGCGATGGCACCTTCTGGGACCATGCGGAAGAGCCGCAACACAATGACACCACCGTCTACGATCTGGTAATTGTCGGTGGCGGCATCAGCGGACTCTCCGCCGCGCATTTCTTTCGCGCAGCCAAGCCGGACGCCCGGATTCTCATTCTTGAAAACCATGACGACTTCGGCGGCCATGCCAAGCGCAACGAATATCACTTGAACGGTCGCCTTCATCTGATGAATGGCGGAACGATGCTCATCGACAGCCCTCATCCGTACAGCAAGGTGGCAGCGGGGCTGATCGCAAAGCTTGGAATCAATCCGGTAGCGCTCGCGAAAAAATGCGACCATCCGGAAATCTACAAGGGACTCGCGCCTTCCACCTTTTTCGACAGGGAGACGTTCGGAACTGATCGACTCGTCGTCGGCCGGGACCGCAGCGACGAGGAAGGCGGCACGATCCCCTGGAAGGACTTTCTCGGGAAGGCGCCGCTCGATGCGAGAACGCGGGCCGACATCCTGCGCGTTCAGGAAGGCGGCGACGATGCAATGCCGGGGCTCACATCGGCACAGAAGAAGGACAAGCTGTCGCGCATTTCGTATCTCACTTACCTGCGCGATTATCTGAAATGCGGGCCTAAGGCGCTCGCCTTCTATCAGACGATTACGCATGACGAATGGGGGACCGGGATCGACGCCGAGCCGGCGCTGGACTGCTGGGGCTTCGGCCTCCCGGGCTTCAAAGGATTGAAGCTGGAGAAAGGCTCCATTGGGCGGATGGGATACACGGCAGCCGGCTATGAGGACGAAGGCTCACGAGCGTTCCATTTCCCGGACGGCAACGCAACCATTGCTCGACTGCTGGTTCGCGATCTCATTCCCGAAGCCCTACCGGGGCGTACGGCAGAAGACATCGTCACCGCGCCGGCCGATTATTCGAAGCTAGACCGTGCCGGTGCGCCGCTCCGCATTCGCTTGAGCAGCACGGCCGTCGGCGTGCGCAATATCGGAAAGCCGAGTACATCGCGCGGGGTGGAGATTGCCTATGCGCGCGGCGGGCGCGTGTATCGGGTGCATGCGGCCAACTGTGTTCTCGCCTGCTGGAATATGATGATCCCGTATCTTTGCCCAGAACTGCCAGAGCCGCAGAAAACGGCGCTGCACGAGCTGGTTAAGGTTCCGCTGGTTTACACGAGCGTCGCAATCCGTAACTGGCGGGCGTTTCACAGGCTAGGGATCGCGGGGATCTCGGCACCCGGCAGTTATTGGACGGAAACGCGGTTGAACTGGCCGGTCGATGTGGGTGGTTACAGGAGTGTTCGTTTGCCGGACGATCCCATCCTGTTGTTCATGCTCCGCACGCCGGTCTCGCCGGGGCTGCCTGAGCGCGACCAGCACCGGATGGGCCGCATGGAACTGCTCAACACGCCGTTTGCGACCTATGAAGCAAAAATTCGGGACCAGTTAAACCGGACGCTGGCCGGCGGCGGCTTCAACTCGGCTCAGGATATTACGGCGATTACCGTCAACCGGTGGCCCCACGGCTATGCCTACGAATTCAACCCGCTGTTCGATGATTTCTCCATCCCACCGGAGAGGCGCGCCAATGTTGTCGGGCGGCAACGCTTCGGCAGAATCGCAATCGCCAACTCGGACTCGGGCGCTGCGGCGTACACGGATTCCGCAATCGATCAGGCTCATCGCGCCGTGAGCGAGTTGCTTGCCGCCTGAACCACCGGCGCTGTTCTTGACGGTTTGGTGACAACTGCCCAACATGGCTTCTTCAGGGGGCTGTCATGAGCAGAAAGCACATTGCGTTCGCGCTGTTGGCGATACCCGCTACGGCGATGTTCTTTCATCCGAAATCCGTCAACGCGCAGACCGCGCCGCCTTTCGCAGGCGTGGAAGAGGTCGTGGTTACCGCGCAACGCCGTTCCGAAGCCTTGAGCAAGGTGCCGGCGAGCATCAGCGCGTTCACGACCGAGCGGATGGATCAGCTCAACATCAAGGATTTCAGCCAGCTGGTGAATTTTACCCCCGGCGTCACCCTGGATGAGCACAGCGGCGACATTTCGATTCGCGGCGTGAACTCGACAGCCGGGGACGCCACCACGGGAATCTATATTGACGACACGCCCATCCAGCTGCGGTCGCTCGGTTTTGGCTCCGACAATACCTTGCCGGCGGTGTTCGATCTCGAGCGCGTTGAAGTACTGCGTGGACCGCAAGGTACCTTGTTCGGCGCAGGCTCCGAAGGCGGCACCGTGCGTTATATCACGCCGCAGCCGAGCCTTTCCGACTTTAGCATGTACGGAAAATCCGAACTGTCGACGACGCAGTACGGCGATCCCAGCTATGAAGCGGGGATGGCGGCCGGTGGGCCGATCGTGGAGAACCAGTTGGGATTTCGTGTCAGCGGCTGGTGGCGGCACGACGGCGGCTACATCGATCAGGTCAACTATTTGACCGGTGCCACCATCGACGAGAATACCAATCGCACGAATACGCTCGTTCTGCGCGGCGCGCTCACTTGGGAGCCGAACGCCAACCTCACAATTACGCCGAACGTATTCTTCCAAAGCCGGCGCATGCACAATGACGACGAATACTGGCTGGCCCTGTCCAATCCGGGCAACGGCGATTACGTCACCGGCACGCCTGAGCGCATGGGCGATCACGACCACTTCGTGCTCCCTGCCATCAAGATCGACTACAACATGGGTGGAGTGGAGTTGATCTCCAACACCTCCTATTTCGACCGCAGGCAAGAGGTACAGGATTACAGCGGCACGTTGTATGACCTTTCCTATTTCCAGCAGGCAGTCGACTTCGGCTTCTTGCCTGACTTTGAAACGCGCTGTTCGGCAGGACTTTGCGGGTACTACAGGAAAATCCGGCATCATGAACCGGGGCCGCCGCTTCTGCTTCCCACTGGACCCAATCTGCCTGGATTTGATGATGTTGCGCCGTTCGGCTTTTACAAGGCGCGGAACGTTGTCACCAACACCCAGCAGAACTTCACGCAGGAAGTCCGGCTGCAGTCGACTGACCCAAATTCACCGCTGACATGGATCTTGGGTGCCTTTTACACGCACCAGGATCAGCTCAGCATCGAAGAGATCAACGATCCGCAGCTGCCGGCCCTCACCGAATATTTGTGGGGCGACACGATCGAGAATGTCTGGGGAGAGGGCCTGCTGCCCAATGGCGATGATTATATCAATCACACCTTGGGCCATGAGTGGCAGGCGGCGCTGTTCGGCAATGCCACTATCGCGATAACCGATACCTTGAAGCTGCAGGTCGGCGCGCGCGTCGCCAAAACGCATTTCGACTTCAACAATTTCGCCGACGGCGCCCAGAATGGTGGCTTCACCGGCCCCGACACAGGCAAGCAGGACGAGACCCCGTTCACGCCGATGACCAGCCTCACCTGGCAGATTACGCCCGATAACATGGTGTATGGAACGGTGGCGAAGGGTTACCGCATCGGCGGTGCCAATCCGTTATTTCCAATATCGTTTTGCACGGAAATCTCCGTCGAGCCTTCGTCCTACACATCGGATTCTGTCGTGAGCTATGAGCTAGGGACGAAAAACAAATTCTTCGACCGCCTGCAGCTTGGCGGCAGCGTTTTCTATCTCGAATGGAATAACATCCAGCAAGCGATAACCTTGCCGTCCTGCGGCTTTCGGTTCGTTACCAATCAGGGCAGCGCGATCAGCAAGGGCTTCGATCTCGAAGGCCAATGGCTCGCCACAGACCATTTGGATTTCGATTTCAGCTTTGGGTACACCGACAGCTACTACAGCGCCACGAGCATTTCGGCCGGCCTTGTACAGGCGATCAACGGGGACAAGCTGCCAGGCAGCCCGTGGACCCTTTCGCTGGGTGCCCAATATACGACGCCGATCCTCGGATACGACTCGTTCATCCGCCTCGACTACACGTTCAACAGCCGCGAGACAGGATTGAGCCCAAGTCGCGATCCGCTGACCACGCTATTCGATCCGGGATTGGTTCCTCAGCCGGAAACCAACATCGTCAACTTGAGGGCCGGCACGACTATCGAACGCTTCAGCGTCTCGGTATTTGCCGAAAACCTGCTCAACTCGCATCCGCAGCTCAATCTTTCGCATCAGGATAGCGGCACGTTGCTGTACGAGGCGACGACCTTGCGGCCGCGCACCATTGGGATCACGGCCGTTTATCGCTACTGATCCGGGCATGAGGACCGAGCTCAAGGCCGGCGCGCTTTCGCTCTTCGAGTCGGTTGTCATGGGCGTCGCGGGAAGCGCGCCTGGCTACACCATTGCGGTGACCACAGCGGTGCTGCTTGGCGTTGCGGGCCGTCTCTCGGCCGGCGCGCTGCTGATCTTCGCGGTGCCCATGCTGGGCATTGCTGTCGCCTACAAGTCGCTGAACCGGCGCCACGTGCATGCCGGCGCAGCATATCAATGGACGACCATCTATTTCGGCCGCTTCATGGGCTTCTTCTCGGGCTGGGCGCTGCTGGTGGCTTCCATGGTCTTCATGGTGACGGGCAGCCTTCCGCTTGCGACAGCAACACTCGATTTCGTCGATCCGGCACTCGCTGAAAACGTGGTGCTGAGCGCGGCAGTGGCCAGCGTGTGGTTTCTCGCCGTTGCAGTGGTATTGATCGTCGGCATCAAGGTGACAAGCGGCGTTCAGGTCGTGATGACCTCGATCGAGCTGATCATCCTCACCGTCATTCTCGTTGCCGCCTTCGTGCATGCGGCAGAGGCCGGACCGGTCAATCCGTTCAGCTGGTCGGGGTTCAGCCTTAGCTATTCGCCTGGAAGTTTTGCGGCAAGCGCGCTGGTGGTGGTGTTCTTCTACTGGGGCTGGGACGTCACCTCCAATCTTGGCGAGGAAACGGTCAACGGCAGCGAGAATGCCGGTAATGGCGGTTTCGTCAGCGTGTTCATCACCATAGCCTATTACGTGGCGTTCGTGTTCGCGGCGCTGTTCCTGTTCAGCCTGAAAGACGCAGAAGGATTCAACGCCAACATCATCTACAATATCGCCGTGGCGTCGGGCTTGGGACGCGCCGGTGGCTTGTTTGCGTCCGCGGCCGTGATCCTCTCCAGCATCGCCACGCTGGAAACGACTATGCTGCAATTCTCGCGCATGCTGTTCGCCATGGGGCGGGATGGCGCGATGCCGACGGCGTTCGGATTTGTCGATGCTCGGACGCAGACACCCGTGCGTGCCATGCTGGTGCTGATTGCCGTGGGACTCCTGCTGGTCTGGGGATCGAGCTTGATGCCGACGGTGCACCAGATCATCCTCGACTCGGTGAACGCCGTGGGCGTGCTGGTGGCGTATTATTATGGACTTGCGGGGCTCGCCGCCGGATGGGTGTTCCGCGACACCTATCGCGACTCGTTTCTTCGCTGGCTTGGCGCGGCGGTGTTTCCGGCGCTCAGTGGGCTGCTGCTTATCGTGCTCGGTATCTATGCCATCACCACCTTCGATCTGGTGACCAACATCGTTGGCGTCGGTGGGCTTGTGGCGGGGATCGTCTTTTTTCGGCCACGACCGCGCGCTACGCCGCTCGCCGTCGCCTCCTGACCCAACTGGGCCTTGCTCCCGGAAATCCCATGACTATCTCGGGAAGGAACCTGCCATGCACAGCTCTCGGATTTTCGAGGACTTTCGGCCGGACCGCCGCGGTTTTCTGCGCGCCGGTGCGGGTCTTCTGGGCGCCAGCGCCTTCGCTTCGCTGCCGGGCCTTGCCTACGCAGCCGGCGGCGTAAGCTGGGTGGTGATCGAGGATTTCAGCCCAGCGTGCAAAAATTTGGGCTCCTCGCGTGTACAAAAAATCGTGAAGAGCGACGCGGAATGGAAGAAGCAGTTGCCGGTTAATTCATTTGAAATCGCGCGCCACGCCGGTACCGAGCCGGCCTTTACCGGCGCCACGTGGAACAACCATGCCGATGGGCTCTATCGCTGCATCTGCTGCGACACGGCGCTGTTTGATTCGCATACCAAGTTCGAATCCGGAACCGGCTGGCCGAGCTTCTATCAGCCGATTTCGAAGCGGAACGTGGCGGAGTCGTCTGACGACACTCTCGGCATTAGCCGCACGGCAATCTCCTGCGCCCGTTGCGACGCGCATCTCGGCCATGTGTTTGACGACGGGCCTAAGCCCACCGGCCTCAGATATTGCATGAACTCCGCCGCACTCCGATTCATGGCGCGCGGCAAGCAGGAAGCCTGATGAAAGACCCTATGGATCAACGCCGCAGTTCCGTTTCCGAAATCGCCTCGCTGCTGGCGCGGCTTGCAATTGGCCTTCTCGCTCTGCCTTTGCTGGGTGTCATCTTTATGGGCTTGGCCCACGCAGACAATGCTCGCGCTCTACCCGCTCCGGCTTTCGACCAGCCCAGCGCTGCGCCGAGCGAGACCGCCGTGCTGGCCGGCGGATGCTTCTGGGGCTTGCAGGGCGTCTTCGAGCATGTGAACGGCGTGACAAAAGTCGTGTCCGGCTATTCGGGCGGCGGCAAGGGCGCGGCCGAATACGAGACCGTGAGCACGGGAACGACCGGCCATGCCGAATCTGTACAGATCACCTTCGACCCACGCCAGGTGAGCTACGGCCAGATTCTGCTCGTGTATTTCTCCGTCGCCCACGATCCTACCCAGCTCAATCGCCAAGGGCCGGACGAGGGCACCCAATATCGATCGGAAATCTTCTTCAACGGCCCGTTGCAGGAAAAAATAGCGCGCTCCTATGTTGCACAGCTTGAGGAGGCGCGAGTCTTCTCAGCACCTATCGTGACGCGCGTGGAACCGGTGAAGGGTTTTTATCGGGCGGAAGCGTATCACCAAGACTACCTGATTCATCATCCCGAAAGCCTGTATATCCAGGTCAACGATCTGCCCAAGATCAAGCGGCTGAAGCGGCTTTATCCCCAGCTCTATCGGGATCGCCCCGTGATGGTGACGGCAGCCTGAGAGGGTGCTTGCAGCCGGTTGTAGCACTGAGAACCGGCCAACCGTAAGGCAAACTTCCGGCCTAGGCAGGCCCAGCCTATTGGCTTGTGGCGATATTCCCCCCATATCAGCCTCATTTGCGGCTGTTCGGCTGCGCATCCCGGCAGGTGTTTTCTCATGGCTTCAGTTTTGAACTGGCTCAAATCGATAGTGTTCGGAACCCTGAATGGGGTCGCCAAGGTCGCCCTCTTCATTGTGTTACTTATCGTGGTGCTGGTGGTCATCGGCATGGCGCGAGGCGATGGCCTGCCGGACAGAATGGTGCTCAGTGCTGATCTCCGGACCCACATGGCCGACTCAAGTCGTCCAGGGCCGTTCGACGTCAGTCGTCCTCTCACCGTCATGGATTTTGTGCTGGCTCTGGATCGGGCGGCGCGCGATTCCCGCGTAAAGGGCCTCTATTTGCGGGTTGGCGATGGCGGACTCTCGGTGCCACAGGCGGAGGAGATTGCAGCAGCCGTCAAACGCTTTCGACAAAGCGGGCGGTTTGTCATCGCACATTCGCAGGGCTTCAATTCGGCGGGGCTGGGCGACTATCTCGCGGCCGCTTCGGCGAGCGAGGTATGGATGCAGCCAAAATCGCCATTTGGCGCTGCGGGCGCCGGTGCTGGATCGATCTTCTTGCGCGGCCTGTTCGACAAGATCCAAGCGCAGCCTCAGATGGTGAAGCGCGCGGATTACAAGAGCGCCGCCGACCTCTTCATGGAAAAGGATTACACGAAGCCCGATCGCGAGCAGACGACCGCTTTCCTGCAATCCTGGTATGACAGTGCGACGGGTGCCGCGGCGTCCGCTCGAAACCTTCCGGCAAAACATTTGGCCGTCGTGTTCGAGAAGAGTCCGCAATTCGCCGAGGACGCGCAAACCGCTCATCTGATCGATCGGCTCGGCTATGACGATGATGCGAAGAATGCCGCTACCGCGCGGGGCGGCAGTGCTAAGGTTGTGAACGTGCGCAAATACGCGCGCAGCATTGCCGACGCGTCGTTCGGGCGGCCGGAAATTGCACTGATCGAGGCCGCCGGCGAAATCAGCGAGGGCGGCACGCACGAAGGAGCCTTCGGAAATTCAAGCGGCATTGCTTCAGATGACTACGCCGCGGCGATCCGCGATGCCACACGCGATCCGAACATCAAGGCCATCGTGCTGCGAGTCGACTCGCCGGGAGGATCGGTCTCCGCCTCCGATCAGATCCTGAATGCCCTCCAGAAGGCCCGCCGGGCGGGCAAGCCGGTCGTGGTCAGCATGGGTATGCTCGCCGCATCCGGCGGCTATTACATTTCCTGTTTCGCGGATCGCATCGTGGCCGAGCCGGGAACGCTCACTGGATCGATCGGGGTGCTTACCGGGAAAGTTACGTTCGGGAAATCAGCGGGGCTGTTGGGTATCGGTGTCGATCAGATCGGCATTGGCAAGAACGCCCTCATGGATTCCGCGATCAGCGCCTACACGCCCGATCAGTGGGCAAATCTCAATCACCAAGCTGATGTGATCTATGGCGACTTCCTCAACAAGGTTGCCACCGGCCGCAAGCTTCCCCTGGCTCAAGTCCAGAACATCGCCAAAGGCCGGGTGTGGACCGGGGCCGATGCGAAGAGCCGCGGGCTTGTCGATGAGCTGGGTGGCTTCTGGACCGCCGTGGCAGCCGCCAAGAAGCTAACGGGAATTGCGCCTCAGGAAGCGGTCAGTTTCCGGATTTATCCCAAGCGCGCCAGCTTTTTTTCGGCCCTGTCGTCCGCGTTCAGTGGCACGGCGGCCGGAATCCGCGCCATGCAGGGCATCGCTGCCGTTCAGGAACTGCCTATCGCGCGTGCCGCGGTCCGCGCCATGGCGGATTCCACAACCGGCGGGGTTCAGATGAAGGCGGAGAATCTGCCGACCGAGTGACAAGGCGCGCTGAAATGCTCGCGAGACCGGCTTTTCTCACGCTATGTTTGCACGCACATCTCGGGTGAACTGACGTGCAAGGGGAACAGCTCATTCACGCGGCGTTGCAAGCCATGCAGGCCGGCAGAATGGAGGTATCCGCACGGCTGTTTTCAGAATTTCTGACCCTGTCGCCGAATCATCCGCAAGCACTGTTTCATCTTGCTCAAGTGCGGCTCGGACTAAATGAGACGGCCGCCGCCATCCAGCTTTTCGAGCGGGCGGAGCGTGCTGATGCCACAGCGCCCGCGATTCCTCTCAATCTTGCGTTTGCATATAGGGCGCAGGGCGACACTGCGCGTGAGTTAGCAGCCCTCGATCGTGCGCTGACGATCGACCCATACTACCTTCCGGCACTCCTCGCCAAAGGACGGGCGGCCGAGCGCGCGGGGAAACCCCGGCATGCCGCCAGAATCTACAAGGATGCGCTTTCCATTGCCCCGCCGGACGAACAACTGCAGCCTGGCTTGCGCAGCTCCGTGGAACGCGCACGCACCGTTGTCGCAGAAAATGCGGAAAAGCTGGAACAGCATCTGGATGCAGCGCTTACGACAATACGCAAACAACACGGCAGGGCAGGGCTCCATCGCTTCGAAATGTGCCGCGAGGCAGTGCTCGGCCGGAAGAAAATCTACGCACAGCAGCCGGCGACGCTGCATTACCCCGAACTGCCGGCCATCCAGTTCTACGATCCCGGGCAGTTTGATTGGATTCCGCAGCTCGAAGCAGCAGCCGATGAAATTCGCGACGAGTTGCTGGGTGTTCTGAAAACTACGGAGAGCGACGGCCCAGGTAGAGAATTCCAACCCTATGTGCAGCATCCTGTAGGAGTGCCGCTCAACCAGTGGGAAGCACTGAATTATTCCCCCAAATGGGGTGCCTATTTCTTGTGGGATGACGGCAAGCGAGTCGATTCGCATCGGCTCAGTTGTCCCAAAACTGCGGCCCTCGCAGAATCCATGCCTCTGGCGAGAATTCCCGGCTATGCCCCATCGGTGTTCTTCTCGCTGCTGGCGCCCCACACGCGCATCCCGCCCCACACCGGCGTGACCAATATTCGCGTGATCGTACATCTGCCGCTGATCGTGCCGGAGGGCTGCGGGTTCCGGGTCGGCAACGACAGCCGCACCGTTCAGGCCGGCAGGGCTTGGGTGTTCGACGACACGATCGAGCATGAAGCCTGGAACGACAGCGGGCAGAACCGCTACATTCTGATCTTCGATATCTGGAATCCATTGCTCAGTCTCGCGGAATGCGAGCTAGCCACCACCATGCTCACCGCGATGAAATCTTACTATTCTGCGGAGTAGTCGAATTTCTCCACCCAGGGCTCGAGGATAGGCAAAACGGGCGCCAGCTGTTCGCGGTACCGATGCCATTGGCCAACACTTCCGGCACTCAGGCCGCTCCGCACCTGCACAGAGCTTGGGGTGGCAATATTCTGCGTCAGTGCGTGTTTGGCGAATTCTTTCAGGGACGCGCTCCATCGCAGGCCCAAAATTTGGCAAACCGTCTGAACCTGCAACTCGAAGTCAGCGACCACGTCTTCGTTCCTTACGTCCAGCCAAGCCAGCGGCAGCTTCGCCCGGCAGAGTTCGCCCAAGCGCATCATGCCGTCGTAAAGGCGGGCCGCTGAACTGAGGTCCAGAAGCTCGAAGGTAAAGGCATGGATGAAGAAAGAGCGGCGGAAGGCGCTGAGGATAACGTCGCGGGGGTCGCGAATGGCGAAGAGAATCTTCGCTTCTGGAAACAGTCGCGCGATCAGGGGCAGCCGAAACGTGTGCATCGGCAACTTGTCGACAATCACTTTGTCGCGCACATGCACGCCGAATCCATGGACGTATTTCCAATATGATTCTCGATAGGGCTGCAGCTCGGCCTCTGAGGCCCGCGCGAGCCGCTCAAGTCCGCCGGAGGCTCGCAGGAAATCACGGTCGGCGTTCACGATGGGAAACCGCTCTTCAAGCGTCACTACCTCGGGGTGGGCAGCGAGGATTTGACCAAGTAAGGTCGTGCCGGAGCGCGGAAAGCCGACGAGAAACACAAGTCCCGCGGCGGTGCCCAAAGTCGTTGCCGCTCCGGGAGTGGCCGCTTTCGCCGGCAGCGCCGCAACGTGGCTCATGACGCGCTCGATCAAAGCGGGCGCAGGCTCGTTGTTCATTGCCTTAAGGCGAGGCTCAAAGAACGCGCGAAATTGATCATTCGCATTCTGGTAATAGGCAAAGGCTTCCGCGGTTTGCCCCTGGGCGTCACGGACATCGCCAAGCTGCTTCAGGGCGCCAGCGCGCTCGAGCGCATCCTTGGTAGGATCATTGAGCACAAGCTGCAGGCGCTGCTCTGCTGCATCGAGCATGCCTTTCGCCAAATCTGCCTTGGCCGCGGCAAAGTTCGCAATGGCATGGACCGGGTCGAGGAGGAGGGCGCGCGCTGCCAAGTCGCGAACCGCTGTCCATTGTCCGCGAGTCGCCGCAAGCCCAGCCAGCCTGGCCAGGGGATCTGCAAAATTCGGGTCGAGAGCCACGGCGCGCTGGTAGGCTTCTTCGGCGAGTTTGTGCTGACCGAGAGTCTCCAGCGCAAAGCCGCGGTTCTGGTGCGCCAAGGGAAATTCCGGCCAGATCGCCAGCGCCTGGTCGAATGCGCTCACCGCCTCCGCGAAGCGCTGCGCCTTGACCAGGCATTCTCCCATCCCGTTCGGGATCCGCGGCTCGTTGGGCGACAAGCTGCAAGCCTGTTCGAGATCCTGCAGTGCCTCATCGTAGCGGCCTTCGTCGGACAGCCGGTGCGCCCGGAGGTGCAAGAGCAGCGGATGGACCACACCCTGATCAAGCCCGCTGCTCGCGAGTTCGATGGCGCGGCCGAGTTGTTCCGCCTGGAGGGCGGTCTGAACATCTCGCAGCAACAGCTCGACATTGGGCGAAGCGGAATTGGCGTCAGCCATCGACATACCCAAATGTTTTCAGCCACGGCGAGAGCATTGGCATTACCGGCGCAAGCTGTTCTGCATAGCGCCGCCAACGTTCAATACCGGCATTGCTCAAACCGCGTGAGAGCTGCTTTGCGCTTGGTGTTGCGACAGCGCGAACGCTTTGCCGGCCCGCAAAATTGCGCATCTCCTCGCGCCATTCAATGCCCAAGAATGTACAGATACCGCGGCACTCGCCTTCGAAATCTATCACGAGGTCCTCATGCCGAACATCGTAGATGGTTAGGGGCAGGGCTTTCCGGTAAAGCTCTGCCAATCTCATTACCGACGAGTAAAATCCCGCGGCATCTTCTAATCTGAGTAGTTCGATCATGTAGGCGTTGATGCGAAATCGCGCCCGTATGCAACTCAGCACAACGTCCCGAGGATCGCGCAGGGCAAAAAGAATCTTTGCATCGGGAAACAGGGCCGCAATAAGCGGAAGTTTCACGGTGTGAAAAGGAAGTTTGTCGATGAGCAGCTTTCCGCCCAGATCGTCATGGCCGTAATCGGCCACGCGTTGCCAATAACTATTGCGATATGCCGCGGCTTGTTCTTCATCGAGCGTAGCCAGTCTTGCGTGGTCTTGCTGACTTCCCATGAAGGCATGGATTGACTCTACGAAAGCCTCCTTCTCCTCCATCGTCTCAACAGCGGGATGTGCTGCTAACGCCTGCTCTAAGAGCGTGGTGCCGGATCGAGGAAACCCCACCAGGAAGACATGTGTTGCAACCGGACTTCCCGTCGAGTTCGGCTGCCGCCTACGGATCTCTGGTCGTGCCGAATAGTATTGCTGTAGCCATTCTAATGATGTGCGCGCGGTCGCCAGACGGCCATAATGCGCTCGATTCGCGCGGTAGTAATCGTCGTTGCCCTGGTGGAAGGCGGCATAAGCTTCCGCGTACCGCTCCTGACGTTCCCGCAAATCGCCGAGTAGGCCCATCGTCAGGTATCGGTCAAAAGCCGAGAGGTCTTGGCGCTCAAGAAGCAACTGAATGCGTGCCTCCGCCTCTGTGAAGCTGCGAAACTCAATATCAGCGGCAATCAAAGCCTGAATTGCCATTGAGTGACCGGGTTGGCGATCCAGACTTTCGAGCGCCCGTCTCGTCGCCTCTTCAAAATCGCCCCGTCTTGCGGCTAGGGAGGCAAGGCGCGCGAAAGGTTCAGCCTCGGTGGGCTCAATGGCGATGGCCCTTTCATAACATTGCGTCGCGCTGTCGAGATATCCGAGGGCTTCGCAAGCCCAGGCTTTATTGAACTGAGCGGCAGCGAAGAACGGCTCGGCCTTCACTGCCGCGTCGTACGCCTTGATTGCCTCAAAATGTCGATCTGCCTTCATCAGGGCCAGCCCCAGTGCATTGCTCACCGGAGCGTCGTCAGGCGCCAGCTCGTGAGCACGAATTAGGTCTGCGAGGCCGGCGCGGTCTTGTCCCTCCTGCTCCAACCGCGCGGCCCGGAGATTGAGAAAGAGCGGGTGAATTTCGCCTCGATCAAGGGCAGCGCATGCGTGAAATGTTGCCTGTGCGATATCGCCGGCGCGCAAAGCCTCGACCACTCCGCTAACCGTTGCCGTCAGCGCAGATGGCTTCAGGGGAGCGAGGCTCGGAGTCATTTCCGGGATGTTTCACGCCGCGGACATCCGCACAAGAAAAAAGCGGCGGCCGTTTGGGCCGCCGCTTCAACTGAAGGTCGTTCGGTTTAGTACTTGATGGTCGCGCCGACGAACACGAACCGGCCCAGCGCGTCGTAGGTCTGGGGATAGGTGTTGCCGTTACCGAACGGTGGTGCAGAGACGCCGAGGTTGTTGGAGTCGAGCAGCGGCGGGTCCTTGTCGAAGATGTTGTTGATACCCGCGTGGATCTGCACGCCCTCGTGCACCGTCCAATTCGTCGCTATGTCGAAGTAGTCATAAGCTCCGATACTGGCATCAGAGAGGTCGCAAGGGCCGGGGGCCGGAAGGCCGTTGCAATTCCCCCTGAGCGTCACATCGTTCTGGTTACCGTCGAACGCTACGCTGCTCAGGTGACGCCACGCGAAGGATAGGTCGAAGTCCCAAGGCGCCGACCAGGTGATACGCAGTTTGTGCCTCCAGGCGGGAGTCGGTCCGCTTGGGCCTGAGCCGCCGCCTGCGCAAGTAAGGCCGAACAAGCCGGCGCAGTCATACACATGTGCGCCTGGATACGGCTCTACGGTGTAGGAGTCGGTCCAGGTGCCCAGGAAGTTTGCGTTCAAGCCGCCGTAATCACCCCAACCCCACGAAGCGAAATCGGTACTGTAGTTCGCCTCGAAGTCCATGCCCTTGGTCTGCAGAGCACCGCTGTTCAGATTGGTGTCGGTGATGAAGCCGACTCCTGCGCCCGAGCCGAACAGCGTTCCGCCAGGACCACGGTGGATAAGACCGCAGAATGCCGGCGAGCCCGTCTCAAGACACTGCAGTAGGATCGTATTGTACGGGATCGTTCCGATCGCTCCGGTGAGGCGGATGTTGAAGTAGTCGATCGTGGCGGTGAAGCCTTCGATGAATGTCGGCGTGAAGACGAGACCGACTTCGCGCGTGTCGGAGACTTCCGGCTTCAGGTTGATGTTGCCGCCCAGCAAGGCGTTACATTGTGATGCCGGGCAGTCGATGATGTGCCCGTACTGAGCTGGCGTCACGCCGGTTTGCTCGCATTGCGCCAACGAGAAGTTCAGCTCATTAGCGGGACCCGCGCATGGGTCCGTCGCTGCCGCCAAGCCGAGACCTGAGGGGGTAAACAGTTCCAGCACGTTGGGAGCACGAACGGCTCTCTGATAGCTGGCGCGCAGCCGGAAGTCTTCGATGGGCTGCCATTCTGCGCCGTATTTATAAGAATGCACGGCACCGGCGGAGCTGTAGGAAGAGTAGCGATAGCCGGCATTGGCCGTGAGGTCCTCGGCGAACGGCAGGCCCTGGAGGATGGGAACGCGGATTTCGCCGAACCCTTCCGCGACATCGAAGCCGCCATGAACGGCCTGTGTCGGGCCGCCTTGACCTGCGAGGTCTCCGGTCTGGAACTCCAGGTCGACGCGGTTCTCCAGCCGTTCCTGGCGATATTCACCACCGAACGACAGGGCAACGGGATTCTTCGCCCACGGAGACTGAATGCCCCACGCGCCCAGATCGCCGGTCACGTTGCCCGTGACAACCCATTCCTGGGTGCCGCCCTCGCGGAAGCCCGGAACGTCGAGGTAGTTGATGGCTCCGGCGGTTACGCCGCCCGGCTGGAAGATGTTCCATGGCACGCAGAACGGATCGGTGCCATCCAGAACCGACTTACACACCGGATTTCCGGTGTCCGGATCGTTGACCACCTGCAGCGCACGGCCGATCCGGGAGATCGACATATCGTTGGTGTATTCTTCCGACAGAATGGTCGAGCCGTACTGAGCGGAAGCGTCGTAAGACCAACCCGCGCCGAGGTCGCCCTTGGCGCCAAAGAGCACGCGATAGGCGGCGTGTTCCAGGTGATCCTGGCGCCCACCACCTTCGACGTTGCGCCGGCCCGCAAAGATCGATGCATTGTCGGTCGGGCCAAGGCCACTGCCCGGGCCGCAGAAAGCGTACGCAGGAGAATTCGGATCCGCGACCGAGCCCAGGTATGGATTGTCGCAGTTCACCTGTTGAACGGTGCCGAAGAAGTTGCCGGACGGGGCGATCTGGGCGACCGTGTGATCGTCCATGAACATGGTCGATCCGTAGAAGTCGAGGGCCTTGTCCACTTCGTAGTGGCCGAAAGCGCCAAAGGTGTAGCGCGTGTCCGGACGCTGCAGATAGTTGTACGGCGCGAAGTTGAAGCGATCGGCCGTGGTGAAACTGCGAACATTGCCGTTGCCATCGATGGTGCAATCGCCGCAAGGACCGCCATCGAGGCTGACGAACCGGCCGCCGGCGCCATTCTGCGCGGTTGTGCTGGATCCACCGCAGATGAAGCTTCCCGACAGTGTCGTTGATGTCGCGCAAGCCGAGAAATCACGCTCCGATTCTGTGACCGGCTGAATGCTGCGGAAGCCGGCATAAGCTGTGACGTTGCCTTTGCCGTTCGGTGAATTGACGCCCATCACGATGGTGCCGTCGAAATCCTCGCCGTCCCACACGCTGCTCGGAGCCTGCTGCACGGTGCCTGGCGTGGAGCCGCCAAGGCCCAGGGCATTGATAGCGCGTGCTTGGCTGTTGCTGTTATCGTGCCAGTTGCCGCTGTATTGCCCGTCGAATTCAATGCCTTCGAAATCGCGGCGCATGATGAAGTTCACCACGCCGGCGACGGCATCCGAGCCGTACACGGCGGAGGCACCGCCCGTGACCACTTCGACGTGATCGACTAGGGCGGCAGGGATCTGGTTCAAGTCGGCGCAAGGAAGCTCGTTATCGCCGGGCATCAACCGCTTGCCGTCGATCAGCACCAGGGTGCGTGCGCAACCGAGGTTGCGCAGGTTGACGGTAGCTGTACCGACAGAGCCGTTCGATTCGTTCGAACCGAAGTCGGCAAAGGCCGACGGCAGGTTGTTGATGAGGTTTTCGACGTTCGTCGTACCCTCGAATTTCATTTCCTGCTGGCCGACAGCCGTAACGGGGCTGGAGCTGTACAGGCCGGTCTGCGGAATGCGCGAACCGGTGACCACCACGGTTTCTGTGGTTTCCTGAGCGGTGGCCGGAATTGAGAGGCCAACCACGGCCGCGGAGGCTGCTCCAAGGAGCAGGGCTGAACGCAAGCTTCGCTTGTCTGGATTAGTCTGAAACACTGGGAACCCCCTTGGTTCTGTCGTAGCTACTGCCATGCAACGGGTCGATGCCTGCCGGATGGCAGCTAAGCCCCCCGCGCACCCAATCCCGGTCCGCGCGGAAATGCCCGTCTCGACGGCGAAACTAAGAGAGAGCCGCGCGAGCGGTCAAAACAGATTTGTCGTAAATTGAGCGTTCCATCTCGCGTTGTGGCTTTTGTGCACCTGTTTTGTGTGTAACTCCGCGGGAAATTGCCGACACGTGGCGTTTTTGGAAATAATGCTCTGCACGCGCAGACGTGCTGAACGTCAATGGGCACTTAGAAAGGCTGATTCGCGAGAATCAATGCGCACGCTGCTTGTTACGCACGAGGCCTGTTTTGAACATCAGCCGCCAGTCGGCCATCCTGAGTCGCCTGCGCGACTCACAGCGGTGCTTGCCGCTGCGCGAGCTTTCGGCATCGCCGAGGAAGAGGCGCGGCGCGCGGGCCGCGAGGCACTCGAACGTGTACATGCACAGTCTCTCGTCAGCTCCATCCTGGAAACACTGGCGGAGCAGGCGCGGCGGTCGGGCGGCGCGCGGATGGATGCGGATACATTTATGTCCGCGGGATCAGCAGAAGCGGCGCTGCGGGCGGCCGGCGCCATTATTCATGCCGTAGACCGGATTATGGATGGGAGTTTTGAGGCCGCATTCTGTGCCGTGCGACCACCGGGCCATCACGCCGAGCGCGACCGCGCGATGGGATTCTGTCTGTTCAACAATATCGCCGTTGGCGCGGCGCATGCCCGCGCGGTCCACGGGGTGAATCGAATTGCAGTGATCGACTTCGATGTGCACCACGGCAACGGAACGCAGGACATCTTCTTC
The DNA here is from genome assembly GCA_045810735.1 of Alphaproteobacteria bacterium. Classification (GTDB taxonomy): domain Bacteria; phylum Pseudomonadota; class Alphaproteobacteria; order Micropepsales; family Micropepsaceae; genus Rhizomicrobium. The sequence continues at coordinate 48,461 of JBJMVL010000069.1, forward strand.
ACCGATCCAAATACGTTCTACGCCTCCACGCATCAGATGCCGCTTTATCCCGGTACCGGTTTCGAAAGCGAGCGAGGGGTAGCCGGCAACATACTGAATCGTGCACTGGCTCCGGGCAACGGCAGTGATGAATTCCGAGCAATTTACAGGGATTCTGTGCTACCGGCCTTGGAGACCTTCGCGCCGGATTTTGTCTTCATTTCTGCCGGTTTCGATGCGCATCTCGCCGATCCGCTGGCGGGCCTGAAACTCACGGAAGACGATTTTGCTTGGGTTACCCGGGAAATCTGTGCAATTGCCAAACGGGTATGCGGCGGGCGCGTTGTTTCCGCACTGGAGGGCGGCTATGACCTCGACGCACTGGCGGCGTCGGCGGCCGCCCATGTGCGCGCCCTGATCGAGGCCTGAGATGTCCTCCCCCAACCACCCGGCCGCGGTGCCGCCCGACCAGATGACATTCGAGGCGGCTCTCCGCGAGCTCGAGGTTATCGTATCCAAACTGGAGCAAGGGGACGTGGATCTTGAGGACTCGATTGTCCTTTACGAACGGGGGCAGGCCCTGAAAATGCATTGCGAACAGAAGCTGCTATCGGCTGAAAGCCGGTTGGAAAAGATCGTCCATGGACCGTCTGGACCGAAGGGCACTGAACCGATGGATTCACAATGAGAATTTCGTCCGCAGCTGCTCCGGCGCCCTCGCGCCGCCGCTTACTTGATTTGTATCCCTGAAACGTTGACGTAGCAGTGAGCGAACGTTGTCCCGCAGCCAAGGCCAGAAGATGACAGGACCCAACCACACGCCGCTGCTGGACCAGGTGCCGGAACCCAGCGCCTTACGTGATCTGCCCCGGGAGCAGTTGCGGCAGCTTGCGGACGAGTTGCGGGCGGAAACTATTAGCGCGGTTTCCGTCACGGGTGGCCATCTCGGCGCCGGGCTTGGCGTGGTTGAATTGACGGTGGCCCTCCATTACGTCTTCAACACCCCGGCCGATCGGCTGATCTGGGACGTTGGGCACCAAGCTTATCCGCATAAAATCCTCACGGGTCGTCGCAACCGGATCCGAACGCTCCGGCAAGGCGGTGGTCTGTCCGGCTTCACCAAGCGGGCGGAAAGCGAATACGACCCCTTCGGCGCTGCCCATTCCTCCACTTCCATCTCGGCCGGTCTCGGGTTTGCGGTTGCGCGCGACCTGAAGGGCGACGGCAATCACGTCATCAGTGTGATCGGCGACGGCGCCATGAGCGCCGGCATGGCCTACGAGGCGATGAACAACGCGGGCGCCCGGCATGAGCGCCTCATCGTCATCCTCAACGACAACGACATGTCGATAGCACCGCCGGTGGGTGCGATGAGCGCCTATCTGGCGCGGCTGATTTCCAGCAAGGAATATCGCGGCATCCGCAAAGTCGGGAAGAAGATTGCCGAGAAACTGCCGCGCTTCATGAAGGAGCGGGCCCGCCGCGCGGAGCATTACGCCCGCGGACTCGCGGTCGGCGGTACGCTATTTGACGAACTCGGCTTCTACTATGTCGGCCCGATCGACGGGCACAATCTCGATCACCTCATTCCGGTGCTTGAGAACGTGCGCGACATGAAGAACGGCCCCGTTCTCATCCACGTGGTGACGAAGAAGGGGAAGGGTTATGCGCCGGCGGAAGCCAGCGCCGACAAGTACCACGGCGTGGTCAAATTCAACGTGTTGACGGGCGAGCAGAGCAAGTCGAGTTCGAAAGCGCCCAGCTACACCAAGGTCTATGCCGAGGCCCTCATTGCGGAAGCCGAGAAAGATGAGCGCGTCGTCGCGATCACCGCGGCGATGCCGTCGGGTACAGGCCTCGATCTCTTCGGCAAGCGCTTTCCCAACCGCTGCTTCGATGTCGGCATCGCCGAGCAGCATGGCGTCACCTTTGCCGCCGGCCTAGCCGCGGAAGGCATGAAGCCATTCGCCACCATCTATTCCACGTTCCTGCAGCGTGCCTATGACCAGGTGGTGCACGACGTTGCCATTCAGCGGCTGCCGGTGCGCTTTGCCATGGATCGCGCAGGGCTGGTGGGTGCCGACGGCCCGACCCATGCGGGGTCCTACGATCTTGCCTATCTGGGAACATTGCCGGGCTTCGTCATCATGGCGGCGGCAGACGAAGTCGAGCTCACGCACATGGTGGCAACGGCGGCGGCAATCGACGATCGTCCCTCGGCGCTGCGTTATCCCCGCGGTGAAGGCAGCGGCCTTGAGCGGCCGAAGGCTGGAACGCCGCTGGAGATCGGCAAGGGCCGTATTATCCGCGAGGGCACCAGCATCGCGTTGCTCAATCTTGGCGCCCGCATGCAGCAATGCCTGTCGGCCGCCGACAAGCTCTCCGGGTACGGACTCTCAACCACGGTTGCCGATGCGCGCTTTGCCAAGCCACTGGATCACGATCTCATCCGGCGCCTGGTGCGCGAACACGAGGTGCTGATCACGATCGAGGAGGGCGCCATCGGCGGCTTTGCAGCGCATGTCATGCAGTTCCTCGCGCTGGAAGGGCTGCTGGATCGCGGCATAAAGATTCGGCCGCTCACGCTGCCGGACTATTTCATCGATCACGACTCACTCGAGAAGATGTACGAACTCGCGGGGCTGGACGCGAAATCCATCGCCGCTGCGGCGCTCAATGCACTCGGACGGGATAGCGAAGCGGCGCTGAGCAACATCGCTTGAAAGCTGTCTGCCGGCACTTCGGTGCCTGCGGTGGCTGCGCCCTGCAGGACCTCGCGCCGGACATCTATCTCCAGCGGAAGCGTGCGCTGATCGTTGCCGCACTGGCGCGGTATGGCATTTTCGATCCCCCGTTGCGGGAGATCACGCCTGTTCCGCCCCGCTCGCGCCGCCGCGCGACTCTAAAAATCGAAAAGAAAAACAGCGAAACGCACATCGGCTTTCATGCCGCGCGCTCGCACGCGTTGATCGACATTCTGGAGTGCCATGTTCTGACGCCGGCGCTGTTCACCGCCGCGCGCGGAATTGCGCGGATGCTGTCTCCCTTTCTGCGCGACGGTGACGACATCAACGTGTATCTGGTGGAAGCACAGAACGGCATTGATCTCGCGTTGCAGCGGAAACGGCGCGCCATACCGGAGCTGACCGCTGCAATTGCCGCCGCCGCACCAGCGCTGAACATCGTGCGGGTCACAAGCGGCAACGACCTTCTTTTCCAAACTGCGGCGCCAGAAGTGTGCGTCGGAAAAGCGGCGATGAAGATTCCGCTGCAGGCATTCCTTCAGCCGACGCGCGAAGGCGAACAGGTCGTTCTTCGCTGTGTGACCGATGCGGTAGGCAAGGCAAAACGCATTGCCGATCTGTTCAGCGGCTGCGGCACGTTCTCGCTGCCGCTGGCGGAACGTGCCCGGATTCATGCCGTCGATGCTGACGCGCCGATGCTGGCCGCCTTGGCCGGAGCAGCTCGCGTCACCTCTGGCCTGAAGCCCATCACCATCGAGAGGCGGGATTTGTTTGCGTTGCCGCTCTCCGCGGCCGAGCTGAAGACATTCGACGCGGTGCTGCTGGATCCACCGCGGGCCGGCGCTCTGGCACAGGCCAAGCAGCTCGCGAAATCCGGCATTCGCCGCATTGCCTATGTTTCCTGCGATGCGGCAAGCTTCGCCCGGGATGCACGGGTTCTGCTCGATGGCGGGTACCGGCTGGATTGGATCGTGGGTGTCGACCAGTTTCTCTGGTCGGCCCATATCGAACTCGCCGCCGCCTTCTCCAGGAACTGAGTGGCAGCGCTACGGCCGCTGGCTCTTCTTGACCGTGGTCAGCGGCGCGTTCGCCGGCATTCTATTCCTTGGTGGCACCTATGTGCAGGCCGGCACGTATTCCGACTGGGCGGTCATTGTCGTTGCCGGCGATTGGCACGCGCATGACGGCTCGCCCAGCGAAATTTTCGACAATGCGCGGCGCGACGTTTCCACTGCGCTGGTGAATGCCGGCTTCAATCCGGCCAACCTCGTGCAGTTTTCAGTGCGGCCGGACCACTATCCCGCAACGCACCCGCTGGAATCCGACGCCGCCACCATCGCCGACATGCTGTCCGATCTTACCGCCCGCGCGCGCGGCGGCTGCGTGCTGTACTTCAGTTCGCACGGCGCGCCGTCGGGGCTCGTGCTGGGCGAGCGCATTCTCACGCCGGTGCGGCTGGATAACATCGTGTCGGCATCCTGCGGCGAGCGCCCGACGGTGGTCGTGATTTCGTCCTGTTATTCCGGCGTGTTCTTGAATGCGCTGGCGCGACCGAACCGCATGATCGTCACAGCGGCGCGGCGCGACCGCACGTCCTTCGGCTGCGGCGGCACTAATCGCTATCCCTACTTCGATGCCTGCTTCCTTGCGGCAATGAACGGCGCGAAGGATTTCCGCACCGTTGCGGTCGACGCCGATCGTTGCGTCGCGCGGCTCGAACGGCAGACGCGGATGTCGCCGCCGTCCGATCCGCAGATCTTCATCGGACGGCAGATCGTGCCGCGCCTGCCGGCGTGGCGCTAGTCAATCGGAATGGATTTCAAGCTATTGATCTACGTTTCGCCGCGGCGGGCGGCGGCACGATCTTCCTCGACGTAGTTGCGGCGGGTCGCAGCTTCCGCAACCGCGTCCTTGGCCAGGTTGCGGTGCGCGTAGCGCTGGCCGGCGTAGAACATGACGAGCGCGAGGATCACCACTGCGGCAATATCCATCACCACCCAGAGCCAGCCGCTATAATCTTCGCCTATGATCGCGCTCTCCTCGTCTCAGCAAGGAAACGCGTGGCGGCGGCAGAGTGATCCAAACCTTTCCTCGTCCCGCCACGGGGATAAATTTTGACGGGTCGCACGGGACCGTGCCATTGACGGGATCGTCTGGAGACTCCCGTGCACGACATTGCTGCCATTAGGAAGGACAAGGAGGCGTGGGTTGCCGCGCTGAAGCGCCGCCCGGCCTATGCCGACAGCGCCGAGCTTCTGGCCAACAACATTCTCACGCAGGACGCGGCGCTTCGCGATCTGCTGACGCGGCTGCAGGCTGCGCAGCAGCGGCGCAACGAGGCCTCCAAGCTGATTGGGCAGGCGAAGGCGAAGAAGGACGAGGCGGGAGCCGCGGCGCTGATGGCGGAAGTCGCCGGGCTGAAGGAGGAGATTCAGCAAGGGGAGAGCCACGAGCGCGAACTCCAGGAAGTGCTGAAGGAGACGCTCGCCAAAATCGACAACGTACCGGCGCCGGATGTGCCGGATGGTGCCGGCGAAGACGACAATGTGGAAGTGAAGGAACGCGCCTTCGGCACGCCGCCCGACGTGCAGTCGCCACGCGAGCATTACGAACTTGGCGAAGCGCTCGGCATGATGGATTTCGAGCGCGCGGCGAAAGTGTCCGGCTCGCGCTTTGTCTATCTCACCAGCGGGCTGGCGCGCCTCGAACGCGCCATCGCCAATCTCATGCTCGACATGCACACTGGCGAATTCGGCTACACCGAAGTCCAACCGCCTTTGCTGGTCCATGACGATGCGATGCGTGGTACCGCGCAATTACCAAAGTTTGTCGACGATCAGTTTCTGGCAACGAGAACGATTAGTCGCGCGGAATTTCTCCACGATGCGTTAAAGTATGCAGAGCCAGCTGATAAGACATCTTTCCAAGTTGGCGAGATCGATTTGGCAACGCTTGTTGAGCGGACGTTGGAACGAGCTCCACTCAAAGAAGACTACTGGCTGATTCCCACTGCCGAAGTGTCGCTGACAAATTATGTGCGAGAGGAGATTCTCGACGAGGAGAAACTCCCTTACCGCTTTACCGCCTGGACGCCGTGCTTCCGCGCCGAAGCGGGCGCGGCGGGCAAGGACACCCGCGGCATGATCCGCATGCACCAGTTCTCGAAAGTGGAGCTGGTCTCTGTCACGACGCCGGAGAAGTCCGACGAAGAGCACGAGCGCATGACCGATTGCGCGCAGACCGTGCTCAAGCGCCTCAACCTGCATCATCGGGTGATGACCTTGTGCGCCGGCGACATGGGCTTCGCGGCGAAGAAGACCTACGACATTGAGGTGTGGCTGCCGGGGCAGGGGCGCTTCCGCGAAATTTCCTCCTGCTCCAACTGTGGCGACTTCCAGGCCCGCCGCATGAATGCGCGCTACCGGCCGGCCGGGGAAAAGGGCACACGTTTCGTGCACACGCTCAACGGCTCGGGGCTGGCGGTCGGCCGCACACTGATCGCTGTGATGGAGAACTACCAGAACCCGGACGGTTCGATCGCCGTGCCCGAGGCCCTGCAGCCCTACATGGGCAGCGTGAAAAAGATCGAGCGCGCCTCTTGAAGGCGCCTCCCGGTAGGACTATATCCGTTTTATCAGATTTTGTTAATTGGAAGAAGTCCGAGAGGGGACACCCTACCCAAATTTTCGAGGTTCGAATGGGAACTTTTGAAGGCGCCAAGGGCCGCAAATTTCCTAAATGCGCGGTTCAATTCGGCAAGATTGTTGCCCGCGATAGGTCACTTCGCCGGGAGAGGGGGGATTCGTGGATTCCCCAAAAACAAGTAGATGTGGTGCGCCTGCTATCGGCCTACTGGATATGGGGTAGATGACGAAGCCGCTCCGCATTTTGGTCACCAACGACGACGGAATCCATTCGCCCGGCCTGCTGGTCGCCGAGAAAATCGCCCGCGCCATTTCCGACGACGTCTGGGTCGTCGCGCCGGAAAGCGAGCAGTCCGGTGCCTCCCACTCGCTGACCCTGTCTCTTCCGCTGCGCCTGCGGCGGGCCGGCGACCACAAATTCGCACTGACCGGCACGCCGACCGACTGCGTGCTGATGGGTATCGCGGAGGTACTGAAGGACCGGAAGCCTGACCTGGTGATCTCAGGCGTGAACCGCGGCTCCAATCTCGCCGACGACGTCACCTATTCCGGCACCATCGCCGGCGCCATGGAAGGCACGGCGCTTGGCGTGCGCTCCATCGCTCTCTCCCAGTCCTTCACTTACGAGGAGGTCCGAAAAATCCTCTGGCATTGTGGCGAAACACACGGCCCCGATCTGGTGCGCAAACTGATCGACACGGGCTGGCCGGAGCCGGAAGAAGTGCTGATGAATGTAAACTTCCCGGATTGTGAGCCAAATGAGGTCACCGGGATCGAAGTCACCGAACAAGGAAAACGCGACTTGCAGGAGGCGATGGTGGATCGCCGCGTCGATCTGCGCCGCAATCCCTACTACTGGATCGGCTTCAAGCGGGTGCGCTCGATTCCCCATAAGGGCAGCGATCTTTGGGCCATCCGCGACAAGCGCATTTCGGTGACACCGCTGCATCTCAATTTGACCGAGCACAAAGTGCTACGGCGGCTGAAGGGATCGCTGGATGCGAAGTTTCCGGTTTCGCGCTTCCGCAAATCCGATGAAACGGAATTGCTGCCGCAGGAGGACGCGAAAACAGAGACCGCACGGCAACAGATCGGTCCCGGCGAGCGGTGAGAGGTGCTAAGCTTGTGCGATGACCGACACGCGCGCGATTTCCCTCATCATGGCCCTGCGCGGACAGGGCATCACGGATCAGCGCGCGCTGTCCGCCATCGAGCGCACGCCGCGCGAGCTGTTTGTCGACGAGCCCTTCGAGGCGGGTGCCTATGAGAACAATGCACTGCCGATCGCCTGTGGCCAGACCATCAGCCAGCCTTACGTGGTGGCGCTCTCCACGCAGGAGCTGGACGTGCAGCCGAGCCATCGGGTGCTGGAGATCGGCACCGGCTCCGGCTACCAAGCAGCCGTCCTCGCCCAGCTTTGCCGCATGGTCTACACGGTGGAGCGGCACAAGCCGTTGATGCAGGCTGCGTATGCGCGGTTCCAACAGCTGAAGCTGCACAACATCGTCACCCGCCATGCTGATGGGTTTCGGGGCTGGCCGGAGCAGGCGCCGTTCGATCGCATCCTGCTGACCGCCGCCATCCCCGAGGTCGACCAAAATCTTATCAAACAGTTAAAGCCGGGTGGAATTTTGATCGCGCCGGTGGGAAAACCGGTGTCGGCGGAAAGCAATTCGCAAGATTTGGTGAAGATTATCCGAACGGAAGAGGGGACGAGTCAGGAATCGCTCATCCCCGTGGTGTTCGTGCCCATGGTTCCGGGCCTGCCACAGGTGAGTTCGGATGGCTCCGCTGACGGGAAGAAACGGTGAGATTGGATGGCGCGGGGTGGCAACGGTCTGCTGCCTGGCCGGATTGCTGGCGGGATGCGAAACGTCCTCCGGCGATCTGGCGGAGGATCTGGCAGAGCCCGCCGGCACAGTTGTCGCTGCCACGACTGGCGGCCCAGCCAGCACCGCGTCAGTCGTAATCCCCAAAGCAAAACCGCAATCCGTCGCGTGGAGTCTGCCACGCGGATCGAACGCCACCGTCTCGGTGCATGCCTTGCCGGTGCTGTCGCATTCCGATGCGAGCCTCGGCGCGGCAGTTGCGCCGCGTCCGCGCAAAGCGTTGCGGATCGATGCTGTTCCTTCCGGTGCTAAGGCGCCGGATCCCGAAGCCCAAACTGCTCGGTCACCGCAAGCGTCGAGTGCGTTCGAATGGCCGGTGGAGGGCCGGATCATCTCCGCCTTCGGTCTTGGAAGCGGCGGCCAGCGCAACGACGGCATCAACATTGCCGCCGAGTTGGGTACGCCAATTCATGCTGCGGCGAAGGGCACCGTCAGCTATGCCGACAAGCTCAAGGGCTACGGCAATCTCATCCTCATCCAGCACGACAATGGCTACGTCACCGCTTACGCGCATGCGCAAAGCATGATGGTCTCCGCCGGCGATCGTGTGGATCGCGGAGAGGTGATCGGCTTTGCCGGCAAAAGCGGTGATGTGGACAAGCCGCAGCTGCATTTTGAAATCCGCCGCGGCGTGAAACCGGTAGACCCGAAACCGCTGCTGATGGCCGCCCGGGAAAGCTAGTTTCAGCGGTTGCAAACGGGGGCTTCGCGGCTATAGTCCGCGCGCTTTCGCCATCCGGCAGGCATTCCTATATATTTCGTCAGAATTTGCGCTTTCGGTGCCATGCAGGATCTTCTCGCCAGCCCATTCGTCCCGCTGATATTCGTATTGGTGGTCATGTATTTCATGCTGATGCGGCCTCAGCAGCAGCGCATGAAGCAACTAAAGACTGCGATCAGCAACATGCGGCGCGGCGACACAGTCATTACGGCCGGCGGGCATATCGCCACAGTATCCAAGCCGGTGAAGCCCGAGGACGAGCACGTGACGGTGGAAATTGCGGACGGCGTTCACACCAAAGTGCTTAAGGGCACCATCAGTGAGGTGCGGCCGAAGAACCAGCCCGCCAACGACAAGGAATAGCATGCTGCAGATTTCCACATGGCTGCGGGTTCTGATCGGCACGATCCTGCTGATCGGCTTACTCATCGCGCTGCCGAACGCCATTCCTGAGAATGTGCGGGCTAAATTTCCGAAATGGCTGCCTGCCAACACCGTTTCCCTGGGCCTCGATCTTCAAGGCGGCTCATACCTGCTCGAAGAAGTTGAACTCGATCAGGTTCAGAAGGAGCGGCTTGAATCGCTGATGGGTGATATCCGCTCCGGCCTGCGCAAAGCTCGCATCGGTTACACCAACCTTGAATCGCATGGCGACAGCGTTTCCGTCCAAGTTCTCGATCCGGCTCGCTATGGCGATGCGGTCGGTATTTTGAAAAATCTCAATCCTATTTCAGGGGGCTCGTTGTTGGGCGTCGGCCAACACTCTTACGAACTGGCGGAGCCTGGCAATCACACCGTCGTTCTCAGGATGACCGAGGGTTATCTTGCGGAACTGCGGCAACAGACGCTCAATCAGTCGATTGAAGTAGTGCGCCGCCGCATCGACCAGCTTGGCACTCGTGAGCCCACCATCGAGCGGCAGGGCGAGGACCGCATTCTGATCCAGGTGCCCGGCTTGTCCGATCCTCAGCGGCTGATCGATCTGCTGGGCAAGACCGCAAAAATGACTTTCCAGCTGGTCGATGACACTGCGAATCCCGAACAGGCCGTTGAGCGGCATATCGTCCCGATCGGTGACGAGCTCCTCTATCAGGACAACCCGCAGAAAGGCGGACAGCCGATTCCCGTTGTTGTCGAGAAACGGGTGATGGTTGGTGGCGAACGCCTGACCGATGCCGCCGGAACGTTCAGCTCGCAAAGCGGTGGCGCTGTCGTCGATTTCAAATTCGACAGTGTTGGAGCTCGTGAGTTCGGCGACGTGACTCGGCGGGATGTCGGTCGCCGGTTCGCCATTGTTCTCGACAAGAAAGTGATCGAAGCACCGGTGATCCGCGAGCCGATCCTCGGCGGTTCGGGACAGATCGAAGGGAATTTCACCATTCAGACCGCGAGCGATCTGGCCGCCCTGCTACGGGCCGGCGCGTTGCCGGCGCCACTCAAAGTGATCGAGCAGCGCACGGTTGGCGCGGAACTGGGCGCAGATTCCATTAAGGCCGGCAAATACTCGGCTATCGGCGGGCTGCTATTGGTTGCTCTGTTCATGATCCTGCGCTACGGCCTCTTCGGCCTGTTCGCGGACCTCGCGCTCACACTTAATGTTGTTCTGCTTTTTGCGGCGCTAACCCTGTTCGGAGCGACGCTCACGCTCCCCGGCATCGCAGGTATTGTACTCACCATGGGTATGGCGGTGGATGCCAACGTGCTGATCTACGAGCGAATCAAGGAAGAACAGCGCAACGGCCGTTCGATGCTGGCTTCGATTGATACTGGCTTCCGCCGTGCCATGGCCACGATTATCGACGCCAACATGACACACCTGATCGCCTCGCTGATTCTGTTTCAGTTGGGATCGGGGCCGGTACGGGGCTTTGCTGTGACATTGGGCGTAGGTATCATCACCTCGTTTTTCACCGCAGTGATGGTAACGCGGCTGATGGTGGTGACCTGGCTGGAAACGCGGCGGCCAAAGCGCTTAGCCATTTAGGCTGCTCATTCCACTCCGAATACGCTAGAGTCCCGCGGGACTCACCGGGGAGGCACATCCGTGGCTGCATTTTTCGCCAATCTTCGTAATACCGTTATTGCCGGGCTGGTGCTTGCGGCGATCGTTTTCGTTATCGCATGGCAGACGCAGGCGCTAACGGGTCCGACATTCTGGTCGTTTCTCCTGCGTTGGCTGCACGTTATTTCGGGTGTGATGTGGATCGGTCTGCTATGGTATTTCAACTTCGTTTCCACGCCGACCATGGCGAAAATTCCCACCGAGTTGAAACCGGCGTTGGGACGGTTCATCACCCCGGCGGCGTTGTTTTGGTTCCGTTGGTCCGCGATGGCGACGATTATTTTGGGTATCGGTCTCGCATCTATCTACGGCTACCTGCTGCAGGCTTACACGCTAGACGCAACAGAGGGGTTTTCGAACGCCAAGACCATTATCATCGGCATTGGGATGTGGCTCGGCACCATCATGTGGTTCAACGTCTGGTTTCTGATCTGGCCGAACCAGCAGAAAGCCCTGAATATTGATGGACACTATCCCGATCTTGCGCAGCCGCAGAAGGACGCTGCGGCAAAGACAGCGGGCATGTTCAGCCGCATCAACACCATGCTCTCGATACCGATGTTGTTCTGCATGGTGGGCGCCACGCACATGATAATCGGTTAGTCGCCGGGACGAAATACAAGGAGCCGCCCGGCGATCCTGGGCGGCTCTGTTATTTAAGAATGAACCTCGAATCCGCTTTTTCCGAGTGTGAGGCAATTGTCCGGTACGTCGATGCCGATCGCTATTTTTCGGCGCTCTTTGCCCCGGCAGAAAAGCGGCCGCTACTCTTCGCGCTTTATGCTTTCAATCATGAATTGGCGCGGATTGGTGAAGTCGTGCACGAGCCAATGATGGGCGAAATCCGTCTGCAATGGTGGCGCGAGACATTGGAAGGCGCTCGGGAGGGCAAGCCGCGTACCCATGACGTGGCGCGTGCGATGGCGGAACTGTTCATGCGCGTCGATCTGCCCGCGGAGTTATTGGCAGCAATGATCGAAGCACGCGCTTTCGATCTCACCCGCGAAAGCGCTCCAGATCAGCAGACGTTAGATGAGTATCTCGATGCTACATCGGGCAATCTGATGCGCCTGGCGGCACGACTTCTCGGAGCAGGAGACAAGCACGATGCACTCGCGCGCGAAGCGGGGATCGCGTACGGCCTTGCCGGACTGATCCGCTCGCAACCGGCCCACCGCGCGCGGGGGAAACAGTTCATTCGCGACAGCGGTGCTGCGGCAATGGAGGCGAAACGACGATTCGTGAAGGCGCGTGCGCTGCCCAAACCAGGCCGGGCTCTGCCGGCGTTCCTGGCGGCCGTTCTCGTGCCGCTGTATTTGGAGACTTGGGAACGGGACGTGCCGCTTTATCGCAAGCAGCTGGCATTTCTGTCGGCCAGCCTGCGGGGACGGATTTAGTTACTCCGCAGCCGCGCGTATGTGGCCGAGCCAAGCATCGAGATCGGACAGCGCGCGATGCGCCAGCGCCTTTTTGCGATCGCGCCCCCGTGTCCGCCCGGTTGGTACAAGCTCCGGGAATAAGCCGAAATTCACATTCATCGGCTGGAAGGTCTTGGCATCGGCGCCCTGTGTGATGTGCGCGAGCAGCGCGCCGAGTGCCGTGGTGGAGGGCGGCAACTGGACCGCACGCCCTAGTAACTCGCCTGCTGCAAACCGCCCCGCCAGCAAGCCGATCGCAGCGCTTTCCACATAGCCTTCGACGCCGGTGATTTGCCCGGCGAAACAGATACGCGATTCGCTCTTCAGCCGCAGTTGCGTATCCAGAAGGCGCGGCGAGTTGATGAAGGTGTTACGGTGCAGGCCGCCCAGCCGTGCGAAACTCGCGTTCTCGAGCCCTGGAATCATGCGAAAGATCCGCGTCTGCTCGCCATGTTTAAGCTTGGTCTGAAAGCCCACCATGTTCCACAAGGTGCCAAGCGCATTGTCCTGCCGGAGCTGCACGACCGCGTATGGCCGCCTCCCCATGCGGGGATCGGCCAGCCCTACAGGCTTCATCGGCCCGAAGCGCAGCGTGTCCTCGCCGCGCGCCGCCATGACCTCGATGGGCAGACATCCCTCAAAGTACGGCGTGGTGGCTTCCCATTCTTTGAATTCGGTTTTCTCGGCCGCAAGCAGCGCGGTGATGAAGAAGCGATACTGCGCTTCATCCATCGGACAGTTGACGTAGTCCGCGCCGTCACCTTTGTCGTAGCGGGACTGCATCCACGCAACCGACATGTCAATGCTGTCATGGTACACCACCGGCGCGATGGCATCGAAGAAAGCAAGCGAGTCCTCGCCAGTGTGCGCGCGGATCGCGGCCGCCAGCTTCGGTGCGGTGAGTGGACCCGTAGCAATAATGATCGAGCGCCACTCCTCTGGTGGCCAAGCAATTTCTTCGCGCCGGATTTCGATGCGCGGATGCTGCTCAAGAGTACGTGTTACGTCCTGCGAAAACGCATCGCGGTCGACCGCCAGTGCACCGCCTGCCGGCAGCCGATGTGCATCGCCCGCACGCAAAACCAGAGATCCCGTGCGTCGCATTTCCTCGTGCAGTAGTCCGACCGCGTTGTTCTCCCGATCGTCAGAACGGAAGGAGTTGGAGCACACCAGCTCAGCAAACCCGTCCGTTTTATGCGCGTCGGTCGATTGCCCCGGCCGCATTTCGTGCAGGATCACGCGCGCGCCTCCCTGCGCCGCCTGCCAGGCCGCTTCGCTCCCAGCGAGCCCAGCGCCTATGATGTGTATTGGATCTGTCATATGGCTCGAGTTACCACGTTATGCGTTCGCGCTCCACGATCTGCGCTGATTGATGCTCTCGGCTTGCGCGGAGCGAGGCTTTCCCGGACAAGAGTGCATGAACAAAATTCCTGTCCTTAAGACGATCTCTTACGCGTACAGCTTCACCTTTGGGCAACTCGGCACCGTCATCGGACTCATCTGGATACCGCTGGTGATCCTCGGAATTGGAACCTATTTCACGTGGGCACACTATCTGAACAGCCTCTTGAGTGCGGCGCAAACCGGCAACCTCGCCAACGCCGGCGGTGCTGCCTTGCTCCTTCTCGGATGGACCATCACCGGTTTGCTGGTCCAATCGGTTGCTTTTGTCGGCGTGACTCAGCAGGCGCTAGGGCTGAGGAAAGGGCCTGCCGTCGCCAGATTTTCGGTCGGACCGCCGGAGTTTCGCATCTTTGGCGGGCTGCTGTCTCTGGCCGCGCTTCTTTTGTTGTTCGCGATCATCGTGAACGCGAGCGGGTTTCTGGTTTCTATGGCGAGCGCGCCACTGGTCCATTCAACCCCCATCGCGAATGCGATTGGTGCTGTGGCGAAGCTGGTACTTGACTGTGCGATGGTCTTCATCGTGGTACGACTGGGCTTTTTGCTCGTTCCTTCCGGCGTGGCGGAAAACCGCGTCACGCTCACCCGCAGCTGGGCCCTTACCTCCGGAAACTTTTGGCGAATTGTTGGTGTGTCAGCTGCGGTTTTGGTCCCACTGCTGCTTCTCGCGGGTGTCGCCGAATGGGCAGTGCTTGGGCGCAAGGCTTTCGTTACGGCTCCGGTGCAAGGCAGCGGTGGCGGTGCGGCGGACACCGCTGTCGTGATACAGCAGCTTTCGCTGATCTCCGCTCACCTGCCGGAACTCGTCGGTTTGTCCCTGCTGGTTGCGCCGTTCTGTCTTGGCCTTCTTCTATCCGCGCAATCCTTTGCGTACCGTTCGCTGATTCCGGTAACCAATTGCGCCACGCAGACAGGGCCATAAAGAAAAGCTATTCGGCAGCGCTGAGCGCCCTGATCGAAGAGCGGTTTGGAGTTCGTCCTTTCAGCAGCGGCTTCAGGTATTGGCCGGTGTAGGAGCGGGGAATTTTGGCGACGTCTTCTGGCGTTCCGGCGGCGACGATCTCGCCGCCGGCGTCGCCGCCTTCCGGGCCCAGATCGATAATCCAGTCGGCCGTCTTGATCACTTCCAGATTGTGCTCGATCACCACGACCGTGTTGCCGTTGTCCACCAGCTCGTGCAGCACGTCGAGCAGCTTCTTCACGTCGTGGAAATGCAAGCCCGTGGTGGGTTCGTCTAAAATGTATAGCGTGCGGCCGGTGGCGCGGCGCGACAATTCCTTCGACAGCTTCACGCGCTGCG
This sequence comes from Alphaproteobacteria bacterium, assembly GCA_045810735.1. GTDB lineage: Bacteria > Pseudomonadota > Alphaproteobacteria > Micropepsales > Micropepsaceae > Rhizomicrobium. Next base: position 63,619 of record JBJMVL010000069.1, read on the forward strand.
CTTCGCCGCCGGATAGCGTTGTCGCCTGCTGGCCGATCTTGATGTAGTCGAGGCCGACGCGCTTCAGGGTGTCCAGCTTCTCGCGGATGCTCGGCACCGCCTTGAACAGCTCGGCGCCGGCTTCCACCGTCATATCGAGAACATCGGCGATGGAATAATCGCGGAATTTCACTTCCAGCGTTTCGCGGTTGTAGCGCTTGCCCTTGCAGACATCGCACTGCACGTACACGTCCGGCAGGAAGTGCATCTCGATCTTGATGACGCCGTCGCCCTGGCAGGCTTCGCAGCGGCCGCCCTTCACGTTGAACGAGAATCGCCCCGGTGCGTAGCCGCGCGCCTTGGCTTCCGGCAACTCGGCGAACCAGTCGCGGATCGGTGTGAAGGCACCTGTGTAAGTGGCAGGGTTCGACCGCGGTGTGCGCCCGATCGGCGACTGGTCGATGTCGATCATCTTGTCCAGGAATTCGAGGCCTTCGATGCGGTCGTGCGGCGCCGGATGCTCGCGCGCGCCGTTCAGCCGCCGTGCCGCCGATTTGTAGAGGGTCTCGATGATCAAGGTGGACTTGCCGCCGCCGGAAACGCCGGTGATGCAGGTGAAGGTGCCGAGCGGAATTTCCGCGCTGATGTTCTTCAAGTTGTTGCCCCGCGCACCGATGACTTTCACTTTGCGATTGAACGCCGGCTTGCGGCGCTGCTTCGGTATCGCGATCTGCTCCAGCCCGACGAGATATTTTCCCGTAAGGCTGTTCGGGTTGCGCATGATGTCGTCGGGTGTGCCTTCGGCGACGATCTCACCGCCGTGGATTCCGGCGCCGGGCCCCATGTCGATCACATGATCGGCGGTGCGGATGGCTTCTTCGTCATGCTCAACGACGACCACGCTATTGCCGAGATCGCGGAGGCCCTTCAGCGATTCCAGCAGCTTGGCGTTATCGCGCTGGTGCAGCCCGATGCTGGGCTCGTCCAGCACATACAACACGCCCGTGAGGCCGGAGCCGATCTGCGAAGCCAAACGAATACGCTGGCTTTCACCGCCAGAAAGCGTGCCGGAATTGCGGCTCAAGGTGAGGTAATCCAGCCCCACATTGTTGAGGAAGCGCAGGCGTTCGCGAATCTCCTTCAGTATGCGCGCCGCGATTTCCTGCTGCTGCTTGTTCAGCTTCTTGTCGACAGTGCGAAACCACTCGTCGGCGTGGCGGATCGATTTCTCGCACACCTCGCCGATCTGCAGGCCGGCGATCTTCACCGCCCGCGCTTCGGGCTTGAGTCGATAACCGTGGCACTCTTCGCACGGGCTGGTGTCCTGGTAGCGCTCCAATTCTTCGCGAATCCACGAAGAGTCCGTTTCCTTGAAGCGGCGTTCCAGGTTCGGAATCACGCCTTCGAATGGCTTCTTGGTTTCGTAGCGGCGCAGGCCATCGTCGTAGATAAATTTAACCTCGTCCTCGCCGGAGCCATAGAGAATGACGTCGCGCGCCTTTTTCGGCAGGTCATCCCAGCGATCGTTGAGCGAGAATTTGTAGTGCCGCCCCAGCGCTTCCAAGGTCTGGAGGTAATAGGGCGAGGAGGTCTTCGACCACGGCGCAACAGCGCCCTTGCGCAGGGTGAGCGACTCATCCGGCACCACGAGCGCGGCATCGAAATAGAGTTGCGTGCCAAGGCCGTCGCACACTGGACAGGCGCCGTGCGGGTTGTTGAACGAGAACAGCCGCGGCTCGATCTCGGGAATGGTGAAGCCAGAGACCGGGCAAGCGAATTTAGACGACATCAGGAGTCGGCGCGCCTCGCCGTTCTTCTCCCTCTCGTCGGCGAATTCCGCGATCACCAATCCGTCGGCGAGGCCCAACGCAGTCTCGATGGAATCCGGCAGCCGATTGCCGATGTCCTTCTTCACCGCAATGCGGTCCACCACGATCTCAATGTCGTGCTTCAGCTTCTTGTCAAGCGCGGGCGACCCGCCGATGTCGTAGAACTTCCCGTCGATCTTGACCCGCTGAAATCCCTTCTTCTGCAGCTCGGCCAATTCCTTGCGATATTCGCCCTTGCGGCCGCGCACGAGCGGCGCGAGCAGATAAAGCCGCGTCCCTTCCGGCAGCGCGAGGATGCGGTCCGCCATCTGGCTGACGGTCTGGCTTTCGATGGGAAGGCCAGTGACCGGCGAATAGGGCACGCCCACGCGCGCGAACAGCAGGCGTAAATAGTCATAGATTTCCGTGACCGTGCCGACGGTCGAGCGCGGGTTCCGTGATGTGGTCTTCTGCTCGATGGAGATCGCGGGCGAAAGCCCCTCGATATGGTCCACATCCGGCTTCTGCATCAGCTCCAGGAACTGACGAGCGTAGGCCGACAGCGACTCCACATAGCGCCGCTGCCCCTCGGCATAGATGGTGTCGAAGGCGAGCGACGACTTGCCGGAGCCGGACAGGCCGGTCATCACCGTCAGGCTGTCGCGCGGGATCTCGACATCGACATTCTTCAGATTGTGCTCGCGCGCGCCGCGAATGGAAATGTTCTTCAGCATCGTGCTCGGTCAGGTCTGTTAGGCCGGGGCAAACGCGCACTTTGCAGTCCCTGCCGCGTGACAGCAACGGATCAAATGACATAGCCCGGTGGGTAATCCGGTCCTTGACGCCGCTCTGGCGCGCAGCCGGAACCACTGAGATGGTGATTTTGCCGCACTTCGCAAGTCCCTGGGATGGGGGAGACAGGATCGTAGTTCCAGCGTTAGAAGAGGGCCACGCCAGAGCCAGGCCGGTGCTTCGCACAACAACCTATAGACCCGATATCGACGGACTGCGCGCCCTCGCGGTGCTCGCGGTGGTGCTGTTCCACTACCGCGTGCCTGGCTTCAGTGGCGGCTTCGTCGGTGTGGATATCTTCTTGGTCATCTCTGGCTACCTGATCACCGCCCTCATCCTGAAGGAGATGGGCGATGGCCGCTTTTCGCTGCGCCATTTCTACGAGCGGCGCATCCGTCGCATCTTTCCTGCGCTGTTTGTCATGCTAGCCGTGGCGACAATCGTCGCAGGCTTCCTGTTCTTTCCTGCCTCCTTTGCGCTCTTCGGCAAATCGCTGCTGGCGACCGCCTTCTTCGCGTCGAATTTCGAGTTTTGGCGCGAAGTGGGTTATTTCGATGTCGGGGCTGATCAGAAGCCGCTACTGCATCTCTGGTCCATCGCGGTCGAGGAACAATTCTATTTGCTCTTCCCCGCACTGCTGATGCTAATCGGCACGCGATCAAGGTGGCGTCTGGCGCTTTCTGTCGCCGCGGTCTTCATCGCCTCTCTCGCCTTCAGCGTCTGGAGCACGCGGAGTGCACCGGCCGCCGGTTACTATTGGCTGCCCTCCCGCATGTGGGAGCTAATGCTGGGAGCTTTGCTCGCTATCGTCGCGACGAGCGTTCCGGCAAAGGCAAAGTTGAATGAATTCGCCGCCGTGGGCGGATTGGCGCTGATTGCCTACAGCGTGCTTTACTATTCGCACACGACGCCTTTTCCTGGTTCAGCGGCGCTCGTCCCGTGTCTCGGCACGGCACTGATCATCGCGGCAGGCGAGGGCGCTGTACTCAATCGCGTATTGAGCCTAAAGCCGGTCCTATTCGTTGGCCTTATTTCTTACTCGCTGTATCTGTGGCATTGGCCGATTTATGTGTTCACCCGCGCTGCGCTGTTCCGTGCGCCGACTCCGTTCGAAACAACTCTGCTCATCGGGATGTCTTTCGCGTTGGCGGTATTGTCGTGGCGCTTCGTCGAGCAGCCGTTCCGCAGCCGGAGTTTCCGCCGGCCTAGGCCGGTGCTCTTCCGCGGCGCCGGAATTGCCATGGCCGCCACGGCGGCATGCGCCGCTGTTCTCGTCGTCGGAAACGGGCTGCCGCAGCGGTTCAGCCCGGAGATTCGCACCATTCTCGCCGAGGCCACCGATCATGAGCCGCGCATCAGTGAGTGTTTCGGGCTCACTGCCGATGATGTCCGTAATGGGCGGCTATGCGCGATTGGGGCGAAGGTGCAGCAGGCAAGTTTCCTCCTTTGGGGCGACTCGCACGCCGATGCGCTGATTCCGGCAGTGCAGAGCTTGGCGAACCAACAGGGTCGCACCGGACTGTTCGCCGGGACGGACAGCTGCCCGCCGCTTCTCGGCGTCAAGCGTGCCGACACTGCGAAATGCGCCGCCTTCAACGACGCCGTGGCGAAGATCGCAACCAGTAAATCGATCAAGGAAGTTATCCTGGAAGCGCGTTGGGCCAAAAACGCGGAAGGCAGTTCGTTCGGCCAGGAGCCCTCCGGGCGCGTCCGCCTGTACGATGACATCTCGCAGGGACGCACGGAGAGTGAAACACGGGATGTCTTTTTCCGTGGGGTGGATCGAACTGTCCAAGCCCTCACACGGGCCGGCAAAAAGGTTATTCTCGTCGCTTCGGTGCCGGAGGTGGGATTCCCTGTGCCGGCCTACTTGGCGCGCGCGAGAATGGCCGATCCTAACGCAAAGCTCAGCACCAGCATCGCAGCATATCTCGAGCGGCAGAAATTCGTGCTCTGGACCTTCGCGCAGATGCGCCAGCGCTACGGCGCAGAGATCGTTTATCCGGATCGCGTGCTTTGCCAGGGCGGCACTTGCCAGGTCGACCTCAACGGGCGTCCGCTCTACCGCGACGCGCACCACCTCACCACCTTCGGCGCTCGGCAACTGACGCCGCTGCTCGCCTCAATTTTCTAAGGGCAGAATGCACACAGTGTTGCCGAAGCGCACTGTGGTCAGCCACAAATTCAAAAGCTAGCTTGCAGCACAGCGAATCCACGCCGTCCAAGAGCTCCCTTGCAGCCCAACGCCCTTGCCAATCAAAACCGTGCAGAGGCTGCAGGAGGACGCTATAGGCCCGACATCGACGGTCTGCGCGCCGTCGCGGTCCTATCGGTCGTGCTCTATCATTACCGAGTGCAGCCGTTCAGCGGCGGCTATGTCGGCGTCGACATCTTCTTCGTGATTTCCGGTTTCTTGATCACGTCGCTGCTTCGTGCCGATCTTGAAAACGGCCGCTATTCGATCGTGCGGTTCTATGAGCGCCGTATCCGGCGTATCTTTCCCGTGCTGTTCGTGCTCGCTCTTGCTGCAACGGCTGGGGCACTTCTGGTGCTGTTTCCCAGCGATTTGCGGCGCTATGGCGACAGCCTTTTGGGCCTGGCGCTGTTCGCCTCAAATTTCACGTTCTGGGGCGCCGCCGGATATTTCGACGTCGACGCGCTACGTAAACCGCTGCTGCACACATGGTCGCTGGCGGTCGAAGAACAATTTTATCTGTTCTTTCCGCCATTGCTGTTTTTGTTGTGGCAATTCGGACGCCGCGCCCTGTTCGCCGTTCTTGCTCTTTTGTGTGTTGTTTCGCTCGCCCTGAGCATTTGGGCGGTTCACACAAGTCCCGTTGCTGCATTCTATCTACTGCCGTTCCGCACCTGGGAACTCATCCTCGGCGCATTGCTTGCGCTGCCCCGGATAAACCTGCCTGTTGGTCGGCAGGTTATCGAATCGATAGCGGTTCTCGGTATCGCGCTTATAGCCACAAGTGTTTTTGCGTTCTCCGCCGACACGCCTTTTCCTGGTGCGGCTGCGCTACTCCCGTGCACCGGAACAGCGCTGCTGATTTGCGCGGGCGCGGGCAAATTCCCGAGCCTTGTCACGCGCGTTCTTGCTTGGCGTCCGATTGTCGCTATCGGCCTGATCTCCTATTCGCTCTACCTGTGGCATTGGCCATTGTTGGTGTTCGCGCGCTATCTGGTGTTTCGCGATCTCACGACATCAGAAACCGCGCTGCTGATCGCGCTCTCCTTTGCTCTTGCTATCATATCGTGGCGTTATGTGGAGCAGCCCTTCCGCGCTGCACAGGGCCGATTCACGCGAGCGCAGATCTTCTGGCTTGCGGGAACAGGGACCATTGCCGTGCTCGCCTGCGCCGCCCTGAGCAGCATGGACGGTGGGCTTCCTCAGCGGTTCCCATCGCAGATCCGCCGCATACTGACCGCGGCCTCTCGCGAGCCCATCCAAATTCCACTGGGCGGCTTTGACAATTGCCCGCGTCGCCCCGCGATTGGCGCCGCTGCGCTAAAGCCGTGTCGGTTCGGCAGCGCAGGAGCGTCTCCTACCTTACTGCTGTGGGGTGATTCACATGCGGATATGCTTCGTCCCGCATTGCTGGATTTGGCTGTGCGAAAGAAGCGTGCCGGCTGGCAATTTGCTTTGCCGGGGTGTCCGCCGCTTCTGCAGGCGGAAACTTCCGAAGTCGCCAACTGTCGCGCGTTCAACGATACCGTCTTGCGCTTGGCAAATCAGCGGCCGGTCTCAACAGTAATTCTAGCGGCGCGCTGGGCGCGCGACGCGGAAGGAACGCTGTTCGGCGAAGAGCGCGGTGAACCGGTGATCCTGAGTGACGACCTTGCCCGCGGTCATACCATTCGGCAGAACCGGTTTGTATTTGCGCGCGGGCTTGAGACGCTGGTTCGCACTCTTTCTGCGCATCGCAAAAAGGTGGTGATCGTTGCCTCGGTGCCGGAGGTTAGTTGGGCTGTCCCTGAGGCTCTCGCGCGCGTCGCCCTGTTGCATCTCAAACGCGACATCCGGCCGACAACCGAATCATATCGGAAACGGCAGGCCTTCGTATTCGAGGTTCTGAATCGGTTGAATAACCGGTACGGCGCGCAAATTGTGTATCCAGACTCGATCCTCTGCCGTAAGGGGCATTGTGAGGTGCAGCAGAATGGCATTCCACTTTACCGCGATGCCGATCATCTAACCGCCAAGGGTGTTCGCAATCTGGAACCCCTTTTACAGGATATCCCGTAGCCGCGACTTGCGTGAACGATACAAGAACGGTATTAAGTATGGACTTTGCCTCCACCTGTCCTGGCGGGGGCACTAAGGCGTGTAAATTTGCGGGATCAAGGAGAAGACGATGGCTGGAAGTGTGAACAAGGTGATCCTAGTCGGAAATTTGGGCCGCGACCCCGAAGCGCGGCGTATGCCCAGCGGCGACGCAATGGTGAACCTCTCGGTAGCGACCTCGGAAAGCTGGCGCGACAAGACCAGTGGCGAGCGCAAGGAAAAGACCGAATGGCATCGGGTTGTAATTTTCAATCCAAACTTGGCCGAGGTGGCGGAGAAATACCTGCGCAAAGGGTCGAAAGTATATCTCGAAGGCCAGCTTGCCACCCGCAAATGGACGGACAAGGACGGGCAGGAAAAGTACTCCACCGAAGTCGTCCTCAACCGTTTCCGGGGCGAACTCGTGCTGCTCGATGCGCGCGGAGATAACGGCGGCGGAGCACGCATTAGCGGTGGTGGAGGCGCAGAGGTGCCGCAAAGCTTCGACCGCAACGATTTGGAAGATGAAATTCCATTCTGACAAGCGAGCTTCTGCAACAGCGCTAAATTCCTATCTGATGCTCGTTCTGTCGGTGCAATCGGCTGGCGGAATCACCCTCTGAATGCTACGCATTCGGTGACTTGTCCGGCCGCGTTTTTGCCGTCGTGGCCGGGCTTCTGAAGGACCGGTTTTGAGCGAAGAGAGACAACTTCCGGCGCCACCTGCTGCCCCCGGCACCAGCCCCATCGCCATCGAAGAGGAGCTGCGCCGCTCGTATCTCGACTACGCCATGAGCGTGATCGTGAGCCGCGCGCTGCCCGACGCGCGCGACGGCCTGAAGCCCGTGCACCGGCGCATTCTCTATTCCATGCACGAGAACGGCAACGACTGGAACAAGCCATACCGCAAATCCGCCCGCATCGTGGGCGACGTGATCGGCAAATACCATCCGCACGGCGATCAGGCAGTGTACGACGCGCTGGTGCGCATGGCGCAGGATTTTTCCATGCGAGCGCCCTTGATCGATGGGCAGGGAAATTTCGGCTCGGTGGACGGCGATAGCCCGGCGCAGATGCGCTACACGGAAGTGCGCCGCACCAAGATCGCGCACGCACTTAGCGAAGACCTCGACAGGGACACAGTTGAATTCCGGGATAATTACGACGGCAGCGAGCGCGAGCCAGTGGTGTTTCCGGCGGGCTTCCCAAACTTGCTGGTGAACGGCGCCAGCGGCATCGCGGTGGGCATGGCGACCAACGTGCCACCCCACAATCTCGGCGAGGTTATCGACGCCTGCCTTGCCTACATCGAAGACCCGTCAATTAATCTGGAGGCGCTGACCGAGATCGTGCCGGGACCAGATTTTCCCACCGGCGCGCTGATCATTGGCAAGCAGGCGGCCCGAGCGGCATTGGCCCGCGGGCGCGGCTCCATCCTCATGCGCGCGCGCTGCCAGATCGAGGAAGTTCGTAAAGACCGCGAAGCGATCATCGTCACCGAGCTGCCCTATCAGGTGAACAAGGCCAAACTGCAGGAACGCATTGCCGAACTGGTGCGCGAAAAGCGCGTGGAAGGCATCGGCGACATTCGCGACGAAAGCGACCGACACGGCATGCGCCTAGTGATCGAGCTCAGGCGCGATGCCTCCAGCGATGTGGTGCTCAACCAGCTGTTTCGTTATTCGGAACTGCAGACGACCTTCGGCGTCAACATGCTGGCGCTGAATGCCGGCCGCCCGGTGCTGATGAACCTCAAGGACATGATCGGCGCATTCGTGGTTTTCCGCGAAGAGGTGGTGACGCGCCGCACCCGCTTCGAGCTGCGCAAGGCGCGCGATCGTGCGCATGTCTTAATCGGTCTGGCGATTGCGGTGGCCAACATCGACGGCGTTATTGCGCTGATCCGCGCCGCGCCCGATGGAGCGGCTGCCAAAGCCGAGCTGATGGCGCGGAATTGGCCGGCCAAAGACGTGGCGCCGCTAGTGGCGCTGGTGGCCGATCCCCGCCACACCGTATCCCCCGAGGGCACAATTCGGCTTTCGGAAGAGCAGGCCAAAGCCATTCTGGAGATTCGCCTGCAGCGTCTCACTGCGCTCGGCCGCGACGAACTCGCCGACGAAGTGAAGAAGCTCAGCGCCTCGATCGCCGAGTATCTGGAAATCCTCAGGAGCCGGGCGCGCGTGCTTGCCATTGTGCGCAAGGAACTGGAGGACATCAGAGCTGAATTCCCCATGCGGCGCGTGACGGAACTCATCGATGCAGACGTCGAAATCGAAGACGAAGCGCTCATCGAGCGGGAAGACGTGGCGATCACGGTTACGCATGCGGGCTACATCAAGCGCACGCCGATTGCGGATTATCGGGTACAGGGACGGGGCGGAAAGGGCCGAGCGGGCATGGCGACGCGCGAGGAGGATTTTGTCACCAGCATCTTCGTCGCCAACACCCACGCGCCACTGGTGTTCTTCTCCTCCACCGGCATGGCCTACAAGCTGAAGGTGTGGCGTCTGCCGGAAGCGCGGATTCAGGGCCGCGGCAAGGCGATGGTGAATTTGCTACCACTTTCGGAAGGCGAGCGCATCACGACTATCCTGCCGCTGCCGGAAGACGAGTCGCAGTGGGAGAAGTTGAACGTCCTCTTCGCGACGAAGTCCGGCAGCGTGCGCCGCAACGAGCTGTCCGATTTCGTCAACATCAATCGCAACGGCAAGATCGCAATGAAGCTCGATGAAGGCGACGGCATTGTCGGCGTGCAGATATGCACGGATCTGGACAGCGTGTTGCTCACAACGCGCGCAGGCAAATGCATCCGCTTTGCGCTTTCCGATCTGCGCGTATTCGCCAGCCGCGCTTCCACCGGGGTACGCGGAATCAAGCTGGCGAAAGACGATGAGGTGGTCAGCCTTTCGCTGCTGCATCATTCCGATGCCACAACGGCCGAAGCGCGCGCCTATTTGAAGCAGGCCAGCGCCGCCCGCCGCGCCGCGACGGGCGAGGAAGAAGCGCTCCTTGAGGAAACCGATGAGGCCGAAGAAAATGGGGAGGAGGCGACGCTCTCTCCCGAACGTTACGCCGAGTTGGGCGCGCGGGAGCAATTCATCCTTGCGCTCTCGAAATCCGGCTTCGGCAAGCGCACATCATCCTACGAATACCGCGTTACCGGGCGCGGTGGCTCGGGGATCGTCGCCATGGGTATGGGCCGGAAGAACCATGCCATCGTCGCCGCCTTCCCGGTAGAGGAGAGCGACGATCTGATGCTGATCTCCGATCAGGGCCAGACAATCCGGGTACCGGTGAGCGGCATTTCTGTTCAGGGCCGTGCGGCACAGGGCGTCACTGTGTTCCGTGTCGAAAAAAACGAGCGCGTGGTCTCGGTCGAACGCATCGAAGAAGCAGCGGAAAACGAGGAATAGGGCGAGCATGAAGAAGCGCATCGGGCTTTACCCGGGCACATTCGATCCGCTGACGCTGGGCCACCTCGACATCATCGGCCGCGCGATCAAGCTGGTGGATCATCTGGTGATCGGCGTGGCGACCAATCCTTCAAAGTCGCCGCTGTTCACCTTGCAGGAGCGGCTCGATATCATCCGCCACGAGACTATGCCGTTGACCGGCGATGGCCGCGCCACCATCGCAGTGGAGACATTCGAAACCCTGCTGATCAAGTTTGCCGAACAGGTCGGCGCGACAGTGATCGTACGGGGCTTACGCGCCGTCTCGGACTTTGAGTACGAATTCCAGATGGTTGGCATGAACCAGCGGCTGAACCCGGAGATCGAGACTGTGTTCCTGATGGCTGACCCGCGCCATCAGGCGATCGCCTCCCGGCTGGTGAAGGAAATCGCCACGTTGGGCGGGGACATCAGCAAATTCACCACGCCGTATGTCGCGGAACTTCTGGTCAAACGCTGCAACGAGTTGAGGAACAAGTGACGGAACAACACACAAATACGATCATAATGGAAGTAAAGGGCGGCCCGGTAATGATCGAATTGCGGCCCGATCTGGCCCCGAAGCATGTGGAGCGCATCAGGGCGCTGTCAGAGCGTGGTTTTTACGATGGCGCGCCGTTTCATCGGGTTATTCCGGGATTCATGGCGCAAACGGGTGATCCTACCGGCACTGGATCCGGCGGCTCCGATCTGCCGGACCTTAAGGCAGAATTCTCGAACGAGGCGCACGTGCGCGGGACCGTGTCCATGGCCCGCACCGCCAATCCGAACAGCGCGAATAGCCAGTTCTTCATCTGCTTCGGCAATGCGCCCTGGCTCGACCGTCAGTACACGGTGTGGGGCAAGGTCACCTCCGGAATGGAGCACGTGGATGCGATCAAGAAGGGTGGCGAGCACAACAACGGCGCGATCTCTGGCCAGCCCGATAAGATTATTAAGATGAGGATTATAGCAAATAGTTGATCCCTACCGGTCCGCGAAAATCTTAAGAATTCTCTAAGCAGCACCTGTTGAAGTGTCAGTGGTTACGATGGGTGCAGTGGTGAAAAACCAGACTGCCTTCGGCCGCCGCCAGCTTTCACAGCCGCCCAAGGTTCCGAAGCCGCGGGTGCCGAATTTGCGTGCCATGTCGCAAGAGACACCCCAGCCGGACGACCGCCTTCTTTCTGTTGATGAGGAATTGCGTCAATGGAAGGCGGCGCGAGGCATACGGATTCCGTGGCGTCCGCTGCTGCTGATCGCAAGCCTTAGCTTCGGAATGGCGGCCTTTGTGCTCCCGGCATCTACAAGCGATCCGGTGCAGTGGACGCTCGGCGTTCTTTCGGCTGCGAGCTTTCTCGGCGGCCTGAAACGGCGCGCTGCGAAACGCCTGATGGCCTGAATTTCGGACGCAATCGGCAATAAATCTTGTGCCCGAACGGGTTGAGCGGTCCGAATTGCCGCAGCTAAGACAGCGCGGTCATCAGGAGAAGCACGCTTGTTGATTCCCTTCATCGATCTGCAGGCCCAGCGCCGCCGGATTTCTTCCGAAGTCGAAAAGGCGGTGATGGCTGCCGTTGAAGGTGGGCAATGGATAATGGGGCCACAGGTGCGGGCGCTCGAGGAGAGCCTCGCCGAATATGCGGGTGTCGGTCATTGCATCGCCTGCGCCAACGGCACGGATGCGCTCATGATCGTTTTGCGTGCCTGGGAGATCGGGCCCGGGGATGCCGTGTTTGTGCCCGCCTTCACGTTCGCAGCGTCTGCGGAAGTTGTGGCGCTGGTTGGTGCTGTGCCGGTGTTCGTCGATGTTTTCGAAGACACTTATAACCTCGACCCGAAAAGCCTCGAAGCCGCTATGGAGATGGTGAAGCGGGAGGGCAAGCTTAAGCCCCGAGCCATCATGCCAGTCGATCTTTTTGGTCAACCCGCGGATTATTCCGCCATCGAGCTCATTGCCGCGCGCGAGAAACTCAAGCTGCTGGTGGATACCGCGCAAGCGTTCGGTGCCACTCTGGACGGCCGACAGACCGCCGCCATCGGTGGCGCGGCCGGCACAAGCTTTTTTCCCGCGAAGCCGCTCGGCTGCTATGGCGACGGAGGAGCGACGTTCACGAACGATCATGCGTTGGCCGAATTGCTGCGTTCAATCCGCGTGCACGGGCAGGGCGCAGACAAATACGAGAATGTGCGCATAGGCGTAAATTCGCGGCTGGATACTATTCAGGCAGCGATTCTGAGCGAGAAGCTGAAGATCTTTCCCGAAGAGATCGAAATGCGGCAGCGCGTGGCGCGGCGCTACAGCGAAGCATTCCGGCTCTCGAACCGCATTCGTCCGCCCCATGTCATTGAGGCCGCAAAATGCACTTGGGCGCAATATACGATTCAAGTACCGGATCGCGACCGGCTCGCTGCCGATCTGAAGGCCAAGGGCATTCCGACCGCGGTCTACTATCCAACACCGCTGTCGCATCAGAAGGGTTACGCCCATTATCCGAGCGTGGGCACGCCGGTTAGCGACCGGATTGCACGGCACGTGATCAGTCTCCCAATGCATCCTTATCTCGACGACGCCACGCAGGACAGCATTATCGCTGCCGTCCTCGAAAGCGTCGCCTGACGGTTGTTCCGCCTTCCGAATTCTGATTTCTGACTTCCCCGATGGACGTCAGTCTGTTCGATTTCGAGTTGCCAGAGGAGCACATTGCACTCCGGCCGGTGTACCCCCGCGATTGCGCGCGGATGCTCGTGGTGCACAAGGACGGGCGGCTGGAGCATGCTCGGGTCCGCGACCTGCCGAATTTCGTGCGCAGCGGTGACGCTGTTGTCGTGAACGATACCAAGGTAGTTCCGGCGCGGCTACATGGGCACAGGCTGCCGCGCGCTAGCACGGAAACCGCTGGCGCCAAAATCGAGTTGATGTTGCACAAGCGCACCGCGGCGGATCGTTTTCTTGCGTTGGCCCGTCCCGCGAAAAGGCTTGCGGCTGGCGACCGTTTGCAATTGGGACGGAGTATGTTTGCCTCTGTACTCGCCCGGCACGACGCCGAAGTCGAAGTCCAGTTTGATGTCGCCGGAGTCGTCCTGGACAGGGCTATCGCACGCGAAGGCGAGATTCCGCTACCCCCCTATATCGTCTGCAAGCGTAAGCCGGATATGCAGGATGCAAGTGACTATCAAACCGTGTTTGCAGAACATGCCGGCTCAGCTGCGGCGCCGACAGCAGGTCTCCACTTCACCGCGGAACTGTTTGCGCAACTGGAGAAGAGTTGCGTAGCGAGCGAAAAAGTGACCTTGCACGTGGGCGCCGGAACCTTTCTGCCCGTGACAGCACAGGATACGACGCAACATCGCATGCACGCTGAATGGGCAACGGTTTCGGCACACACTGCCGACCGTCTTAATCGCGTGCGGCAGAACGGCGGCCAGATCCTGGCGGTCGGCACCACCGGTTTGCGCACCCTTGAAACCGCCGCTGGCGCTGATGACAGGTTTGCGCCGTTCGCCGGCGACACGGCGCTTTTCATCACTCCCGGCTACCGCTTCAAATCCGCGGAGATTCTTCTGACCAATTTCCATCTTCCGCGCTCCACTTTGTTCATGCTCGTATGCGCGTTCTCCGGGCTCGAAATAATGAAGCACGCCTATGCGGAAGCAATCCGTCAGCACTATCGCTTTTACTCCTATGGCGACGCATGCCTGCTGTTCCGATGACTGAGAAATTTACATTTGAAGTGACTGGAACGGACGGCGCGGCGCGCACCGGGATCATCCACACACCGCGCGGCGACATTGGCACGCCGGCTTTCATGCCGGTAGGCACGGCCGCAACCGTCAAAGCGATGCTGCCGGAAAGCGTGTGCGCGACGGGCGCCGATATCATCCTCGGCAACACGTATCACCTGATGCTGCGGCCTGGCGCAGAGCGAATCGCGCGGCTGGGTGGCCTGCACAAATTCATGGGGTGGGGTGGGCCGATTCTGACCGACTCCGGCGGCTTTCAGGTGATGTCGCTCGCGAAGCTGCGCAAGATTTCCGAAGAGGGCGTCGCGTTTCAGTCGCACATCGACGGCGCCCCGGAATTCCTGTCGCCGGAGCGCGCCATGGAGATCCAGCGCTTGCTCGGTTCGGATATCCAGATGGTGCTGGACGAGTGCGCTGCCTTTCCGGCAACCGAAGCGGAAATTGAATCGTCGCTCGCGTTATCGATGCGCTGGTCAAAACGATCGAAGGCCGCCTTTGGCGAGCAACTCGGCCGCGCGTGCTTTGGCATCGTGCAGGGCGGTGTATTTCCACATCTTCGCCAACGCTCGGCCGAACAACTGGTTGAAATCGGCTTTGAGGGTTATGCAGTCGGCGGCCTTGCGGTCGGCGAAGGGCAACCCACCATGTTCGAAGTGCTGGACACCACGACACCGTTGCTGCCGCCGGGTCGGCCGCGTTATCTGATGGGCGTCGGCAAGCCTGATGACATCATCGGTGCAGTGACCCGCGGAATCGACATGTTGGATTGCGTGCTGCCTACTCGTTCGGGGCGCAACGGCCAGGCGTTTACCCGCGCCGGTACGTTGAACCTCCGCAATGCGCAATACGCCGAAGATGCCGACCCCCTTGATTTCGAATGCCGTTGTCCGGCCTGCCGCAACTTCAGCCGCGCATATCTGCACCATGTAGTGAAGGCGAATGAGATCATCGCTTCTATGTTGCTCACATCGCACAATCTCACATATTACCAAGATCTGATGAGCGGCCTTCGCGCTGCCATTTCCGCTGGAGCGGTCGCGGATTACGCAAGAGAATGCCGACAAAATTGGGAGGCGGACGTCAAGATGCAGGCGGATTGACCGGGAGCATTGCGCTTCTTATGGTCCGCGCGCCCTTGGAGGGCCCGTAGCTCAGGGGTAGAGCATCTGACTTTTAATCAGAGGGTCGATGGTTCGATCCCATCCGGGCTCACCAATTTATTTATCGAGAAGCGGTTGTTGCAGTGCTGTCCCGCGTTTCACCACCGAGACCCTTTGCGGTCATCCAGCCGTAGATCAATATCCAAGTGTAGCACAGCGCTGGCACGATCAGCGCTGTTGCAAGGCTCGTTCTGTCGGCGATCGCGCCGGTGATTACTGGAATAATTGCGCCGCCGACAATTCCCATGACCAGCAGGGCCGAGCCGTTGGGCGTTTCGGTGCCCAGATTTTCGGATGCCAGCGCGAAGATGGTGGGAAACATGATCGAATTAAACAGCCCCACCGCGATTAACGATCCAGCGGCCACTTCGCCGGTCGTCAGCGACGATGTGAGGGCAAGAAGTGTCGTGCAGATCGCGCAGAATGCGAGCACCACGCCGGGGCGCACGCGCCTCAGCACGAACGCGCCGATGAAGCGGCCGACCATCGCGCCGCCCCAGTACAGGCTCACGAGCTTGCCGGCGCGCTCAGCCGGCCAGCCGAGCACCGAAGATTGCATTAGGTAATTCGTCATCACGCTCCCGATGGAGACTTCCGCGCCGACGTACAGAAAAATGGCGAGCGTCCCGAGGATGAGCCGTGGCTGGTCGCGCAGTGCCCATAGCGCGCTCAGTCGTGCCATCTGCGCGCTCACCGGTGGCGCGGCGCTGCGCCGGAAGAACCAGAATGCGATCGCGAGTGCCACAAGCGCCACAGCTATGATCACGAAGGGCAGTTGAACAGAGTGGGCTTCGGACCGACGCGCTGCGGCCAACGCCGCGGCCGTCATGTTGTGGGCGTGGAGCGCCACGCCAGTGCGTAGGATCAACACCGCTCCGACCCATGGCCCTATGGTGGTGCCGAGAGAATTGAACGCCTGCGCCAGTGTGAGCCGGCTGTGCGATGATGACACAGGTCCAAGCTCGGCGATAAACGGGTTGGCGACCACCTGCAGCAACGTGATACCGGCAGCCATCACGAACAACGCCAGCAGAAACGGCGGAAACAACGCGAGCATTGCGGCCGGTATGAACAGCAGGCAACCGCACGCCATCACAACAAGGCCGAGAACGGCGCCGCGGATGTACCCGATGCGGGACAAAAGGAACCCGGACGGGATTGAAAATACAAAATAGCCAAGAAAGAAACTGAACTGGGTCAGCATTACCTGGGCATAGGAAAGTGAGAACAGCCCCTTGAGCTTGGGCACCAGGGTATCGATGAGGACGGTCGCAAACCCCCAGGCGAAGAACAGGAACACGACCAAGCCCAGCAGCAGCGGCTGTTGTCGCTCCACAGCCGAAATTGTTTCGCGGCCTCCTGAGCCGCTCACGGCGCGAACGCCCGTTCAGCCAGATGAACATCCACGGTCTGGGTCAGCGCCGCCGATGAGTTACCGACACTCACCTGATAATTCCCTTCTGCAATCCGCCATGCTTGCCGGGCCGTGTCGAAAGTCGCGAGCAGGCGCGGTTCCGCAAATATCGTCAGCCGCCGGCTTTCTCCGGGCCTCAGATTCACTTTGCTCCAACCGACCAGACGCCGAACACCCGGACCGCCTTTCTCATCAGGCGGTGCGGCGTAGATTTGTACCGTTTCCATCCCCTCCGTTGAGCCTTGATTCATAACAGTCACGCGCGCGGCGACTCTGTCGCTAGCGGCGCTCACGCTGAGACTGGCAATACGAAACGTCGCATAGGAGAGTCCGTAGCCGAACGGAAACAGCGGTATCAGATTCTTGCGCTGGAACCAGCGGTAGCCGACGTCCGCGCCTTCCATGTAATCCAGGTCTAACTGGACCCCCGGCGAGCCACTCGGAATTGTCGGTCGCGGGAGTTGTTCGTCGGCTTGCGGGAAAGTGATTGGCAGTTTCCCGGACGGGTTCACATCCCCAAACAGCACGCGAGCGATGGCAGCGCCGCCACCGCTTCCGGAGTACCATGCTTCAAGCACCGCTGGAACTCGCGAGAGCCACGGCATCAGCACCGGGCCGCCAGTCTCCAGCACCACGATGGTGCGCGGATTGGCGGCAGTTACGGCATCCACGAGTGCATCCTGATTGCCAGGCAAATCGAGCGAAGAAACGTCACGGCCCTCAGCCATCCACTGCGACAGGAAGATGATTGTGACCTCGGATTGCTTGGCCAATTGGGCAGCACTTTGCAGATTATCGCCGCTGTCGTAAGAAACGGTCGCACTCGGAGCGGCCGCGCGGATTTCTGCGAGCGGTGACGGCGGATCGAAGATTTCGGTTCCCTTTGGCGGAATTTTGACACCATTCTGCATTGCCTGAATGGCCGCGAAGGTTGAGAACTCATTCGCCCGATCGTGGCCGACCGGGATCACCTGCGAAGAACCGCCCCCGGAAAGCACGCCGACATCGGCATGTGAGCCGATCACAGCGATGCGGCGCTCGGTCCGCAGCAGAGGCAGGAGCTTTGGCGCGTTTTTCAGAAGAACGATGCCTTCTTCAGCGTCATTTTGCGCAACGCGCCTATGGGCTTCGATATTCGACGTGTGTTTGATGGGGGGATAATCGACCAGTCCTTCGGCGAACATGCTCCGCAGGATTCGTCGAGCCATGTCGCTTAGCCGCGCCTGCTGCACACTGCCATCCGCAATCGCCTGTTTCAGAGGATCGCCGAAGTATTCCTTTTGATCGGAACCGGCAGCCGATTCCTGGTCGAGCCCGGCATTGGCAGATTCGACCGTGCTGTGCACGGCGCCCCAGTCCGATAATACCCATCCGGGATACTTCCACTGCTGTTTCAGCACAGTGGTCAGTAGAAACGGGTTTTCGCACGCATAGACGCCACTGAACCGGTTGTAGGCGCACATCACGGCGCCGGGTTCTCCTTGCTCGATGGCGATTTGAAACGCCAGCAAGTCGGATTCCCGGGCTGCCGCCTCTCCGATCCGCGCATTGAGAACTGTGCGGCCGGTTTCCTGGTCGTTAAAGGCGAAATGCTTGACGGTTGAGACGAGGTGCTGGCTCTGGATTCCTCGGACTTCTGCGCCGACGATGAAGCCCGCGAGGAGCGGGTCCTCGCCGGCATATTCGAATGTGCGGCCGCCACGCGGCTCCCGCGCGAGATTCATTGCCCCGCCCAACATCACATTGAATCCGCGATCCCGGGCCTCGACGCCGACCATTGCGCCCGCCTGCTCGGCAACTTCCGAGTTCCAGGTCGCAGCGGTCATGATGCCAGAGGGCAAGGCGATAGTCTGATCGAAAGGACGCAGATGTCCGTTGTTTGCGACTCCAATCCCGGCATCGCTTTCAATCAGGGGCGGAATAGTCAGCCGCGCGACGCCGGGCACATACCCAGCGGTTCCTGGAAAGGCAGCTTTAATTGCCTCCGGAGTCGGCCTTCCGGAGCGCGATCTGACGTCAACCCCGATATATCCTAAGACCAGCTGCAGCTGCTCTCCTTGGGTCATCTGAGCGAGCACGAGATCTGCTCGCTGATCCGCGGATAAGGACGTGTTCATCCAGGCAAAAACGGGTGCGCGGGCGGTAGGGCCTGTTTCGGCGCTGGCCAAATCGGGGAGAAGCGGCGAGCCGACAAGCAGCAGGCACACTAGGGCGAAACCGGCGTTGTGACTGTTCATGCGCGGAAGAATCATTCTTGAGCTAGCTAGCGGTCAGGCGGCTAATCCGTCGAGAGAATTCGCGTCTGTCCCCAAACCGTCCACAGAGCCAGCGCGTCGACTTGAATGCATTAACCACGAGGAGTAATACTCGGACGCCATTGGATTTTTCAGCACGGGCAAATCGGAAGAGCTGGGGACATGTTGTTGAGAAAGCTTGGTGCTGCCAAGGCGTACGCGGCGGCTATCGTGGCGTTTGTCACTTTGGCGAGTGCATCGGCAAGCATCGCACAGACGAGCACCGACGTTCAGAGCATCCTGAACGCCATCAGCGGACAACCGGGCAGCACCTCCACAACATCGTCGGCTTCCCAGATTCCCTCGTCGGCGGCAATGCCGATCCAGACGACTATCGCGCCAACAACCCAGCCCTCACCCTCGGCTGCTCAGCCGAGTCAGGCTGCAACTCCGCTACCACAACAACCTTCGCGACTGGAGCAGCTATACTCCCAGCGCGCCGGCCGCACGCTCACGCAGTTCGGATACGACACGTTTGGCGTTGGGGCGAGTGTGCCAGTAACCCAGGTGGGCGCCCTGCAGGACAGTTACGTGCTAGGGGTTGGTGACCAGCTCAACGTTGTACTGCGCGGACATGCAAATGTCGCTTACACCGCTTCAGTCGATCGGGAGGGCAGGATCATCCTTCCCGATCTCCCCCCAATCAATGCGGCAGGACGCAGCTTCGGAGAAGTGCGGACCGAAATTTCGCAGCGCATTGCCAAAGCGCAAATCGGTACGCAAGCCTTCGTATCCATCGGTACGGTCCGCCAGGTCGCGGTACTTGTAACCGGTGAAGTGGCCGCGCCGGGTCTCCGAACGTTAACGGGCCTGAACACGCCGGTAGACGCGATCCTGCTTTCCGGCGGCATCAAGAAGACCGGCAGCCTCCGCAATGTGATCCTGATTCGTGGGCACCGCCGCATTCGCCTCGACCTGTACTCGCTGATTGGCGCCGGTTCTTACGCTTCGGTTGGTGCGTTGACGGAGGGCGATCGCATCATTGTCCCCGCAATCGGGCAAACAGTTGCGATTGCCGGGCTCGTGAAGTCGCCCGGAATTTTTGAACTGGCGCCCGGCGCGACCGCAATCACGCAGCAGTCTCTCATCAACCTAGCCGGCGGAAGTGAGCTTGCGGGGGCCAAACGGTTGAGCAAGCTCGAGTTGCTGCCCGATGGCCGAACTCAGATGATTTCCGTCGGCAGTGGTGGCGTTGTGCGCTCCGGCGAAGTTCTGTTTGTCGACTTTGAGCGCTCTGCTTCGAACGGGCTCATAACACTGTCGGGTGAGGTTGCTGTTCCTGGCACCCGAGCTCTTGGCAGCACGCCTACCATGTCGCGGCTGATCCGTGACGCCGACGATCTGACGCCACAGTCCTACACGTTGTTTGGGGTCGTGATCCGGCGCGAGCTCAAATCCAATTTCCAGAGCATCATTCCTTTTTCCATCGAGCGGACCTTCGCCGGCAAGGAAGACCTCAAGCTGGCCGACAACGACATTGTCTACGTGTTTAATCGATCGGAAATCGCCACTTTGGCCGCGGCTGCCAACGCTGCTCTGGGCGGGACCTCTTCGGCTTCCCAGAATCCTATAGCGACCTTCCACGCATCGACTTCTGCAGCTGCATCTGGATCGCAGCCATCCTCATCGAGCGGCTCGACTGGTGCGCCGACTGCGAACAATGGTGGGCAGGGGGGCGCGACGACGTCGGGAGCTGGTGCGGGCACCACGCCAGGAACCGTACCGCCGGGCGCCTCCACGCCTACTGCCAGTCTTGCTACGGCGCTTCAGGCGGGAAACGCGCCGCCGCTACCTTCGACCACGCCGACTGCCTCGCTGCCCAGCACCGGTGCTGCGGTAACTGGGGTGGCTCAAGCGCAGGCGACCGAAGGTGCTACGGGCGGCTCCGCCGCGACCGTCGCGACTGCGAAGAGTGCTGCGACCCAGGTCTCGCTCGACCAGATTGCAGCTAACCTTGGCGTCCCGACATTGGAGCTTGTAAATTCCTCTCGCGATTACATCGTTACGATCAACGGCGAAGTCCGCAATCCAGGTTCCTATCTTGCGGTCGCGGACACGAGCCTCGCATCGCTCATTGCCGCTGCTGGCGGCGTGCAGCGGGAAGCAGATCTTTCTGCCGTCGAAATCACTTCGACCGTTATTGACACCTCAACCGGTACGTCCCGCACTGTTAGAAACACGCTGCGGGTGACGGGACAGGATTTTGCGAGCATTTCGCTCAAGCCTTTTGACAGTATCCGCCTGCGGCCGGTGTTCTCAGATCGGAACGGTGAGACGATCACCATCGTCGGACAGGTCCGTTATCCCGGCACGTTCGATGTGACCCGCGGGGAAAGGCTGTCCTCGGTTTTAGCCCGCGCTGGTGGGCTGACGGACGAAGCCTATCCGTTCGGCACAGTGTTTACCCGGCAAAGCGCAGCGATTCAGGAGTCGGACGGTAATCAGCGAACAGCCCGTCTTCTCCAGGACAATATCGCAACAGTGGCATCCCTTCCCGCGACAATCATCAATTCTTCAGGCCTCTCTTACGTTGAACAGCTCGTCCAAGAATTGCGGACGATGCCGGCACTCGGCCGAATTTCGGTGACGGCCGATCCCGTCATCCTGGCCACCAGGCCCGAACTCGATGTGCTGCTTGAGTCGGGAGATACGATCTACATCCCCAAACGGCCTTCGACGGTTACCGTCACAGGTGCGGTTCTGAGCAACGGCGCGTTTAGTTACAAGCCCGGGCTGACGGTGCGCGACTATATTCGTTACGCGGGTGGCGAGAGCAGCTCTGCGGATGACAGTCTTGTATTCGTGGTTTTGCCCGATGGAACCTCGCGCCCGGAGGGAGACAGTTGGTGGAGCTTCGGCAACGGACACGACATCCCGCCCGGCTCGATGGTCGTCGTGCCGCGCGATCCGCAGCCGTTCAACTGGATGGAATTCGCTATCAACATCTCGGATATCGTCAGCAAACTTGCCACTACCGCCGCGGCGCTTGCCGTTATTAACAGCCGTTAGGCTGTGGCGCCGGTCTCGCAGGCAAGCGATATCTGCTCAAGCATTTCACGCGCGAAGTGATCGCGGTCGAAGTCGCGCGCCAATGCAAGACTTCCCGCGCTCAGCTGTCCGCAAAGAGCGGAGTCTTCTCGCAAACGAAGAACGCCGTCGGCGAGGGCCTTCGGGTCTTCGGGCGGAACGACGATACCTGCTCCGTATCGCTGCACGAGTTCGGTGGAAGCGCCTTCGGCGCCCACGATCATCGGCTTTCCCATGGCGGCGGCCTCGAACAGCTTTCCCGGAAGGGTGATCTCGATCTGGTCGGTACGCTTCAGCGGGATTAGCACCGCATCGCATAGCCGTAGGTACTCCGTCGCCGTTTCGATAGGCACGAGATCGATAAAGGTGACATTGTCGAGGTTCATTGCGGTCGCGCGGGCAACAATCGCCGGGCGCCGTGCACCTGCCCCAACAAAGAGAAAGTGTATGTTCCGGCCGCGCAATCGGTCTGCCGCGTCGACCACGGTTTCCAGCCCCTGCGCCATGCCATGTGTGCCGACATAGCCGGCGACGAACTTGCCCTGAAGTCGCAGTGACTGGCGGAGCTGATAGTCCTGCTTCGCTCCGCCGAATCGCCGAAGATCGACACCATTCGGGACCACGCCAAGCTTTTCCGCCGGCACACCCCGGGCCAGCAGCCGTTCGCGAATGCCGCCACTAACAGCCACAACTCGGGTTGCGTGCCGATAGAGCTGCCGCTCCAGGACGTGGAGTGCCCGAATGAAGAGGTTGTCCTTCATCATTCCGACAGACACGATGGAATCGGGCCAGATGTCCCGGACTTCGAAAACCCACGGTCGGCGCTTTACGGCCGCGAGCCACCATCCGGCCAATCCGGTGAGCAGCTGCGGTGAAGTGGCTACGATAACATCGCAGGGTTCGAATAAGCCGCCTGTAAACCCCGCAAGAGCAAAACTGAGGAAGTCCAGACTTCGGCGGACCACGCCACGATTCGGCGCAAGCAAAGTCCAAACGCGAACCACATCAATGCCATCTATCCTCTCCCGCTGGCGCAACCGATTCCGGTAAGGGGGCAGCGGCCGCCCTATGGGGAAGTTCGGAACTGAGGTGATGACGGTTACGCTGTGACCTGTGGCTGCCCAGACACGGGCGTGCTCATACGCTCTACGGGCCGGACTGTTCGTTTCTGGGACAAAATTGTCGGAGAGCAGGAGAATTCGCATAATGACAAGGGTTACGCTGGGGCGAAGACCCTTCGCCATGAGGAGACTGCCGCCTTTCCTGCCGCCGCCATCACCTTTTGGCAATACTTGCTGGGCAAATCCGCTGTTGTGCGAGGGCTATCCACTTGTTAGGTTGAGCCAAGCGAGCAGTGGGGTTTTTTGCGTTGGATCACACTTCAGAGCAAGAAGCTCTTGCCGGCCGTATTGTCTCGCCGGCCCTGAACAGGCCCAAAGTAGCGGCGATCGGTTGCGGTCAGTGGGGCCGGAATATCGTCAGAAACCTGTCCCAGCTGGGAGCCCTAACTGCCGTCAGCGACATCGCCCTTAATCTCGCTGGCGAATTCTCCAGCCGGTACGACGTACCCGCCCGCCGGTTCGAGGAACTGCTAGAGGATGACGACGTAGAGGCGCTGGCGATCGCCACGCCGGCTGCTTTCCATGCCCTTCATGCCCGGCAGGCACTTGAGGCTGGAAAGCACGTCTTTGTCGAGAAACCGCTGGCCATGAGCGTTCCGGATGGCCAGTTGCTCGCGAATATGGCGCGCGAGCGGCAGCGGGTGCTGATGGTGGGGCATGTGCTGCGATACCATCCAGCTGTCCGCAAACTACTGCAGGAGGTCCGTTCGGGCAGGCTCGGTACCGTGCGCCACATCTATTCGCGCCGCCTGAGCCTCGGCCGATTCCGTACTGAAGAAGATGTGTTGTGGTCGCTTGCACCGCACGACATCTCCATCATTCTCGCCATCTTTGGAGATCTTCCGCAGCGGGTGTCCGCTCACGGCAGGCCGATTCTCAATTCGCATATCGCCGATATCGCGCGTGTGCATCTGGATTTTGCCAACGGGGTCACCGCGGACGTTGCGGTTTCTTGGCTTAATCCAGTAAAGGAGCACAAAGTGGTGCTGATCGGCTCCCGCGCACAAGCCGTCTTCGACGATACCGCACGCTGGCCCGAGAAATTGCAGATTTTCAACCACGGGATCGACGTTTCGTCCGGCGCCGTTAGGGTGGTTCGCGCTGAGCCGGTGCTCGTTCGTCTGGACGAGAAAGAGCCGCTGCGGGAGGAATGCGCCCACTTCCTTTCGTGTGTCGCTGCTGTCAAGACGCCGCGGACTGACAGCGTCGAAGGCTTGCGCGTTCTCCGGGTACTAGAGGCAGCTGCCAATTCGATGGCTCTTGGTGGGGAGACGATTCGTACCCGTTCAGCCACCGCTGCGATAAAGAATCTAGTGTCCGTAAACTGACACATCGAGCCTCAGTTCTTCGGCAGCGCTGATCCGGTAGGGCCGCAATGATGCCCACCCGAAGGGCAGTATCGCGGATCGATCCATGAATATCTGCATGATCGTTCACAACAATGGAACGAGGGATGGGCGCGTTATGCGCGAAGCCCACACGCTCCGCGGCTCGGGCCATGCTGTCATCGTGGTGGGCATTCCGGAATCGGGCGCGACCAAATCTGAAGAAATCTTGGCCGACGGAGTTAGAGTGATTCGCGTCGCTTGGGACAGCAAGCGACGGGTACTGTTCTCTTCGGTTCCCAATCTTTTGCCGTTCTTGGTTGCTTGCTGCTTCGCAGCTTACGGGGTCTATCGTCTGAGTAAAGCGCTCGTCCACTGGTCGCCGACTAATGCGCTTTACTTCCTTCTGGGGCTCATCACGCTAAGTTTGGCAATGTACCTGGCGATCCGCTTCGCATTGCACCGTTCCGCACGACGCGCGAACGAAGAAGAGACATTGCGTCGTCGCATTATCTCTGAAGGCAGCGGCACAGGATCCATTGCACGCTTTCCCGCTATTCGCTCGCGGATTCCCGGCTGGCTCCCCGATTGGATGCTCGGGATCGCAGCAGAGCCCTTCGGCTGGATCGGTGCGAAGGTCCCACGCTTCTCCGTGTACCGCTACCGCTCGCGCCGGCTCGCCTCTATCGCCGCAAGCATCAAGCCGGACGTCGTCCACTGCCATGACTGTAGTGCCTTGCCGACCGGATGGATGGTCAAAAAGAAGCTGAATGTCCCGTTGGTCTACGATGCCCATGAAATCTATGAAGCGGTCGCTGCGCGAAGGTTTGGCACAACCGACTACTTTGCGCGGGTACACGAGAAATGTCTCCCGCGAATCGATGGTTTCGTCGCGGTCAACGACAGTGCGGCTGCTTATTATCGCCACGCCTTTCCCGAGGCTCCTCGCGCGGTGGTGATCCGGAATGCCACGGAACGTGTGCTTCTCGACGGCTATGACGGGCGCCTGCATCGGGTTGCCGACCTGCCGCCGAATGAGAAAATTCTTCTCTATCAAGGCGGCTTCACCAATCACCGCGGGTTGCAGACACTGGTGCGGTCTGCGGCATTGCTGCCCAAGGGCTGGTCCCTTGTTATGATGGGCTGGGGTCCCCTTACAGATGAACTGAAACGAATCGCTCAACAAGAACGAATCGCTCAACAAGACAGTGTCGGTGGAAAAGCGCGCTTCATTCCGCCGGCCGCTTCAGCGGAGCTGCTTTCCTGGACGCAGGGAGCAACGGTCGGCATCGTACCTTATGAAGACACTGTTCTTAATCACTGGATTGCCACGCCCAACAAGCTTTGGGAGTATCCGAACGCCGGCGTACCGATGATTGTGCAGCCCTATCCAGAAATGCGCCGTATTGTGGAGGGCCACAGATGCGGCTGGATTCTTCCGCAGCCATTCAGTGCGGCGGTTATCGCAAACTTGGTTTCATCGCTTACCGATGCCATGCTTGAGGAGGCGCGCGCAGGGTGTCGCCGTTTCATCGAACAGGATAATTGGAGCACCCTATACCGCCCGCGATTGCTGGCCCTGTATGAGCGTTTAGGCGCCGCGCAAAAAACGCGTGTTCAAGCCGGAAATTAGGCTGTTGCTGCTTGCGTTACGCCGCGCAGGCAAGTAGCCCTGAGCCGCCATTCGCTGTTTCGTTTAAATGAATTCTCCCTCCGTTTTCATACATCCCACCGCTATCATCGATGCGGATGTTCGGATCGGCGAAGAAAGCCGAATATGGCATTTCGCTCATATTCTCTCCGGAAGCAGTATCGGTGCTCGCTGCGTGATAGGACAGAACGTAATGATCGGCCCGAAGGTTCGCATCGGGAATGGCTGCAAAATCCAGAATAACGTTTCGATCTACGAAGGTGTCACTCTGGAAGACGATGTGTTTTGTGGCCCCAGTATGGTCTTCACCAATGTTCTTCTCCCGCGAGCGCATATTAGTCGCAAGACGGAATTTCTCCCGACCCACGTTGGTCGCGGCGTCAGCATTGGTGCAAACGCAACAATCGTTTGCGGCCACACCATCGGGGAGTATGCGATGATTGGTGCCGGTGCGGTGGTGACCCGGGATGTGGTCTCTTTCTCCCTGGTTACCGGAAACCCGGCGCGCCCCGTCGGCTGGGTTAGCCGCAGCGGCGAGCGTCTTGGAAACGACCTGACTTGCCCACGGACAGGTGAGCGCTACCGGATTGAAGAGAGAAGTCTCATTCCGGTTAATGAAGTCTGCTAAATTCAGCGTGTTGGCAAGCGCCGACAAAAGACCTTACAGTCGGTTCAGCCACGGCCCCGCGGAGCAGCAAGCGGCCGGGTGCACGAGTAGCGTTGTTGTGCAATGGGGAGTGGTGGATGAAGTTTGCTGAGCAGGAAGAAGCCCGCAGGCCGAGCCGGACTGCGAAAGAGTCTTCCAAGATAAGCCGTCTTGCGGCGAAATTCAGTTCCGCCAATGCCACGGTCGGCGTGGTCGGGATGGGCTATGTCGGCCAGCCACTGGCTATCACAGCTCATCAAAAAGGGTTTCGCGTCGTCGGCTTCGATATCGATACCGATCGCGTGTCCGCCCTTAACCGCGGCCATTCGACAATCCGCACCATTCCCGATGCGAAGATCGCCACCATGCTGCTCGACCGGCGGTTTCGGGCGAGTGCCAATCTAGAGGAGATCGCCGACGTCGACGTTGTGATCATTTGCGTCCCGACGCCGCTGAACAAATATCGAGAACCTGACCTCAGCCATGTCCGCCGCACCGCAGAAGCGGTCAGTGCTGCGCTCCGGATGGACCAGCTGGTATGCCTGGAATCGACCACTTATCCCGGTTGTACCATCGAAGTTGTGAAGCCGGCGCTGGAACTGAGCGGGCTGAGGGTCGGTAACGACGTGTTCCTTGCCTACTCTCCAGAGCGGGAAGATCCCGGATCGAAATTCCGAACGTCGGAAATTCCCAAGGTGGTTGGTGCAGACGATCCGCACAGCCGCTTGGTAGCCGAAGCCTTCTACGCCCGCCTTGTGGATCGCGTCGTGCCGGTTACCAACATGGCGACGGCGGAAGCCGTCAAATTAAGCGAAAACATCTTCCGCTGCGTGAATATCGCTTTGGTGAACGAACTCAAGCACATCTTTGCACATATGAATATCGATATCTGGGAAGTCATCGAAGCGGCGGCGACAAAGCCGTTCGGATACATGCCGTTTTATCCGGGCCCCGGCCTTGGCGGACATTGCGTTCCCATTGATCCGTTCTATCTCTCCTGGAAGGCACGCGAGCATGAAGTGCCTGCGCGCTTTATTGAACTCGCCGGCGAGATCAATACCGCCGAACCTCTGCAGGTCGTTGCAGCGCTGGCCGCCGCGCTATCAGCGCGCAAGCAGATAAGCCTGAATGGTAGCCGCATTTTGCTGGTGGGTTTGGCTTATAAGCGGAATGTCGATGACTTGCGCGAGAGTCCGGCCCTCACGATTTTCAAGCAGCTTGAGGCGAAGGGGGCCGGTGTAGAATATTATGATCCCTGGGTGCCGATAATACCGGAAACCAGAGAATTTCCTCATCTTGCGGGCCGCGCCTCCGTTCTGTGGAAGCCGGAAACTTTTGGGGAAAATTTCGACGCGGCCCTCATCGTAACCGACCATGATGACGTGGACTATGGCTCGCTGACGCGGTCCCTCGACCTGATTGTCGACACGCGAAACGCTATGAACGGCGTTGACGCCGGATCAAGTATCATCGTCAAAGCATAGACCAGCGTTGCCAGGAATTACGCACCGGTGCCTCTTGGGCCGGGGCACTGGCTAGTCGCGCGGTAGTTGGGCACTATCAGCGGCGGAGCGTACCGCAATGATTTATGCCTGCCTTGCCGTAACAGCCGCGACGGCGCTGATTTGCGTATTTGCACGGCCGATCGCAAATTGGCTGCAGGTTTTTGACTATCCGCGCGGTGGTCGCAAGGCGCACGCCACGCCCACTCCACAGGTTGGAGGCTTTGCTGTTCTGCTGCCGCTGGTGAGCTGGCTGCTCGCCGAGTGGTATGTAAATCCGCAGGAGCCTCTCTACCTCGCTCTGCTGCTATGCGGTGCAGGACTCGGCGCCATCGGTATCATGGACGATCAGTCCCATCTTTCTCCGAACGGCAGGCTGATCGTGCTGGCCGTATTCACATTGATAGCTGCCGCCCTTGACCCGCACCTTCTCTCGCCCTCGATACGTTGGGCGTCCTTCGGCACAGTTCCAATTTCGGCGCCGCTTTTTATCGCGGGCGCGGTCTTGGCCACTGCGGGGTTTGTTTCATCGGTAAACATGGCGGATGGCATCGATGGGCTGGTCCCGGCCGCGCTGTTAATCTGGTGCGGCGGTTTTGGTCTATTTTCTGATGGGGCCACGCGTCTCATTGCCTTTGCGCTGAGTGGCCCAATCCTCGTCGTCCTTGTGTTCAATCTGCGCCGTAGGGTGTTTCTCGGCGATTGCGGCACGTTTGGCATCGGATTTATCTTCGCTCTCCTCGCCGTCGCCTCGCTTCGCAGCGGACGAATTGCTGCCGAAACCCTGCTTGTCTGGTTTTTCATGCCGGTGCTGGATTGCCTACGCGTGATTGCGGGCCGCATTTTGCGTGGCCGCTCGCCGCTGCGCGGTGGCAAAGACCATTTCCATCATATCCTTGAGGATATTTTCGGGCGTAGGCGGGCGCTTTACGTTTATGTCGTGACGATTTTCAGCACGTCACTTGCTGCCGCGCTGGCACCGCCGTCGAGCGTGTACATCCTGATTGCCATGACGGCAGCATGCCTTGGTTTCGTCGCGGCGCGTCGTATTCTTTACCAACGGCAGCAGGCTGCCTTGGTTCGTGCGCAGATCAGACGGGGAAGGCTACGCGCTGAAGCTCAATAAAGGATAACTATTGGCCGGCTGACAACAAGGTAAGTCAGCCCCTCTCATTGCTTCATAGCCAGATTGGTGTATTCTCGCAGCCGGTGGGGATGTCGACAGCCTGAGTGCGCTTGGGCGGCCGAGGGCTCTTCATGCTGGATAATGCCACCGCCCTTCATCTCGCAAGCCGGATCGGTTTCGGTCCAGCTCCTGGGCAGATCGATCACATCCGGCAACTCGGCTTCGAAAGTTATATAGAAGAGCAGCTCAATGCTGATGTGAACCTCTTGCCGACCTCACTCCAGGCTCAGCTTCATCGGTTGCCCACGTTCGGCAAAAGCACGACCGAGTTATACAAACAGTATTGGTTTAAGGCGCTCGCCCAGATGGCCGGGATGGGCAAAATTCCACATGAGCAGAAAAAGCTGCTCAAGAAAATCACAAATGAGGTTGGCCCCGAAGCGCGCATGGCGCGTCTCGCACGTGCGATCGCTAGCCCGCACCGTCTGCAGGAGTCACTGGTCGACTTCTGGTTCAACCACTTCAATGTTTTCGAGCACAAGAAAATGGCGCGCGTGTGGATTGGCGCCTATGAGGATCAGGCGATCCGGCCATACACCCTGGGTAAGTTTCGCGACCTTTTGCTTGCGACCGCGAGACACCCCGCCATGCTTGTTTACCTCGATAACTGGCAGAACGTGGCGCCAGGTGCTCACGCGCACGGCAAGGCGACCGGGATTAACGAGAACTATGCCCGTGAAGTCATGGAGCTTCACACCCTGGGAGTCGATGGTGGTTACACGCAGAGCGATGTCACCGCGCTTGCACATGTCCTGACGGGATGGACCATTGGAAAGGATTTCAGCGTAACGGGCAGTGACGGGGATGAGGATCGCGGTGTGCGAGGCGTCTTCGCGTTCATGCCACGGCTTCACGACAACACACCCCAGACACTCCTCGGCCGTAAGTTCAATCGCGGTGGACAAGAGGACGGTGAGGCAGCCTTGCTCATGCTCGCGGATCACCCCTCGACCGCGAAGCACGTGAGCACAAAGCTGGCGCAGTATTTCGTGGCTGATCAGCCACCGCCGGGGCTGGTTTCGAATATGGTCGAGGTGTTCCGAAAAACAGGCGGCGATTTGCGCGAAGTAACGCGCACGATGCTCACCAGCAGGGACTTTCGCGACCCGGCCAACATCGGCCGGAAGTTCAAAACGCCCTATCAGTACGTTGTCTCGATGGCCCGCGTTTCGGAGCTGGATCCACGAAAGGCGGCACCGCTCGCGGAGGAGTTGAAGGCGCTCGGGCAACCGATCTACGGCTGCGTCAGTCCGGACGGCTATGCCTGCACGGAAGCCACATGGCTCGACCCCGACGCGATGGTCCGGCGGCTGTCATTCGCGGTGAAGTTCGGGAGCGGTGCCTATCACAAAACCTACCTTGCGCAAAGCGACTACGGGAGCATGAACAAACAGATTCACCTGCAGCCGGAGCAAGGTGGTACGCCTCTCAATTCAGACCGGCTGCTGGAGGCGTTACGGGCGAACCTCAGCGGAAAGACGCGCACGGCTGTTGCCGAGGCGACGAAGGATCACCGGGCCGGGCTGATTTTGGGCAGTCCCGAGTTCATGCGGTGTTAGTGGAGGATTGCATGCGTAGACGTGATTTTCTGCGATCGGTCACCGCTTTAAGCGGCTTGGCGTTTGTCCGCATCGGTTCGCAGGCTTGGGCTGCGCAGAATCCAAATGGCGCGCCACAGCGCCTGGTAGTGGTGCTGCTTCGAGGCGCCATAGACGGATTGAATGTGGTCATTCCGTACACGGAGAAAACTTATTACGCGATGCGGCCGACGATTGCCGTTCCGCCGCCGGGCCGCGAGAACGGCGCGCTGGACCTGGACCGGCAATTTGCACTTCATCCACAACTAGCGCCGCTGATGCCGATGTGGAAGGAGCGAAGCCTTGCTTTTGTGCACGCCTGCGGATCGCCAGCAGAGACGCGCTCCCATTTCGAGGGGCAGGCCAATGTGGAGAGCGGCACGCCGGGAGTGAAGATCACAAGCGACGGGTGGCTCAACCGAACGTTGGCGGCCCTTCCGGCTCCGCATGGGGCAACTGAGGCGGTGAACTTCGGGCCGACGATGCCTTTGATTCTGCGGGGCGCAATGCCTGTCGCGAGTCTGCCAAGCGCAGGTGGCGGTGGTGGCAAGATCGCTGCGCCCCCCCTGATTCACGCCGGTTTCGATACCATGTATTCCGGCACGGATTCCCTGAGCGCTGCTTATCGCGAAGGCCAAAGCGCCCACTCGCGGTTGATGTCGGATCTTGAGCAGGACATGTCGGAAGCCGCCGCAGGTGCGCCATCTCCCGTCGGTTTTGCACAGGACGCTGCGCACTTTTGTCAGCTGGTCCGGAAAGATCCCACGGTGCAGGTCGGATTCTTTGCCCTCAGCGGATGGGATACGCATGTCCGCGAAGGCAGCATCCAGGGAGCGCTGCCTTACCACTTGCGTCAACTGGCCCAGGGCTTCGCCGAGTTTCGCAGCGGCTTAGGCGAAAAGGGGTATGCCAACACCGTGATCCTTGTGGTGTCGGAATTCGGTCGTACTGCACGCGAGAACGGCAATGCCGGAACCGATCATGGCCATGGAAACGCCATGTGGGTAATGGGCGGGCCGGTGCGCGGCGGCAAAGTTTATGGTCAATGGCCCACTTTGGCTGAAGAGCATCTGTATCAAGGTCGTGACCTTGCGGTTACAACCGATTTTCGCACCGTCATTGCCTCCGTGCTGACGGGACACATGAAGTTGTCCCCAACCGCGGTTGCCAAGGTTTTCCCCAATGCCACAGCTTCCACGCTGCCGATCCTGAACGCTTGAGCTTTGCGGCAAGGTCTGACATCCGGGCAAGCTTCGGAAATCCCGGTTTTTTTCTGTCCCGATGATGCTAAGAGCAGCACCGTTCCCTGGGGCAATCCGCGTAACAAATGTCGATAACTCCCATTATCTTATGCGGCGGCGAAGGCTCGCGGCTGTGGCCCGTGTCACGCCGCGATTATCCGAAGCAATTTGCCCCTTTGGTTGGCGAACTTTCGTGCTTCCAGCAAGCCGTGCTTCGTCTCCATAGTTTGGGATCGAATACTCCTGTCATCGTCACCGGAGAGGCACATGAGGCGGTGGTCCGCACACAGCTCGAGGAGATCGGCGTTGTCGCGGTGATTATTCTTGAGCCGGAGGGACGGGACTCGGCGCCTGCCACCGCCGCTGCCGCAGCGTACCTTCTTAGCGAGGGCAAAGACGGTGCGGCAATCATGCAGCCGGCTGACCACCATATTCCGGATCAGGCAGCTTTCCAGAGCCTCGCCACCCATGCCGCGGACGCTGCAGAACGCGGTTTCATCGTTACGTTTGGAATTGCGCCAAACGGGCCGGATACGTCCTATGGTTACATTCATGTCGGCAAAGCGATTCCGGAGTGCGTACGCGTAGCGGCGATCCGGCAGTTTGTGGAAAAACCTTCGCGCGAGCGCGCGGCCGAATATCTGGCGCAAGGCTACCTGTGGAACAGTGGCATGTTCGCCTTCCGGCCTTCTGTGATGCTGGATGAAATGCGCCTGTTCGAGCCCGCGATTGCCGATGCGGTGGAACGCGCTGTCTCGTCAGCGGGCCGCGACGGCGGGGTCATTCGCTTGGAGTCCTTTGCTTTCAGCCAGTCGCCGAAGAAGTCGCTCGACTACGCGGTTATGGAGAGGACCGCAAAGGCAGCGGTTGTGGCCGGTGATTTCGCGTGGTCCGATCTCGGCGCATGGAACGCTATCTATGGTGTTCACCAGAAAGACAGCGATGACAACGTCGTCGCCGGCGACCACGTGCTTGCTCTTCAGTCGCAACGCTGCTTCGTGCGGAGCTCGACGATCCCTGTAGCCGCAATCGGTCTCTCGGACATCGGAATCATTGCGGAGCCGGACGGCGTGGTCGTTTGCCGGCTCGATGCCAGTCCACTGGTGAAAACAGCGGTGGAGAAACTGCGATCGCGGGCGCGCCCCGAAGCCCTGCGCCGTACGAGCGGGCCTGCGCATCGGCGGGACTACGCGGGCCTGGGCATGGCCGCGGAGCGGCTCGGCCAATGGCTTGAGACATCGGCGTTACCGCTTTGGTGGACCATGGGCGCAGATCACGAACGCGGCGGCTTCTTTGAATTGCTTGACAAGCGGGGCAGGGCGGTGCCGGCACCACGAAGAATGCGGGTACAGGCCCGCCAGGCATACGCCTACGCGGCTGCGGGACTTTCGGGTTGGCGAGGGCCGTGGCGGAGCGCGGCCGCGCACGGATTGGCTTTTCTGTCCGAGCGCTACCGGCGTGAAGACGGGTTGTACCGCACGTTATGCGACGACGAGGGCGCTGCGCTAGATGATCGCACGTTCCTGTATGACCAAGCATTTGTGCTGCTGGCGCTTGCGGCTGCAGCGAAAGCGGACATCGAGCGGCGTCGCTGCGCGGCGGAAGCATTGGAGCTTCGAGGGATTTTGTATGAGCGTTTCGCGCGGCCGAATGGGGGCTTTTCAGAACAGCCGTTGCGAGGTTCGACCTTCCAGTCCAATCCGCACATGCACCTTCTTGAGTCCGCCCTTGCCTGGATAGAGGTGAGCGACGATCCGGGATGGGAGCGGATGGCACAATCCATCGTGAGGATATGCCTGGAGCATTTTGTCGATTCCGAAAGCGGAATGCTGCGGGAATTTTTTGATGATACTGGTGCGCCCTTCGCCGGACTGCCCGGCCATATTATCGAACCCGGCCACCAGTTCGAATGGGCGTGGCTGCTGTCCCGCTGGGCGGAAATGCGCAAGGATGCGGGCGCTGGCCTGGCTGCAGTCCGATTGTTCGACATCGGCGAGCGCCACGGCATCGATACCACTCGCGGAGTGGCGATCGATGTTTTGCTCGCGGACATGTCCCCGCATTCCCGTCAGGCGCGTCTGTGGCCACAGACCGAGCGTTTGAAGGCGGCCCTTGGCCTTTCGCGCCAGACCTCGGATTCCGAGCGCCGCCTGTCCTTTGAACGCACCGCATTGGCCGCTGCCGAGGGCCTGTCCCATTACCTCCACACGAGCGTGCCCGGCCTGTGGCACGATAAGATGCGCGCGGATGGCACATTCATCGCCGAACCCTCACCGGCCAGTTCGTTATACCATATCGTCTGCGCCATTGACCTGCTCCGGCAGCATGTGAGCTGAGTTATCATGGCGCAATCAACCAAGGTGGTGACGATCGCGGGCGCACGGCCCCAATTCGTGAAGGCGTTTGCATTGTCCCGCGCGTTTGCGGCTGCTCCGGACTTCGAAGAGGTGCTCGTGCATACCGGTCAGCATTTCGATGATAATATGTCGGCGATTTTTTTCGAAGAACTGGCCCTGCCACCTCCCAAATACCATTTCTCCGCTGCGTCCTCTCCGCAGACATCTGCGTTGGCGCACATGATCACCGGTATTGAAGCGACTCTGACCACGGAACGACCGGACGCTGTGTTGGTCTATGGAGACACGGATTCGACGCTTGCCGGTGCGATCGCTGCCTCCAAGCAGCAGCTGCCGTTGGTGCATATCGAAGCCGGGATGCGATCTTTTGATCGTCGGATGCCGGAAGAGACGAACCGCATTGTCGCGGATCATTTAAGTGCGTTATTGCTCTGCGTGACACCCAATGCCGTCGAAAACCTCGGGCGTGAAGGGCTTATGCAGAATGTGCATCTGGTAGGCGACCTCATGTACGATGCGACCCTGATGGCCGCGGCGGTCGCCGAAAGACGATCCAATATTCTCGAGCGTCTGCAACTCAAAGGAAAGGAATATGGTGTCGCGACGATACATCGTGCGGCCAACACCGACGAGCCGAACGTGCTCGCGCGCATTCTCGATTTCATTGCCGAAGAGGCTCGACGGCAGATGGTCGTTTTCCCTGTGCATCCTCGCACGGCGCGCGCTGCTGCTTCGGCAGGACTCCGCCTAGACCGGGCCGGAATAACGGTCATTGAACCCTTGGGCTATCTCGGAATGTGCAAGTTGCTGCATCATGCGAGCGTTGTCCTGACAGATTCCGGCGGCCTGCAGAAGGAGGCGTATTTCCATCGCGTGCCATGCATCACGTTGCGTGAGGAAACCGAATGGGTCGAGACCATCGCCTGCGGCTGGAATCGCCTGTGGACGGAGCCCAATTACGCTGAGCGACGAGAGATCGCCGATTTCGGTGACGGCAACGCCGCTGCGAAGATCGTAGAGTGCGTGCACGCGCAATTCGCACGCTAAAAGTTAGGCTATCGCTGGTCCGATGTGATCGGCGTCTTGGCTCAGGCAAGATCCTGATAGCTTCGCGTATGCGCGCCTACCCAATGGTGGAATATGCTGCCTAGATCCAGCGCAATCCCGCTGGGCCGTCAGCAAGCACGCGCGCGCTTTTCTCACGAGATAAGTGTTAGGCGACCACAGCTTACCGTCGTCGAAATACGAGATGGGATTTCCACACACGGTGAGCTCCGTGTCGCTTAAATCCTCCTATTCCCAGCGAAAGCAGCAGCGGCTTCAGAATTTCATGGCCAGGAGGAGACTGGATAAGTCGCAGTTCCGGAAGCCCGGTTCTGTAACGTTTCAGGGGCCAAGCCCAGCTTTCATATCTGAATCGGATGGGAGCATCAGACAGTGCCGCATTAATATGCAGTTGGGCTCCAGGACAGGCAGTCAAGCGCATAAGTTGCTCAAAGTATTCAGTGAGTTCGTCAGGATGCACATGGATGCAAACTGCCGCGCTGAAAACGAAATCAGCATGGAAGTCCGCCGCTTCTGCGATAGTGCTCGGATTGATGACGCGGAGAAGTGGCCTCTTTTCTGACAGCAACTCTTCACCGATCAACGCCCGCCCTATGTTGAAAAAATCCGGAACAACATCCACGCCGAAGTAACAACCCGGATTTAGGAACCGGATGAAATGTGCCCCCACTCTCAGGCTTCCACAGCCATAATCAATTACACGGTGATGCGGCTTCAGCCGCATTTCCTTGAAATACCGTTCTGCGACTGCAGCACCAGCCGTCCAGAAGTCCTGCTGTTTTCCACTAGCGTCTCTCAGATTGCTGCCCAGGCTGAAATGTGCCTTTCCGGCTTGCAGACCTGCTGCGATTTTCTGCCCGCGAAATTGCGCGAAGGAGATGCTGGGATGCAGTTTCTTGTATTTATCGAAGGCAATGTCCCTAGAAACATACGATGGATCGACCGATTCGCACACAGCGATGTTGTCTGAAGATGGCGGCTTCGTCATGCAAGGTCCTGATAGCTGCGGCTGTGGATGCCCAGCCAGTGATCGAAAATGCTGCCGATATCCAGGGCGACACCACCTCTCCGGCGTGCAGCATCGATTAGAACCTTCCCGGCATATCCCGCGCCCACCAGAATCAGACGTCCGTATGACGAGTCACCCATCTCGTCCAGAGCGCTCGTAATACTTTGCGGCGGCACCTCGGCATCGCTCAATGCGCGCCGCTCGATCTCACGCATCGCATCGCCGGGCGGCACCAGGATGTGCTTTGCGGTTCGGATGCCAAATCGCGCTTGCACCGCGTCCGGCAGATCGGGATGGCAGGAAATCAGTACCACCTCTGGCACGCCGTCGAGCAATGCGCCGTACAAATGCCAGCGCTCGAGGTCTTGTGGCAGATGCGCGGAGACAATCGTCTTGCCGGAAAACGCGCCGGTCCTCAGTTGTGCTTCCAGCAATTCCAGTACGGTAAGAAGCCCGCGGCCGGATCTCGTGGTTGCCAACGGCGCGCCGCCATCCAAACGAACGTCGCGCAGGAACCATTCGCTTGTGGGAAGCCCCAAGGCATCGGAGCTCAGGCTTGCGGCACGCACCTGCTGAGCAAGTTGTTCGCGTGCGCTGTACTCGAGCGGACGGCCCCACCAAACCTTTTCGCGCTCCGAAGCATCAGCCGCCATTTTGTCAGCAAACGAACCGTCTTGCTGAAAAGCATTCGCTTCACCGTCGCCGAGGCGAATAAGCGAGAATGGCTGACCCTGCTTCAGCCGTTGGCGAATGAGTTCAACAAAGGCACGGCATGGGTCCCGATCGATGTCTGTGTCCAGCAGGCAATTTGCGCCGCTCTGGTGTAGCGCCGCTTCGAGACTTGCAACTCTGATGAGAACGTCTGACGCGCAATCTCCGATCATTGCATTCTGGACCATGCGCCGAGATCGCGCGGGGGTGCGAGAAATGGAAATGGCTGAACCCTTCCGGCGGGGAAAGCAAGCGAGGATTAGTCGAGAAAGTCTGAGCGCGGCAGCGCGATAATCCGGCTCGCCGCGCAAGCCCTTCATAAAGTTGCGAACTGTTGCCCGTGCTAGAGCCTTGTCGGTGCTTTCCAGGTAACTCAATCCCAGCCCCACAACGTAATCGGCATCGCTTGCGCGGAGTGGGTTCTGATCGAGCAAGCGACGGAAAGCCGCTTGAGCTTTATCCTGCTGCCGTGCAGACAGCGCAGCTTCGACAAGCTTTCGTGTCACGTTAGGATTGTCCGGCATCAGTACAGACGCGTTCTGCCAATAGGTGATGTGATTCCGGTAAGGCTGCTGCTTCTCCAGCACTTGCCCGCGCAAGCGCACTGCTTCAAAGCGATCCAGTTTCTCGCTCTGCCTCGCAATTTCTAGGCATTCGTCATAAGCGCCTACCGCCAGCAGCGCGCGCCCGTAACCGCGGAGAAACTCGATATTACCGCCGAACCGCTTTGCGGCAGCCTCCCATAGGGATGCGGCGTGAACGTAACCATCTCGTTCCTGCCCGATCTGCGCGCGCAATATCGCTCCATGAGGTGCTGCTGGAGCGTTTTGCTCAAGCCAAGCGGCACAAGCTTGCGCCTCCGGAAACCGGCGCTCCCGGACCAACGCCGCCCCCAACCGTATATGTGCCTGCAGCTTGCGTGGGTTCTTCTTGAGGGCGGCCTGCCAAAAGCCGATGGCGGCATGGAAGTCGCGCCGAGCCTCAGCGATCCGGGCCAGGGCTATGGGCCCGTTCTCATCTTTTGGATGCGTTCGGGCGAACGCCTCGGCCCGTGTGGCAGCCTCCTCGATGTGTCCGGTGTAAATAAGGACGCTGATGTAGCCGATGGCGGCGGTTCGGTTCTCCGGTGCCTTTTCCACGCAGGAGCGCCACAGGTCTCGAGCGGTCCGCCAATCTTTCCGTCGCTGGGCGAGCCGCGCTTTCTGTATCAGGACGCCGACTTCCGCCCGGCTCATGGCATGCCCAAAAATGCTGGAAGGCTGGCGCCAGAAGGATCGGAGGCGGGCAGGGCTAGGAAATCCGGTCATGGCAAGGTATGAGGCACCACCATTGCCTTGCCGGTCAAAGCCAGCGGCCTGGGGAACGCGAAGGTTGCATCCCGGGGAAGGTAGGCGCGACCGCGGCGAGGTTGCAACTCGTTGTTCGGATTACGCAATATGCAGCACGTCGCAAGGGCAGCGCGCCCGGAGGAATTTGTCGGGGCGGAGGGGGAGGAGAGGGGCGATCCGCACCTGTCACACCTCAAGCGGCTCGAAGCTGAGAGCATCCATATCATCCGGGAGGTCGCGGCCGAGTTCCGCAATCCGGTGATGCTCTACTCCATCGGCAAGGACTCGTCGGTGATGCTCCACCTGGCGATGAAGGCTTTCTATCCCTCCAAGCCCCCGTTCCCCCTCTTGCATGTGGACACCACCTGGAAATTCCGGGAGATGATCCAATTCCGCGACGAGACGGCGAAGCGGCTCGGCCTCAACCTGCTCGTGCACATCAACGAGGAAGGGCTAAAGCGCGGCATCAACCCGTTCGATTCCGGTTCTTCGCTGCATACACAGGTCATGAAGACGGAATCACTTAAGCAAGCGCTGGACAAGTACGCTTTCGACGCAGCATTCGGCGGGGCGCGGCGCGACGAAGAAAAATCGCGTGCCAAGGAACGCGTCTTTTCCTTCCGTACCGCCACGCACGCCTGGGACCCGAAAAACCAGCGGCCCGAGCTCTGGCGCGTGTACAACACGCGCATCAACAAGGGCGAATCCATCCGCGTGTTCCCACTCTCCAACTGGACTGAGCTGGATGTGTGGCAATACGTGATGAAGGAGAACATCCCGATCGTGCCGCTCTACTTCGCAAAGAAGCGGCCGATCGTCGAGCGCGAGGGCGCGCTCAACATGGTGGATGACGACCGGATGAAACTCGGCGCACGCGAAAAGGCAGAGATGCGCCTGGTGCGATTCCGCACGCTTGGCTGTTATCC
Organism: Alphaproteobacteria bacterium; assembly: GCA_045810735.1. Taxonomy (GTDB): domain Bacteria; phylum Pseudomonadota; class Alphaproteobacteria; order Micropepsales; family Micropepsaceae; genus Rhizomicrobium. The sequence continues at coordinate 103,183 of JBJMVL010000069.1, forward strand.
GCTGACCGGGGCCATTGAGTCCGGTGCCGACACGCTGGAAGGCATCGTCACCGAGATGTTCACCGCCCGCACATCGGAGCGCCAGGGCCGCCTCATCGACAGCGATGAAAAAGCATCCATGGAGAAGAAAAAGCGCGAAGGTTATTTCTGATGAACGACATAACCATTCATTCTGATCTCGCGAAATTCCTCGCCGAGCAGGAAGGCAAATCGCTTCTGCGCTTTCTCACCTGCGGCAGTGTCGATGATGGCAAGTCCACGCTAATTGGCCGGCTGCTCTATGATTCCAAGCTCCTGTTCGACGATCATCTCTCCGCATTGGAGAAGGATTCCAAGAAGCACGGCACGACAGGCGACGATATCGATTTTGCGCTGCTGGTGGACGGGCTGGAGGCTGAGCGCGAGCAGGGCATCACCATCGACGTGGCCTACCGTTTCTTCGCCACCGAGAAGCGCCGCTTCATCGTAGCCGATTGTCCCGGCCATGAGCAGTACACGCGTAACATGGCGACCGGCGCCTCGAATTCCGAGTTGGCTGTCATTCTGATCGATGCGCGTAAGGGCGTGCTGACCCAGACGCGGCGACACGCCTACATCGCGTCGCTACTGGGCATTCGTCACGTGGTGCTGGCGGTGAACAAGATCGACCTGGTGGGTTATGCGCTGGACGTGTTCGAGCCTATCGTCGAGGACTTCAAGGTCTTCGCGAAGGATCTCGGATTCACTAATCTGGTGGCAATCCCTATGTCGGCCCGCTTTGGCGACAATGTGATCGAGAAGAGCCCGAATACGCCCTGGTACGACGGCCCCACTTTTCTCTCTCACCTCGAAACCGTGGACGTGGACACGGCTCTCGCCGAGAAGTCGTTCCGCATGCCGGTGCAATGGGTGAATCGGCCGAATCTCGATTTCCGCGGTTTCTCCGGCACCATTGCAAGCGGCCGCGTGCGCAAGGGTGGTAAGGCAGTCGTGGCCAAATCGGGCCGCGAGAGCACGGTCAAGCGGATCGTCACCATGGATGGCGACCTGAATGAAGCCGTTGCCGGCGCTGCCGTCACCATCTGCCTTGCCGACGAAGTGGACATCTCGCGTGGCGACGTGTTGTGCGAACCCACTGCGCGGCCAGAAGTCTCTGACCAGTTCTCCGCCCATGTGCTGTGGATGATGGACGACGAAATGCTGCCAGGGCGGCAATATCTGCTCAAGGTCGGTACCGCCACGGTGCCCGCCACCATCAGCGAGCTGAAGCACAAGGTTGATGTTAACACGCTTGAACATCTGGCGGCGAAAACGCTGCAGCTGAACGAAGTGGGTTATCTGAATATCTCCACTTCACGGCCGATCGCGTTCGATCCATACGTGGAAAACCGCGATACTGGTGGGTTCATCATCATCGATCGCTTTACCAATGCGACTGCCGGCGCTGGCATGATCGATTTCGGTCTGCGCCGCGCCACCAACGTCCATTGGCAGGCGATGACCACGAACAAGCGCCTGCGGTCGGCGATCAAGGGACAGCGGCCGGCGGTGCTCTGGTTCACTGGCCTTTCGGGGTCCGGCAAATCCACCATCGCCAATATCGTCGAGCAGAGACTGTGCGGACTGGGGCGGCACACTTACATGCTGGACGGCGACAATGTGCGCCATGGGCTCAATCGGGACCTTGGGTTTACCGATGCGGACCGCGTGGAAAACATCCGCCGCGTGGGCGAAGCGGCCAGACTGTTCGTTGATTCAGGGCAGATCGTGCTGGTCTCTTTCATATCGCCGTTCCGTTCCGAGCGGCGCATGGCGCGCGAGTTGCTTGAACCAGGCGAGTTCATCGAAATTTTCGTCGATACGCCCATCGAGGTCTGCATGCAGCGCGACCCGAAGGGCCTATATGAAAAGGCGAAGGCCGGCGAAATCGTAAACTTCACGGGAATTGACAGTCCCTACGAAGCACCGGAGCTGGCGGACATGGTTCTCCGGACAGTCGAGCGGTCGCCCGAGCAATCAGCGGAAGACGTGATCGAATTCTTGCTTGAGCGCGGCTTCATTCTGTGACGGACGGGCTCTCTGTGCGTCGGCGCGTCACGTGCTGGGCGGACGGAGAATGTCGATTTCCAGCGGCCCGAGTTTGGGGCTGATGTACTGGATCGAGCGCCAGGTGAGCCCATCCTTGGGCGAAATCCAGTAGGTGTTGGTGAATGTCCAGTCGATCGTCTCGGCGCGGCACTCCTCATCGATGTGTACGGTGGGAATAACGGAGGTGAAATTCTTCACCCCTTCGCGGCCGCGCGCGATTGTGCGGCACGTTACCGGAATGGAATAGAGGTGGAGGTCGCCGAAATCCTGTTCCCAGCGTGTCTCGACGCTCCCCTGAAGCGGCGGCGCATTTCGACTTCCGCTCAGCAGTCGAATATCGGTACGATTGTGAGGCAGCCCCGCAGTGCGCAGGATACGTCCGTTTTGCGTCAGCAGCACGACGTGAGAAGCAGACGTCCACAATTGCTGCTCGGGATTGTTGGTCGCCAGCACGAGAATCCCTTGAGCTCCGTTGTCCAGGCGAATGCCAATGGTTGCGAAGGGAATCGCCGCGGCGTCCTGCATGGAAACGCCGGGCGGCGTGCCACCCAGAGCCTGTGACATGATGGCGTAGGCGTCGCCCCATTCGCCTTCGTGGCCGGAGCTGCAACCGGCAATACCGAGAAGCGCAATGCCGGCAAATGCAACAGCACGCGCGTCATGCCTACGGCGAGACGATGTCATCCAGATGCTCGTCGATTTGTCCATAACTCGTACGCCTCGTCTCTTCGTATAGCGAATCGTCACCGTTGAGACGCTGGCCGCCGTCGCGCGTCAGTGGGCGGAAATCGAAATTCATTTGCGACTGGGTGTTGATCGGGAGGGCCCATTCCAGTGGAATGCGCACAATCACGCCCTTGTCGAAGCTACCCTCGCCGAATTGCGCGAACGGCACGTTGGTGAAGGTAGCAAAGGCGCCGATCTCTATACCCGTCGAGAAGACGCGCGAGATTTGGATGGTGCCGCCCCAGTCGCCCGCAAGATAACGCCCGCCATGCACCTGGAAATTCAGGCCATACCATGGCGACTCGTAATAGACCGTAACGTGCCCGGTGACGACGTTGTAGTCTCGGAGGTCGAACAGCCGGTCAAAGCCGCGCTGCCACACCTGATAAATATCCCCGCCGATCGCCCAGCGATTGCCATTGGGGCGCCACACCACCTGTGCGCCATATCCTGCGAACATGTCTTCCAGGTATCCCGCTTTGACTTCCGCGAACACATCCGGCGCCAGCCTGGTTCGATACGCTGCATCCAGCAATGAGATGCCGTTCGCACCCTCGCTGTAATACAGCGGGAAATCGCTTCGCACATGTGGCAGCTGGCTGTTGTTGGTGAACGAGCTGCCGAGATCGCTCCAGAGTTTCGCTTCGAGGATAGTTTCAAGCGTGAGGCCCGGCAGCAGTTCCGCATAGCCACCGAGGTCGGCGAACAGACCGAAACGGGCCGGTACCTTGGGATCGAAGAACGAGCGGGCGAGCCGTGGATAAAGTGAATAGCCGAAGCGAGGGTAATCGTCCTGCTGCGCATCCAGTATGGGATTGTCCCGTGGCGCGTCGAGAATCTCGGCGGAGGCGCGGAGTTCCGATCCGGAGCCGTATAGATTCAATACGCGCTCAAGATCGCTGCGCAGGAGCCGCGTCTCACGCATGGGCACACCGTGATAGATGGAAATAATGCGGAAGACTTCCACTTCGGGCGGAGTGTCGGTCATCAGAATGCGCGCCAACCGTCCGATGGCCTCACTCTCGAAGAAATACTTGGTATTGGAAACGTAAACGATGACGGTGCTGCCGTTTACCGACACCGCATCGATCTCCATCTTCTGCTTGTTGACGTCTTCACGGATTTTCTGCTCAGCGAGGCGCGGATCGGTCACGGTTGGGCGAAACTGCAGCGTCTGCTCATCAAGTGTCGGCGCGCCCACCCCGACATCGCCCGGAATGCCCGGATTGGCAGCAGGCGAGGAATTTGCCGCAGCCAATGCGTCCTTCGGCCGAATGACGGGGCACAGAACAACATCGCCTTCCTTATGATCCGACAATTGCGTGATGGCGACGGTGTCGATGCCGGGAATCGAGCTGGCGGCGATCTGCGCGAAAATGCGGCACTGTGCATCCATGTCGGTCGGACCATCGACATTGATCGCCAGCGTGCGTCCATCGATTTCATAATCGCGCGCGGCTGAGGACGGTGCAGCGGCGAGGATCTCCCGCAGACTGGTGGGATCCGTGCCGAGGTTCAGCGCCAGTCCGCCGCCTTTCACGCTGGTGATCTGGTTCTGCTTGTTGAGCTCGTCGAGCCCCAGCTGGCGTTGCTGCGGGCTACGCAGCGCGGGAGGCAGCGGTGCGGTCGTAATGCGCTGCGGGAATAACGGTTCGCGCGGATCGAAGTGGACGTTGATGGCGGCGCCCCATGTTGTCCCGTAAAGCCAGCCGCCCATCAGCGAAACATTGTCCAGAATGCGGTAATTGGCGGCGATGTTCACCGGCATGCGGGTGAAGAAGTGAGTGTTTGTCCGCTCCCGCAAATAACGGTCGGGACTGTACTCCACGAGCAGATTCAGATTCTCGATCGGTGTCTGCCAATTGATGCCGCCGAAAATGCTGGTGTCTGGGCCGTGGAAGAGTTGCCCGAAACCGATGGTGCCGCCTTCCCCTGTGTCCACTGTGCGTGTGTTGAAGGACGGAAAGATTTTTCCGAGCGGATTGGGGAACATTTCGGTGGAGGCAAGCCGTCCCCAACCAAGCCCCGCCGTGATGTCGAAATCCCACAAGCGCTTCGACAGCACGACGAATTCCTGCCCGTACACGCCAGTGCCGACAATGTCCCGCGCACCGATAGCTATTGCCGGTGTATATGCCGTTTCCTGGAACAGCCGGACCTTGAGTCCAAAGCTCCGATCGTACAGCGGCGCGTTGTTGTCGAAGAAATGGGGAATATGGTTGTAGCGAAACGACGTCTCAAGCCATGGCAGCATCTGGAAGCCGAGGCCAACGCGCCATTGCTGGAGGTCGACGTCGCCTAACGTCAGCGACATCTCTCCGTCTGGTGCCATGCGCGCCGACGGCATTTCAATCAACCCGATATCGCCATACGTAGTGCGGTTCACCTCGAACGGCAGGTCGTCCGGGCTGTCCTGTGCGACAACAATCTGTGGCGCCAGCGCCAGTGCGCCCGCGCACACCAGTAGGCGCAGCGCGCGCGGACCTTTTCGGGCGCGCTGCGGCGCAGCGTCAGAGCCTGATGTGCCCACAGTGCCGATGCTCCCCAGCGCAGCTCACCTGCGGCAGTTCCACGGGCGCCCCCTGCGCCCGCGCTCTCCCGCCGCCGGTTAACTGTAATGCTCCCGAAGGCAGGGTCAACCGCTATGTGCTTGAAAATACTGGCGAGATTACGTCCGTACGCTGCGCAGTATCTCTTTCAGAGCCGGAGCGATGTCCGGCCGCGTCAGAGCCACGGCGATATTGGCGTGGAGGAAGCCCACCTTGTCGCCGCAGTCGTAACGGGCGCAGGTGGTCTTTACGGCATGGAACGGCATGCGCCCGATCAGACGCGACATGGAATCTGTCAGCTGGATTTCGCCGCCCGCGCCGGTCTCGTGCCGGTCCAGCTCTTCGAAGATTTCCGGCTGCAGGATGTATCGCCCGATGATGCAGAGCCGTGACGGCGCCTTGGCCGGTTTCGGTTTCTCCACCACCCCTTTCACTTCTACAGTATGGCCGTCGACCGCGCCCGGCGAGATGACGCCATAACGTTTGACTTCTTCCAGCGGCTTTTCTTCCGCCGCGACGACCACGCCTCCACCAACGCGATTGTAGGCCTCCATCATCTGCGCAAGGCCGCCAGGCTTCCCTACCATCAGATCGTCTGGCAGCAGAACAGCGAACGGTTCGTCGCCGACCAAGTGACGCGCCGACCACACGGCGTGTCCCAGGCCGAGCGGCTTCTGTTGGCGCGTGAAGCTGACCGCGCCGGTGACCGGCAAACCCTCCAGCAAGCTGTTCAGCTCGCTCGTCTTATCGCGCGCCGACAGCAGCATCTCCAGCTCGTAAGCATGATCGAAGTGATCCTCGATAATTGCCTTGCCACGCCCGGTCACGAACACGAACTGCTCGATGCCGGCTTCACGCGCTTCTTCGACCGCGTACTGCACGACCGGCTTGTCCACGACTGGCAGCATTTCTTTCGGCACAGCCTTGGTGGCTGGCAAAAAGCGTGTGCCCATGCCGGCGACGGGAAAGACGGCTTTGCGGACAGGTTGCGGTTTGTTGGCCATGCAACGCGCGGTTTGAAGGGCGGGCTTTCATGGCATATACGCCCGCTATCGTCCACGGCTCGAAGGCGAGTTTCATGCGTGTGCTTCTCACCGGCGGCGCCGGATTCATCGGCTATCACGCCGCAGCAGCATTGCTTGCGCGAGGGCATGAGGTGATCGCGCTCGACAATCTCAATACCTATTACGATCCGGCACTGAAGAAAGCACGGTTAGGGCAGCTGGTTGAGCAGCGCGGATTCCAGTTTGCGGAATGCGACCTGTCTGATGCCGAGGCCTTGTCTGTGGCTGCCGGCGAGAAGCATTACGACGTTATCCTGCATCTCGCGGCGCAGGCCGGCGTGCGCTACGGCCTTATCGATCCCGGCTCCTACATGCGCTCCAATCTGGTGGCGCACCAGAACATCCTGGAGTTCGCGCGGCACCATCGCGGGCTCGAACATCTCATTTATGCATCGTCGAGTTCGGTGTACGGCAACGACTCCGTTGCGCCATTTTCGGAAGATGCGCGCGCCGACAAGCCGATTTCCTACTATGGCGCCACCAAGCGATCTGGCGAGCTGTTGTCGCATTCCTATGCGGAGCTGTTCGGGCTGAAGCAGACGGGGCTGCGTTTCTTCACGGTCTACGGACCCTGGGGACGGCCGGACATGGCCTATTGGCTGTTCACCGATGCGATCCTGCGTGAGAAGCCGCTTCCGGTGTTCGGTGGCGGCAGGCTGCGTCGCGATTTCACGTATATCGACGATATTGTCTCGGCGCTGATTGCGATTGTGGAGACGCCGTTCGCGCCAGAGAACGGCGCGCCACACCGTCTCTACAATCTCGGCAACAACCATCCGGAAGATGTGTTGGCGCTGATCAGTTGTATTGAGGCTGCGACCGGGAAAACCGCGCGACTAGAAGAGGCGGAAGGTCCGCCGGGGGATGTTCGCGAGACCTATGCCGATATCACGCGGGCGAAGCGCGATTTCGGGTTCTCACCCTCCGTTCCGCTCGGCGACGGAATCGCGCGTTTCGTTGCTTGGTACCGGGAGTATCGCGGCCTTTGAGTCCTCGATCGCGTCGGCGACCGCTTCCTTCTTGCGTTGCGGCAGCAACGTCATAGCCAGAATGAACCCGGAGAGCGCCAGACACACGCCATTAGAAACGATCAAAGGCCATTCGCGCAGCAGCGCACCATACAGGCACCAAAAGGCAAAAGCTGAAACGGTCAGGCTGTACATGCCGGCCGAAATGTCCTTTGTCTCGCGCGTACGGATGATCTTCCAAGCCTGCGGCGTGAAGCTCACCATGGAGCACAGCGCCGCAATCGAGCCCACAATGGTAACGACGTGTTGTAGCGACACTAGGCGGCGGCTGCGGAAAGCAGAGTAGTATCTGCTTCAGAGGACTCGGTCAGCCCGCCCGCCAGTTCCAGGATATGCCGCGCCAGCATGTGGTACCCAAGCGGGCTGAAGTGGCGGTTGTCAACCAGCTGGTCGCGGGGGAGAATCGCATCCAAGTCGAGGTAGCGGAAGCGGGGCTTGCCTTTGCAATACGCTGCGTAAGCCGCATTGATTTTCGTGCGGCGGTTAGCGAGCTGCTCCTTGAGGCCTCCGGTGTAGGTGCCGATTACGAACACATAAGCATCCTTGCTGCACCGCGCCCCGACGGCATCGAATGACGCCAGAATGAGCCGGAGGCGCTCGTCCTGAGTGAGCTCGATCTGTTGGAAATTCGGGTCAAAACATTGCGGATCCTTCGACTGCGCAGGCCCTGCCCATGTCTTCTGCATCCGCACCGTTACCGTATCGCGAATTCGGTAATACCGGCCGTTCATTGCCGCGCCAATACACAGCAAAATCAGGCGCGCGGAAGCAATGCCTTCGTCAAACTGAATGGCATCCGCGTAGTTCCAGGCTGGTAATAGGTGGTCATATTCTTCGAGGGCTGCGCGGTCGGTCAGAATAAAGCCCGGATCGTCATAGCGCACTCTCACGTCGTTGCGCATGCGATTGACGAATTCGAGGCGATTGGTGCTGCAGTGACTCGCCAGCTGCAACAGGTCGCAGCCGCCGAGCAGCACCAGCTTCCAGTCTTTTGCGATGCCGCCGCTGCCTGCACCCGCATCCTCGACATTGATCCAGTCGATGACCGGATACGTGGCAAGCCCGTACGACACCGGTGCTTCCACATCGACGTGAGGCCGCCCCAGCGTCTCATAGACGTACTGCTCGATGCCCATGTTCATGGTGCGGCAAGAGAACACGAAGTGGATCAATCGGGTATCGTGCGGCCGGCGCTTCATCAGGAAGAAACCGATAAGGCCATAATCCCCATAGTTGTCGAGGGCGTGAACGCAGCCGGCCTGGTACCCGAAGCGATTGAGAAGGCGGCGAAAGTCTTCGATGTCGTTCGGCGTGCTGAGCCGCCGTTTGGTGTAGTTCAACTGGTTCGTGCGGTTAATCAGCTCGACCACGCGGTCGAAATTGGCTTCGACGTCGCGGTCGATGGTGACGCGGATGTTGCTGGTGCGCAGGAATTCCTGGTTCGAAAGCATGCTGGCGCTACGCTCTTCCACTTTGCGCTGAAGGAATTTATACTGCTTCACGCGTGTCATCTCCGGATCGTGCTTGCCCGCACAATTCGGGTGATCGAGCAGGGCATCGAGAACGTCGGCCGGGTGCGCCGCCATAATTCCGGGATTGAAGAACTTCACTTCTTCGAGATTGGACGGATTGTCGTCGATAAACAGTGTGTTCTCCGCACGCAGACCGGCCGCTTCCAGCATCCCAGCGATCGCCTGCCCTTTGGGGCCGAACGCGATGTGCGGGAATACGAAATAATCCCAGATGCCAAGGTTGATCAGCGCCCCTTTCACCTGATCCTGGTCATTCTTCGAGCAGATGGAGTTCACGATACCGCGGCCGGACAGCGCCTTCACCAGCTCGACATTTTTTCCGATTGGCGTGATGCCGCCCTCCAGCAGCGTGCCGCCCCAGAATGTGTCGTCGAGGTCCCAGATGACAAGTTTGACTTTGTTGTCGATCATTGTCTCTTCGGCGCGCTGCCAGCGATCCAGCGGCCTATAGACTAGCGTTCCTCGCCCCTCAAGTCCAAGCGTGGGGTGCCCGCGTTGACGGTGGCGATAGGCAGACGATATCAAATGCAGATTCAGAAAATCGTGTGACGCCGCCGTGAAAGGCCCTGATTTCATCTGCATTGGAATGCCGAAGGCGGGCACTGGCTGGCTGTACGATCAGCTCGACGCGCATCCGGATTTCTGGATGCCGCCGGTGAAAGAGCTCGTTTACCTCAACCAGTCTTATCCTGTGCTTGCCTTCGTGAACGACAGCGGCGATGCGGTGCGGCCGCGCAAGGAGCGGCTTGCGCGGCGACGGGGGACATCGCCGGAAACGAGATCACCCACCGGCGAACGGCGGGTGCACCGTGATCCATTAAGCGAGCGCGATGTGAAATTCCTGCGTTATGCCAGCACCGGGCGCGGCAAGCCGATGGACCTGGAATTCTACGCGGGTCTCTTCTGGTTCAGCGGCAAGCAACTGTCGGGCGATATCACACCGCCGTATTGCAACATCGAAAGCGATACCGTGCGGCACGTTGCGCAGCGCTTCCCAAAGGCAAAAATCCTGCTGCTGGTACGTGATCCTGTCGCCCGTGTGTGGTCGCGCATCTGCATGTCGTATGCCGGAAAAGGGTTCGACACCGGTTTGCTGAACGATGCGACAGCGTTCCGCGCCTACATCGAACGCAATCACAAGCTTGGTGGACTGTCGGGCACGCAGACATGGCAGCGATGGCAGCAGCACGCACCGGATGTGGAGAGAAAATTCTTCTTCTTCGACGATCTGGCGAGCGAACCGGAACGCCTACGGCGCGACGTTCTCCTTTTCCTCGGTGGCGATCCGAGGGGGAAGAGCGACAGCATCGGGCCGGACTACAACCGAAAGGCGAAAGCGAAGCTGGAGATGACGCCGCTGGCGCGCGAAGTTCTTGTTGATTGGTTTAAGGTGGAGTTGCTCGCCTCGGCAGAGGCGTTCGGTGGACCGGCACGCGACTGGCCTGCGCTTTACGGAGTCTAGGATACATCAGCGTTTGTAACCGAGCAGCTCGAACTCCGCCTTGCAGCGTTCGACAATGAAGCCCTTTTGCTGGTCGGACAGAATCTCGCTTGCTGGTCGTGGATCTAGGCGAAGGCCCTGCTTCTTCTTTGGTAGTTCGTCCGGAACCGCGATGCCGATTCGAGCCGCAACACGCCGCAGGTCGGCTTCAAAGCTTTCGTGCCGTATGAAATCATCAATGATGACCTCACCGTCTATGCTGTAGTATTTAAAGCTGTCATACGCATTGCTTCGCACCACTTGGTCGAGGATTCGGGAAAACTGCTTTTCCTCGTCCTCAACGCCCCACTTTTCAAATTTATGCAACCGGTAATAGGCGAGTGACACGGCTTTTTCATAGGGATGCCGTGCGGACGAAATTTTGTAAGCCTGCGACCAGAATTGTTCGGGCACCAATGTTTTGACGTTAGTGGCTTTCGTATGCGTATCGAGCTGCGCGAACCGATTGTCGACGTTCTTTATCCCGGGAATTCTTCCCGCTTTCTTGCCAGCGATGATGTCTTCCGGCCCCACGTCCTTGCTAAGGACGTGCTCGATCGTGCTGCTTCCGGTTTTCTTGGGGCGCAAGTAAATATAGTTATGTAAGAATGAGACTATCATGCGCAGGGTTCTGGCAATGCCCCCATCTCATATCGTCCCGCAGGTTGAATCAAGTTCATGGCTACCGTTCGTAGCCCAGCAATTCGAACTCCTCTCGACAGAAGTCGTAGATTGTAGCCTTTTGCGTCGTGGTCAGGATTTCGTGCGCTGGGCGCTGGTCCAGGCGGTAGTTGCCTTTCTTAACCGGAAGGTGCTCCGGAACGGGTAACCCCAGCTTTCCGGCAACGCGCCTGAGATCCCTCTCCAGCGTTTCGTGACGAATGAACTCTTGCACGATTGGTTGGCCGTCGATGCTGTAGTACGGGTATCCTCTATAATCGCCGCTCGCGACGACTCTGCCTAACAATGCGTCAAATCGGCGAGAAGGGTTGTTCTGCGAGTCTTGCTGGCCGAACCTGAAGTAGGCAAGCGAGATCGCCTTCTCATAAGGGTGCCGTTCGGACGCGAACTTGAATGATCGATCCCAAAATTCCTGACTGACCACCTTTCTTACGTCCGGCGCTATCATATGCAGCGCTCGACGTCCGACTTCGAGATCGGACGGCAGTTCAGTGCGTCTGGAAATATCCTCCTTGCCCAAACTTAGTCTCAGCACTTCGACGATGGTGCTGCTGCCGGTCTTCTTCGGCCGGAAATAGATGTAATTGTGTGCAAACGAGACGATCAATTCCAGACTCCGGACGCCACCCTGTTGCCCAGAAAGTAATACATTGAGCGTCGCTGCAGGAACGCATGGCATGCAGCATGAGGCGAATCAAGCTGATGGATAGGTATGACGTCGCGATTGTGGGCCTGGGCGCCATGGGGAGCGCTGCGGCGTTGCAATTGGCCAGGCGCGGCGCGCGCGTAATTGGCTTCGACCGCTTCGTGCCGCCGCATGCGCTAGGCTCCAGCCACGGCGAAACACGCGTGACCCGGCTGGCCATCGGCGAGGGCGATCACCTGACGCCACTGGTCATGCGCAGCCATGCGCTGTGGCGGGAGATCGAGCGGGAAAGCGGCGCCAAGCTGCTCAGCGAAACGGGCGCGCTCATCATTTCCAGCGAGCGCAACGCGGCGCAGACGCATGTCGCCGGGTTCTTTGCGAAGACGCTGGCGGCGGCGGAAAAATTCGCCATCGCGCATGAGGTCGTGGATGCGGCGCAGATCCGCACGCGCTGGCCGCAGTTTGATGTCGCGGACGACGAGGTGGGATATTTCGAGCCGACGGCGGGCTTCGTGCGGCCAGAAGACTGCGTGCGCGCCCAGCTCGATCTGGCGCGAAAACATGGCGCGCAGACTTGTCTGAACGAAACCGTGCGCGCGTTCGAGGCCACACCCAACGGCGTGCACATCGACACGGACAAAGGAACCTACAGCGCCAGTCGTCTCATCCTTGCCGCCGGCGCCTGGCTGCCGGGGCTGCGCGGGCCGCGTTATGCAAGCCTGTTCAAAATCTATCGGCAGGCGCAGATCTGGTTTGAGGTCGACGACCCTGCGGCGTTCGCGCCGGCGCGCTTTCCCGTGTTCATCTGGGAGCTGCAGAACTCGGCGCGGGGCATCTACGGCTTTCCAGCGCTGAATGGCGCACGCGCCATCAAGGTGGCGAGCGAGGAATTCACCGCAACGACGAGCGCGGACGCCGCGAGCCGCGAAGTCTCGAAGGCAGAGATCGCCGCAGTGGCGGACCTTGTGGTGCCCAACATCCGCGGCGTAACCCGCTGCTGCGTGCGCGCCACTACCTGCCTCTACACGGTGACACCGGATTTCGGCTTCGTGATCGATGTGCATCCGGAGTACGAACGCGTGCTCATCGCCTCGCCCTGTTCCGGCCACGGCTTCAAGCATTCGCCCGCCATTGGCGAAGCCCTGGCGCAACTCGCGCTCGGCGAGCCGTGCGGCTTCGATCTCACGCCTTTCAGGCTCAGCCGCCTCACGAAGATTGCGCGCGCGAAGTAAGACAAAAAGCCCGCCGGGAGGGGGCCGGCGGGCTTCGTGTCGCGGCCCACGAACGAACGCGGGCAGCGGTAAGAATCAAACTTTACGGCACGGATTTCAGGCTGATGGCGCCGATGCCGCCGGCCACGTTCAGGCCGGTGCTGCCTTCGATCGACAAAGGCTGCAGGGTGAACGAGCGGTCGAAACCGCCCACCAGCGCATTGGCGCCCACGCCCACGCCCACCGTGGCGCTCGCCGTGGCACCCGCATAGCTGCCTTCCAGGGCGCCGTGCTTGATGCCGCTGGTCGGCGCGAACACCGCCCACACGATCACCGCGCTGTCGGTGTAGCCGATGTCGACGCCGAACTTCGACACGGTTCCGATATAGTGCTCGCCCACGCCCCGATTGGGGTGGAAGTTGCAGCGCAAATCTTTGGACGATCCGAAAATGAATCCCCAGCCGCTGGCCACGTTGCAGGTGAGCGTGCCCACCTTCACGCCGGCAGCTTCAGCCGGCGCGGCAACGAACGCCGCAGACGCCAGCAGCGCCGCACCCAGCGTTAATGCAAATTTCTTCGACATGATGTTTGCTCTCCTCATGGTTTTCCGATTGAACGCCGCGCCTGCCAACCATCGGCCGGCCCGAGTCCGTCTGGGCGCCGCGGATAAAACGCGCGCCCTCAAGCGCAGGTTCCTTGTAGGCGGCCTTCGGGGCGGAGAAGAAGCATCAATTGACGCACTGAAACAAGGGGGCAGACGGGCTCTTGCACAGAGCATATGTTGCTCTAATGTTCTGGAGGACGTGGTTGGCGCCCGCCTTCTTCCTTCTGCTGCGGCCGACGGGGCCAAAGGCGCGGGGGGAGGAGGTAAAGTCAAAAACCGAAAAACAACTCCGCCCTATGTTGTGGGTGATTGGTGTTCGACCGCTAAATATAGTTCGATGTGGCGACAGGTAGCATGACGGTGCTGGTCACCGGCGGCGCCGGCTACATCGGCAGCCACATGACCTACGCCCTTCTGGACCGGGGCGAGGGGGTGGTGG
>JBJMVL010000070.1:0-30446 GCA_045810735.1 Alphaproteobacteria bacterium
CTTAGCCCTTCAATGTCGGGCCTTTGAAGAACGTGAGATGCGACAAACAGATCGAGCCCAAATTGTCCGGAGGCTCGGGCCCGGGCGACTTAGCCAGGCGCGCGGAGGTGCGGGAGGCTCTCAAAATCACCCTTAGGAATCAACGGGGTCTATAACTCCCGCACCTTGGACTAACCCCTTGAATTGCCCCGATTGTGGGACAATTCTCGACCGCACCAGGGACTTTTCCAAGTGCCTGTTCTCATAGAGATTCTACAAAGGCGGGAATCCGGAGAATCGCATTCAAAAGGAAGGCCGCTTATATGAGAATTTCGGCCAGCCGATATCCTCCAGGCAGGGCGTCCGTGCGGACGCTTTCAGGGTAGATAAGGTAATAAATCGTCTCCGTGATAGGGCCGCTGATTGCTTCTTTGCAGCTAGCGCATCGCGCAGGATTACTGAAACGCCACCGTCCACCGCGTGGTGCGGGGCGCAATGCGGCTTCAACTGACAGGCGCTGTTCGGGCGTGAGAGCCCACGGATTGTACTTTCCGACAATCCCTTCGAATCCCGGATCGAAGCAGCTCCATGTCAGAGTCATGTCACCGTTGTCGTTATACAGAAAATCCTTCATCCGAAAAGCCCGCGTGAAAAGGGTACGGCTGATCGAACGCATTTTCGTGATCGCACGATGGACATTTGACTGTGATCATGTGCGCTCTTCGCCGTGGTCAGCCCGCGAACAATAGATCGAAAGTTACTCTGCCAGAAGGCGGTCTGACCGTTAGAACCCCGTTGCGGTGCTCCGTTATCCGCGAGCGAGACAGGTGCGGGAGCCCCTCGAAATCACTCTTACGGATCAAAGGCACCTTCAACGCCCGCACCTTGAACTAAGCCCTTGCAGTGTTCCGATTGGGGGACAATTCTCGACCGCACCATCCTTCGCTCACCGGCCTTCGGGTGACAGGCGATTTCTTCCTGCGCTACACAGAGCCGGAGGAAAGGCCATATGATCCCGAACAGCTATCCCGGCCTCGATTTCGATCTCGGCGATACGATCGATCTGCTGCGCGATACCGTGCGCAGCTTTTCGTCGGACAAGATTGCTCCGATCGCCGATGAAATCGATCGCAGCAATACATTTCCCCGCCAGCTGTGGCCGCAGATAGGCGAGCTGGGCCTACTGGGCATCACCGTTGAAGAGGAATGGGGCGGCAGCGGGCTCGGCTATCTCGCGCATTGCGTCGCCATGGAGGAAATCAGCCGCGGCTCGGCATCGGTGGGGTTGTCCTACGGCGCGCATTCCAACCTCTGCGTCAACCAGATCCGCCGCAACGGCAACGACGAGCAGAAGCGCCGTTATCTGCCGAAGCTGATTTCCGGCGAGCATGTCGGCGCGCTCGCCATGAGCGAGCCCAATGCCGGCTCCGATGTCGTCTCCATGCGCCTGCGCGCCCGGAAGCAGGGCGACCGCTACGTGCTCAACGGCAGCAAGATGTGGATCACCAATGGGCCGGAGGCGGAGACGCTGGTGGTTTACGCCAAAACCGATCCGGTCGCAGGCCAGCGCGGCATTACCGCCTTTCTTATCGAAAAGGGCATGAAGGGTTTCCGCAGCGCACAGAAGCTGGACAAGCTCGGCATGCGCGGCAGCGACACCAGCGAACTTGTCTTCGAGGACTGTGAGGTTCCAGAAGAGAACGTGCTGGGCGGCGAGGGCAATGGCGCGCGCGTGCTGATGAGCGGGCTGGATTACGAGCGCGCGGTGCTGGCGGCGGGAAGCATCGGCATTATGCAGGCGTGCATGGATGCGGTGCTACCGTACCTGCATGACCGCAAGCAGTTCGGCCAGCCCATCGGCTCCTTCCAGCTGATGCAGGGCAAGATCGCCGACATGTATGTGACCCTGTCGGCGGCGCGCGCTTATGTCTACGCGGTGGCGCAGGCCTGCGACCGCGGGCAGACAACCCGCAAGGACGCCGCCGGCGCCATTTTGTTTGCGGCGGAGAAGGGCGTGTGGATGGCGCTGGAAGCCATTCAATGCCTGGGCGGCAACGGCTACATCAATGAGTTCCCAACCGGTCGCCTGCTGCGTGACGCCAAGCTCTACGAGATTGGGGCTGGTACCAGCGAAATCCGCCGCTGGCTCATCGGCCGCGAACTGTTCGAAGAGACGGTCTAGTTCCGACTGCGAAAATGCGTTGGTGAAAGCTGCGGGCTTGCGCGCCCGCGAAACGCCAACACGACCACGAGCGTTACAGCCGGCATGGGCTATCCGCAAATTGTCGAGAGTCTCGGTTCGGCCATGGACGTCGCCGGCGTGGTGCTGATCATCGGCGGCCTCCTGATTGCCAGTTGCCGCTACCTCCTGAACTTCCGGGCACCGGGAGGCGGATACACCCGGTACCGACAGGATATCGGCCGCGCCATCCTGCTTGGCCTGGAAGTGCTGGTGGCCGGGGACATCATCAAGACGGTTGCCGTTCGCCCCACTCCAATCGGCGTTGCGGTTTTGGCCGGGATCGTCCTGATCCGCACCTTCCTCAGCTTCAGTCTTGAGGTTGAGCTGGACGGCCGTTTTCCCTGGCAACGACCGGTTTGACGAAACGGCCCGAAGGCACGATATGAAGGGCTGATCCCAATCCCTTCCGAAAGGCCTGCCCGCATGTCCGCTGATGTCGTCATTCTTTCCGCCGCCCGCACGCCGATGGGCGGTTTCCAGGGCGAGCTGACCGGCAGCACCGCCCCGCAGCTTGGCGCGACCGCGATTAAGGCTGCCGTCGAGCGCGCCGGACTCAAGCCTTCTGACATCCAGGAAACCATCATGGGATGCGTGCTGCCGGCGGGTCTGGGCCAGGCGCCCGCGCGCCAGGCCGGGCGTTACGCCGGGTTGCCCGATGGGGTTCCCGCCACCACCGTCAACAAGGTCTGCGGCTCGGGCATGAAGGCGGTGATGCTGGCGGCCGACGAAATCCGCACCGGCGAGGCGGACATCGTCGTGGCCGGCGGCATGGAGAGCATGACCAACGCGCCCTACATGCTCGCGAAGGCGCGCGGCGGCTACCGCATCGGCCACCAGCAGATGTTCGACCACATGTTCCTCGACGGTCTGGAGGACGCCTACGAGCACAAGGCCATGGGTGTCTACGCCGAGGACGCGGCGAAGCACTACCAGTTCTCGCGGGCTGACCAGGATGCCTACGCGACGGAATCGCTGAACCGCGCCAAGCGTGCGCAAAGCGACGGCTCGTTTGCCGATGAAATCGTGGCGGTCATGGTGCCCTCGCGTAAAGGCGGCGTGGAAGTCACGCAGGACGAGCAGCCGAAGAAGGCCGATCCCGCCAAGATCCCCACGCTGAAGCCCGCCTTCGCGAAAGATGGCACGGTCACCGCCGCGAATTCCTCCTCCATTTCGGACGGCGCCGCCGCATTGGTGCTGGCGCGCGCGGATGTGGCAAAGGCGAAGGGCCTGAAGCCGATCGCGCGCATTGTGGCGCAGGCGAGCCACGCGCGCGAGCCGCGCTGGTTCACGGCCGCACCGGTGGGCGCTATCGAGAAGGTGTTGAAAAAGGCGGACTGGAAAAAGGAAGACGTCGATCTCTTCGAGATCAACGAAGCCTTCGCCAACGTCGCCATGATTGCGATGAAGGAGCTGGGCCTGCCGCACGACAAGGTGAACGTGAACGGCGGTGCTTGCGCGCTGGGCCATCCGATCGGTGCCTCCGGCGCGCGGCTCATCGTGACTTTGCTCAACGCGCTGAAGCGTCGCGGCGGCAAGCGCGGCGTGGCATCGCTGTGCATCGGCGGCGGCGAAGCCACGGCCGTGGCGGTGGAGCTGCTGTAGGGTGAACCCGCTGCAGCAGTTGCTTCAGTTCCTCGCGCATCTCGATTCGCTCGGGGCGGGCTACATTCTGAGTTCGGATTCGGAAGCCGTGATCGTGCTGGTGCGCACGCCGGACGGGATTCACGAAATCTCCTTCTTCGGCGACGGCGAAATCGAGATCACCAACTTCGCCGCCGAGGACGAGGCGGAGAGCCTGACCTTCCCCGAACTGCTCGAAACCTTCACCGGCGACGCCGGCCAGCCGAATTGAGAAAGTAGATCACCCTCTCCCCCCGCTTGGCGGGGAGAGAGGGTTCGCCTGTGCTTATTTCTTCGCGGTGCGCGGATCGTCAGCCGGGTTGATATAGGTGATTCCGAACGGGCCGTTGAGGTCGACCTGGATCACCGCAGCCGTCTTCGCCACCGCATAGTGATGCATGTTGGCCTGCGCCACGAAATAGCCGCCGCGGTTCACCGTCTTCTCCGATTTGGCATCGATCGTGTCGCCCATGCCGAATGCCATCGTGCCCGACAGCACCGTCACGTGCTCGTCGGTGGGATGGAAATGCGGCGGTACCTTGTAGCCGGCGGGCATCTTGGCCCGAATGGAGATGAAGCCCGTGCTGGCGGGATCGCCCGTCATTAGCGCCATCTGCGCGCCCGGCGGGAAGGCGGGATTGCCCGGCCCCCATTTCACGCCGGCCAGTCCGCTGACTGCCTGCATGCCCGCCATAGGTGCGGCGGCCGTCGCAGGTGCCGGTTGGGTTGTGGTCATCGGCCCCGCCGCCGAAAGCAGTACGCTCACCGCCGCGGCACAAAGCAAAGCTCTGGTGTTCATGGAAACCTCCCCGAAAAGGCCGCCCACTTTACTCTCGAAGCGCAAAGGGGAGAAGTAGCCCCTGCGACTCGATGAAACGGGGAGAGGGCGGAATGTCCACCACCTACAGTGGCGGCTGCCAGTGTGGCGCGGTGCGATATGAGGTGTCCGCTGAGATCGGCGAGGTCATGGCGTGCAACTGCTCGCGCTGCCAGAAATTGGGCTGGCTTCTCGCCTTCGTTCCGGCGAACGATTTTCACCTGACGGCCGGCGAAGATGCGGTGTCGGACTTTCAGTTCAACAAGCACAACATCCATCACCTGTTTTGCAAGACCTGCGGGATCGAATCCTTCGCGCGCGGCAAGGGGCCGGGCGGCGCCGAGATGGTCGCCATCAATGTTCGCTGCCTCGATGGCGTCGATCCCGACACCTTTAAGGTGAAGAAGATCGACGGCCGCAGCCTGTGAATTTGGGTTGATCTCATGACCGCCATCAAATCCACCGTCTCGACGACCTCCGCCGCGTTTAAATCCAATGCGGAGGCGATGGGGAAGCTTGTCGCCGAGCTGAAGGAGAAGATGGCGCGGGCCGCGCTCGGCGGCGATGAGAAAAGCCGCAAGCGCCACACGGAACGCGGCAAGCTGCTGCCGCGCGAGCGTGTGGAGCGGCTGATCGATCCCGGCTCGCCGTTCCTCGAGCTGTCGCCGCTCGCCGCCAACAATATGTACGAAGGCGACATCCACGCCGCCGGCATCATCACCGGCATCGGCCGCGTCGAGGGCCGCGAATGCGTCATCGTCTGCAACGACGCCACCATCAAGGGCGGCACCTATTATCCCATCACCGTGAAGAAGCATCTGCGGGCGCAGGAGATCGCGCGCGAGAACCGGCCGCCCTGCATTTATCTGGTGGATTCCGGCGGCGCCAATCTGCCGAACCAGGCGGAGATCTTCCCCGACCGCGAGCATTTCGGCCGCATCTTCTTCAATCAGGCGACCTTGTCCGCCGCCGGCATTCCGCAGATCGCCAGCGTGATGGGTTCATGCACCGCGGGCGGCGCCTATGTGCCGGCGATGAGCGACGAGACCATCATCGTGAAGGGGCAGGGCACCATCTTCCTCGCCGGGCCGCCGCTGGTGAAAGCCGCTACGGGCGAAGTGGTGACGGCGGAAGAACTCGGCGGCGCGGACGTGCACGCCAAGGTCAGCGGCGTTGCCGATCACTACGCCAACGACGACACGCACGCGCTCGCCATCGCGCGGCGCATCGTTGCCAACCTGAATTATCGTAAGCAGCCGGACATTCCGCTGCGCGAGCCGCGTGCGCCCGCCTACGACACCGCGGAACTGAACGGCATCGTGCCGCAATCGCTGATGACGCAATATGATGTGCGCGAGGTCATCGCGCGGCTGGTGGATGCGTCCGAGCTCGACGAATTCAAGAAAACCTACGGCACAACCTTGGTCACCGGCTTTGCGCATATCGAAGGCATGCCGGTCGGCATTATCGCCAATAACGGCATCCTGTTTTCCGAAAGCGCGATGAAGGCGGCCCATTTCATCGAGCTGTGCTGCCAGCGGCGCATTCCGCTGCTGTTCCTGCAGAACATCGCGGGCTTCATGGTCGGCCGAAAATACGAAGCCGGCGGCATCGCCAAAGACGGCGCCAAGATGGTGACGGCGGTGGCCTGCGCGCAGGTGCCGAAGATCACGCTCATCATCGGTGGCTCCTACGGCGCGGGGAATTACGGCATGTGCGGCCGCGCCTATTCGCCCCGCTTCCTCTTCACCTGGCCCAATTCGCGCATCAGCGTGATGGGCGGCGAGCAGGCGGCTTCCGTGCTCGCCACCGTGCATCGCGACGCCGACAAATGGACGCCGGAACAGGCCGAAGTTTTCAAGGCGCCGATCCGCGAGAAATACGAAGACGAAGGCAACCCGTATTACGCCACCGCGCGGCTGTGGGACGATGGCATCATCGCCCCCGCCGATACGCGGCGCGTGCTATCGCTCGCGCTCTCCGCCTGCCTCAACGCGCCAATCCCGGAGACCAAATTCGGCGTGTTCAGGATGTGAGCCCGTGGTTTCGGGCTGGCGTTACGCCGCTTGACTGCAGTACCGAATAAAGGCGCTGACAAGCAGCGCACCACCACCGCAAATGAGCACTGCCGCCAACTTCAATTTGGCGACTTCGTTGACGACAGCGCTCAGTTGCGGGTCAATTGAAATCAAAAGGCCAGATTGGCGACGATCGATCCAGAAGATCGCGCCGCAATAAATCGCCGTGGCAACGACAATTGCGGGAGCAATATATGCAAAGCCGTCAGATACTTGGTCACGGAAAGATGAATCTGCAAGTTTGTAGACGTACGCGATGGTTTGCAAGACGCTAAAAGCGGCAACCGCCGAACTCAACGTCCAGAGTTGTTTTGCATAGTCTGTTCGCAACGAGTCGACTTCATTCATTGAATCCTCCGAAAGCGTCCGTTGCAGGATGGAAATACTGCCTCATTCGATTCACAACTAAATCTTCGATAACCTTACCGCAACGGACCTTGAGTCTAGCGCAGACAACGTCCCCGTCGGGACAGCACTGCCATTCCGCATCCGTTGGCTCGCAAACTAGCGATAGTGCGCTAGCGTCGCGGCCTATGTTGTGGGGACAGGGATGCGGGAGTTCTTTACGCGGCGATCGACAGTGCTGTTCGCCGGCACGTCGCTGGTGCTCGTCGCCATCAAGCTGCTGTTCGAATTCTATCCCGGCCAGTACCCGATCAAGTCACAGGCGGCCGCATTCAGCTGGCCGCTGGTCGCTACCATTCTGGTCATCGGCTTTCTGGGATTGCTGGCCGACCGCGCGGCCCGTTTGCCAGAGCCGCTGGCGGATCGCGCGCGCGACCGCAAAGGCATCTGGATCGCCATCGCCACCGGCGCGCTCTACGGCCTCATCACCGTCGGCATGTACATCTGGCACCCCTCGAACAGTCCGCTGTCCAGCGGCGGCTGGGATCATGTGCTGCCGCCGTGGTCGATCCCTTTCTACACCTTCGGCGCGATCTTCCTCGAATATCTGCTGCGGCTCGGCGCGCTGTGCATCGCGTTCTGGCTGGTCCACGTCCTGATCTTCCGTCGCCGCTTTCGCCAACCGATCTTCTGGGTGCTGGCCGCGATCGTGGCGCTCTACGAGATCTGGCCGTACACGATTGTCGACATCCACGCGCACCGCTGGAGCAGCGTGGCGCTCACCGCCATCGAGCCACTGTACCTGTCGAACGTGTTCGAGGGCTGGTTGCTGTGGCGCTACGGCTGGTTCACGCCGATCGTCTTTCGCCTCGCGTTCTATCTGGTCTGGCACATCCTGTTCGGCGGCTTCGCCGGCCCGTACTTTGGCCACTGAAGTGGCCAAAGTTGCGCACCGTGGGACGTGGTCAAACCGAAACGCGGATTAACAGTGCGGCGCGACCTTCAGCAGCTCGACGCTGAACACCAGCGGGGTGTTGGGTGGGATGGTGCCGTCGGGCGTGCCGCTTGCGCCGTAGGCGATGTCAGAGGGCAGTGTGAGCTGCCACGTCTCGCCCACATGCATCAGCTGCAACGCCTCGGTCCAGCCGGGGATCACGCCGTTCACCGGGAATGAGATCGGCTTGCCGGGCGGGGACTGGTCGAACACGCGGCCGTCAATGAACGTGCCCTTGTAGTTGACGGTGACGCAATCGCTGCCGCCTGGCTTCTGCGCATTGTTGCCCTTGCGGCTGAGCGGCTTGTACTGCAGGCCGCTGGCCGTCACGTGCACACCCGGCTTCTTGGCGTTGGCGGCGAGGTAGGCGCTATTGGCGTCGGCCAGCGCCGAACCGGTCATCAAGGCCGAGGCAAGTACGGCAAGGCAAATCATCCGCATGAGGTCTGCTCCGAAATGGCAGGCGCTTGTGGCACAATCATTTCGCCGACGCGAGTGCCCTTTTCAGGCGATAGCACGACACATTGCACGTGCATTTTCACCTTCGGTGAAGGCCGGCATTCGCCACTGTGCGGCGAAAAAAGCATTTGCGATCAACGGCGAAAATAAATTCATTCCCCACTGCATATTCGGCCTTACAATCCCGCGCATGAAAGATAGCGAAGCCGATTTCCCCCTTTCGTCACGGTCGCCTCGCGACGCGGCCATGACGAGTGAGGGACATGCAACCGTGCGCAGGTACGGGTCGTGAATTCGACTGCCGGTTTCATGCGCCAACCGCAACATGTTGTGCGGTGGGGAATGGAGGGAACTATCCGGTTGACGTACCAACCCCCGGTGCTTTATTGGAAAGCGGGACAGGCCGACGTTCTGAAATTGAGGTTACGCCAGCGATGATTTCAGCGGGGCTGGCGGCGCTTGCCCATTTTGATCCGGGCGAGGCCCGCCAGAGACTTGGGGGGAGTCGGTGGCCGAAATCTACAGAGCAATGCTACTTGCCAAACCGTAGAGGAAACTCAACGAGCTTGCCCGTACGGTGAGCAAAGTTAGCGCGGCCAAGAACAGATATTAATCTGCTAGACGCGCCAAGGTATTTTGTGCGTGGGTGGTCCTTGTCATGTGGCACGTCTTTATATTCGGTATACCACTGGGTCAGCAGGCCGCAGGCGGTGGCGATTGCTGGCGTCTCAAACGTAATAAAGATTCTGGAATGGGCGAACGTATTTCTCAATTCTCGAACGATGTTTAGATTGCGCTTCATCTCATCATTGATCATGCCAAACGCAAAAGACACGCGGATTAACTTGGAGAAGGATGAGAGTGGCCCATCCCGCTCAAAGAGCGACGCCAACTCCTCTTTACTCATAGGAACCAGGTGGCCTTTGATAAGGGTCTGCAACGCCGCGTCAACTAGCGAGGCGTTCATAAGCGCCATAGCTCTATCACTCGTGGAGTTGCTTGCCTCTTTTGTGACTAAATCCAACTCGTCGTCGTCTGGCGACTTTTCGGTGAGCGCCTTCAATGCCTTCAACCAAGCAGACATCTCAGTCTCCTGACAGTTCGCAGCGCCGCGACGCGCTGCTCCACTGTTTACTGAAAACGCCACCGCAGCCGCGCCCCAAACGGGAGCGGCCAAAGGTTACGCGCGCAAAACGAAAGAAGGCTAAGACCTAACCTTCTTCATCGCGGCGCATGCTGGCGGTAGCTTTCCTGATCGGGCTTCCGCCCCGACCCGTTTTTTCCGCGATACATTTTTTCTGGCGGCGCCACGTGCGGACGCGGCTTTTCGTGTAGTCTTTCGCTTTTTTGCTCCGCCGCGTCTGCCTTTGCTAGTCATTGGCATGGCTTCCTCCTTCAAGGTTTGTAAAATGGCAATCCCAGATTGGCAGACTAAAGACGAGGACCTGATTCGGGAAGCATGCCGCCACGGCGAGTCCATGCTTGCGGCACAGGTAACATTGGCCACGTCTGCTGACCAACGGGCGGCAGTTTTGGCGGGCATATTCACAGCCGTCGCTACGGGCATAATTATCGCGGTCGCAACCAATAGCGCCTTTGCCGAAAGTCATGCGCTGGCTGCTGGAGCGGTAGTCGCGATAGGGGCCTATCTGATCGGCGCGGCGCTTTGCATCGTCACAGCGCTGCCCGTCGATTTCTGGCCACCCGGCAATAACCCTTCTCAATGGTACGAGGACATTGAGAAGGGTTCTCCGCTCAAGCTTGCAATAGGCCAACAGGCCGCTCATTTCGATGATCACATTGCCGCTAACAACAAGGTGCTTGTTCGCAATTCCCGTATTTTCTTTGCCGGAGCCGTGATCGGTGTATCGGCTCCATTCCTTGCGCTTGCAGCCGCCGGTATCACTTGTTTGCTTTGCGCCAACGCGTAAAGGCGCGCGCCTTTTGCTTGTTAGTGAGCGGTTTCGTCAGGCTGACGATAGAGGAGCCGCTTACCCTTTGCGCCAGCAAGTAGGTTCGCAGCACGCTCTTCTCCCGTCATGTGGCGGGCACTGTATCGCCAGTCAAATTCCTTCAAGTAGCGATGCAAATGCGCTTCGCTCAGGCTGTGGAATTGGCCGTAAACGCCACGCTTCAACAAGGCAAAGAAGCCTTCCACCGTGTTGCTGTGAACGTCACCGCGCACATATTCGCCCGCGCTATGGTTCACCTTGCCGTGGAAATGAAACTCTTTGCCGATGTTGAAATACTCGCCGCCTTCATCCGTCATAAGCGTGGACGTGCGATGCACTTGCTTCATGATGACGGGGCGAAGCGTCTTGCCCGTCACGTTGGCAACATGGTTGGAACGCGCACGACCGCCGCGCTCGACAAGCGTGTGAACGACCTGTTTCTTGGACATCTTGTCCGCCATGTCAGTGCCGCGCTTGTTGCGATGCTTGTTGTATTCCTTGCCGCCGATCCACGTCGTATCGGCTTCCACGACCTTTCCGAAGCCGCCTAGCGGTCCGCCTTGCTCGGCTGTGGGCGTACATTCGCGAAGCCTGTGAAACAGGAACCAAGCGGTTTCGTAATTGGTGCCGATATGCCTTTGCAGTTGCAGGGCGCTCATAGATTTCTTGGCGTCCGCCATGAATTGAGCGGCCAAAATCCATTTGGTCAGGGGAACGTGCGAGCGTTCCATGACAGTGCCGACTGTGACGCTGAAAGGCTTGCGGCAATCCTTGCACTTGTAGACGCCCGGACGCGTGGACTTACCCGCCAGCTTGGTAATGCGCTCGCCAAATTGACCGCAACGTGGACAAGTAGCGCCAGCATCGCCCCAAAGCACCTTTTCGAGATGCTTGCGCGCCTTTTCCTCATCGTGGAAAATCGGGTTGGAAAGGCTGAATTTCTTGGGCTTTGTAGACTTAGGCATGGCGTCGGTTCCCTCTAACGAAACCTATATAGGCCATCCCTCATGGTACGTCAACCGGATAATTCCCGGAATGGAGGGGGGGGCCCCCCTCCCGATTTTTCACAAAACAAAACGAACAATTCGGGTGCGGGGGGGAGGGGGTACGCGATTTCCTGAAAACAACCTCAAGGAAATTGTGGGGCGAAATCAATGCCTTGACGGGGGGCTATGTTCTCCAAGCTCCTTATAGCCAACCGGGGCGAGATCGCGGTCCGCGTGATGCGCACAGCCAAGCGCATGGGCCTCGCGACCGTCGCGGTCTATTCCGATGCCGATGCTGACGCGCTGCACGTCGCGTGTGCCGATGAAGCGGTGCGCATCGGGCCGCCGCCGGCGCGCGAAAGCTACCTCAAGATCGACGCCATTCTCGCGGCGGCGAAGCAGACCGGCGCGGGCGCCATTCATCCCGGCTACGGCTTTCTCTCGGAGAATGCGAAATTCGCCGACGCCTGCACAGCGGCCGGTGTCGTGTTCGTCGGCCCGCCGCCTTCCGCCATTCGCGCCATGGGTCACAAGGACCAGGCTAAGGCGCTGATGGCGAAAACGGGCGTGCCGGTGGTGCCCGGCTATCTCGGCGAAGACCAATCGCCCAGGCGGCTGGCAGAGGAAGCGGAGAAGACCGGCTATCCCGTGCTCATCAAGGCAGTGGCGGGTGGCGGTGGCAAGGGCATGCGCCGTGTCGAGTCCAAAGCGGAGTTCGCCGCGGCGCTGGAAGGTGCGAAACGCGAAGCCGCGTCGGCGTTCGGCGACGATCGCGTGCTGATCGAGAAATACGTCGCGCGTCCGCGCCACATCGAGATGCAGATATTCGCGGACAATCACGGCAACGCCGTGCATCTGTTCGAGCGCGACTGTTCGCTGCAGCGCCGCCATCAGAAGGTGATCGAGGAAGCGCCAGCGCCTGGCATGCCGCCTGCCATGCGCAGCGCAATGGGCGAGGCGGCGGTGAAGGCGGCGAAGGCGGCAGGCTATGCGGGCGCCGGCACGATTGAGTTCATCGCCGATGCGTCCGAAGGGCTGAAGGCCGACCGTTTTTGGTTCATGGAAATGAACACGCGGCTGCAGGTCGAGCATCCGGTCACCGAAGCGATCTCCGGGCTCGATCTGGTGGAGTGGCAACTGCGCGTGGCGGCGGGCGAGAAATTGCCGCTAAAGCAGAGCGAGATTCGATTGCACGGTCACGCCATGGAGGTGCGACTCTATGCGGAAGATCCACAACAGGACTTCCTGCCTTCCACCGGTACGCTCGAGCGTTTGCAGATGCCGACAGATTCCGTGCGGGTGGATTCCGGCGTGCGCGAAGGCGACACGGTGACGCCGTTCTACGATCCGATGATCGCCAAGGTGATTGCCCATGCCGACACGCGCGAAGCCGCGGCGGCGAAGCTGGCGCAGGCTTTGGAAGAGACGCAGATCGCGGGGGTGCGCACCAACACCGCCTTCCTCATCCGCGCGCTGAAACATCCCGATTTTGTCGCCGGCGAGATCGACACCGGCTTTATCCCTCATCACCAGGCCGAACTGATCCCGCAGAAATCCGAGCCGCCGGAGCATCTGCTGGCCGAAGCCGCGCTGTTTCTGGTTCACGAACGCGAGCGGGCGCACCACACCAATGATCCGTGGGACCACGATGATGGATTCCGTCTGGCCGGTGAAGCACGCGAGGCAGTCGACTTCGTGGTCGGCGACAAGCGCAAATCGGTGCAGCTGATCCATCGCCACGACGGCAGCCTTGACGTTGTTGGTGGAAAGACAAGCACCGCCTCGCATGTGGACGCCATGTGTCTGAAATCCGGCGACATCGCGGTGTTCGAGCGCGGCGAGACCTGGACGTTGTCGCTTTACGATCCATTCGCCCACGCCGAAGAGCAGGGCAGTGCCGCCGACCGCGTCACCGCGCCCATGCCGGGTAAGGTCATTCAGGTGCTGGTGCGTGCCGGCGAAACAGTGAAGCGCGGGCAACCGCTCGCCGTGCTCGAAGCGATGAAGATGGAACATACCTTGTCAGCGTCCGCCGACGCGCTGGTCGCCACCGTCGATGTCTCGCCCGGCGATCAGGTGAACGAGGGTGCGGTGATCGTTCGCTTTGCGAAAGAGAAATCAGAAGCGGCATGACGTTGCATCTCATCAAGCTCTGCGTCGGCTGCGATTCCATCGAAGATTTGGCCGACTGGCAGGAGCGGCGCCTCGCCGAGTTGAAGAAGAAGCGTAAGCCATTGGAGTTGATCCATGTCACGCGCATGACACCGAAGCGCGCGGGAGAGTTGCTCGACGGCGGTTCGCTCTACTGGGTGATCCGAGGGCAAATTGCTGTCCGCCAGCGATTGCTTGAGCTGCGGGCCGTGACCAAGAGCGGCGTGCCGCATTGCGGGCTGGTCTACCAGCCGAAGCTGGTCCACCTGATCCCGCGCTACTGCCGCCCGTTTCAGGGGTGGCGCTATCTGGCCGCCAAGGACGCCCCGGTCGACGCGCGCATGGTCAAAGGCGGCAAGCACTTGCCGCCGCGCCTCAGGGCCGAATTGGCTGCACTGGGGTTGCTCTAGGTTTACCGGCTGGAAAGCCGCGTCAGGTTAGCTTCCCGCACCCTTTGAGTGCGAAGCCTTGACAGCAGAATCGGACAATGCGGGTTTCGGCCGCCTGGTCGTGTTTACCTGGCTCGGCCTCGCCTTCTTGCTTGTGCTAAAGGCGGCACAAACCCCAGGGGGGCTGATCCTCTCGCCCGACGATGCTATGCGGCTCGTGCAGGTGCGCGATCTCCTGCACGGCCAATCATGGTTCGACACGACCCAGTGGCGGATGAACGCGCCTTACGGTCTGCCCATGCACTGGTCGCGGCTGGTGGACGCGGGCATTGCGGGACTCCTCCTGTTGTTCCGCCTGTTTACCAATCCCAAAACAGCGGAAGCATGGGCGCTCTATGTTTGGCCGCTCCTTCCGCTCTTACCGGTGCTGTTCGCCCTGACGCATATTGCACAGCGGCTGACGGGGCGCATGGGTGCGCTGTTCACGCTGGCGCTTGGCGCCAGTTGCGTGGCCGCGATGACGCCGTTCAAACCTGGCAACATCGATCACCACAACGTGCAACTGGCGTTGGGATTAAGCTTCGCAGCCTTCCTGATCGACATCGATCGCTCGCGCCGGGCCGGCATTTTCGCGGGAGCGATGGCCGCTCTCAGTCTGGCAGTCGGTCTCGAGACGCTGCCCTATGTGCTGGTGGCACTAATGGCGCTTGCCGTGTGGTGGACCTTCGGGCCGCGTATTGCCGGGAATGTTGCAGCCTTCGGCGCGACTTTCGGCGGCGCAAATCTGCTGCTGCTCACCTGTGCGACGGCCTCGGTCTACCGCTTCTCGGCCGCTTGCGACACCTTCTCCGGATTCTACGCTGCTCTCGGCGTGCTCACCGGCGTCGGCATCATCGTGCTGACGGGGCTTGGGGTTGTGAATACGCCGCTGCGCCGCGCCGCCGGTGCTGCCGGCTTATGCATCTTGGTGCTTGCGGTTGCGGCGCTGATCGGGCCGGCGTGCCTGCACGGGCCCTACGTGGCGGTGGATGCACGACTCGGGTCGATCTGGTTATCGGGCGTCGCAGAGGACCAATCGCCCTTCACCATGGGGCTAATGGCGCCGGGCGATTTCGTCGGCGGGTATGTCTACTGCGCGTTGGCAGCCGCGGCGGCGCTAGCGGCCATTTTCCTTCTGCCAGTGCGGCACCGCGCAAGCATGGCGGTACTGGGCGCCATCGCGCTCACGGCCTTTGCAATCGCCTCCGCCCAAATGCGTGGCATTGCATTTGCCCTGCTTTTTGCCACGCCGGGTGTGGTCGTTGTCGCGACCTGGGCGCTGGAACGCGTGCGCCTTGGCAGGACGGCGAGCATGCTCGCCACATTTGCAGCCGTGCTCGTCTCAAGCGATGCCACGTATGCGATGGTCGGCCAGCAGATCCAGAAGTCGCTTCCAGCCGCACAACAATACACGCCCGTTCAACAGATATGGATGCAAGGGTGCACCGCGCCGAAGGCATTCCGGGAGTTGGCGCGCTTGCCCCAGAGTCGCGTGGCCACGTTTGTGGACATGGGGCCGATGGTCCTCGCCTATACCCCGCACGCGACGATAGCCGGCCCTTATCACCGCAATGCCGCCGGCATTCTCGACACTTATAGCATTTTTGCGGGCTCGGCTGCCGAGCAGCGGGCGACACTCAAGCGCCGCGCCGTAGATTATGTTGTCATCTGTTCGCCCGCGCCGGATTACAAGGAATGGGGTGCGATGGCGCAGCCCGACAGCTTATTGAGAGCCGACGCCCACGGCCAAATCGAACGTTGGCTCGAGCCCTTGGCGAATGAGCCAAAAGGGGGAGCGATTCGCATATTCCGGGTTCGCCGTGAAAGCCTAGATTAGATGGGAAAATTGTCGATCAACCGGGTGCTGCCGATCTTTACCGCAGCGAGAACGCGGGAGGGGCGCACGGCTGTTTCGACAGGCTCGAGCGTTTCGGCGTCGCGCACCGCAACGTAGTCCACGCTGTTGAAGCCGGCGCTGAGCAAGGCACCGCGGCCCCAGGCTTCGGCGAAAGCAATGGCTTCTCCCTGCCGAACTCTCTTCGCTAGTTCGCGGAGCACCACATTGAGTTGGCTGGCTGTTTTGCGTTCGTCCGGCGAAAGGTAGGCGTTACGGGAGGACATCGCCAGACCATCCGGCTCCCGAACGGTTTCACCGGCCACAATATCAATGGGCAAGCCAACATCGGCGGTGAGGCGGCGGATAACCAGCAGCTGCTGGTAATCTTTCTCCCCGAAAATTGCTTCGTCGGGCATGCAGGCGATCAGCAGCTTCGCCACCACGGTCGCGACGCCGGAAAAGAAGCGCGGGCGGAAATCCGATTCCAGCCCCAAAGCCGGCCTGCCGACGTCGATACGCGTGGCGAACGCGTCCGGATACATCTCGGCGACCGAGGGCGCGAAGATCACGTCGGCCAAGCCCGCCAGCTTGGCGCAATCCGACTCGAACGTCCGCGGATACCGGGCGAAGTCCTCGTTGGGTCCGAATTGAGTCGGGTTGACGAAGATGCTCACCACAGTGGTGCCGCAACGCGCTCTGGTCTCGCGCACCAGGCTCAAGTGCCCCTCGTGGAGGGCTCCCATGGTGGGCACGAGCCCAACGCGCCCGCCTGCGTTCCGTGCTTCGGCAAGGCGGCACCGCAACTCTGCAATGGTGCTGACAATTTCCGGCTCTCCGCCCATGCCGCAACATTAGCGCGGTGCCACGCCCAAGGGCTAGAATTCTGCCCTCAATTCCAGCACACACACCCAGCCATGAACCCGCTTCGCAAAGCCATTTCCGATGCCTATCTCGCCGACGAAGACCGCTTTGTCGAAACCCTGATCCCCAAGGCGCGGCTCACACCCGCCGAACGCACCGCAGCCGAAGCCCTAGCGCGCGACCTCGTCACCCGCATCCGCTCCGCCAAAGACAAGCGCAGCGGCATCGACGCTTTCACCCAGGAATATGCCCTCTCCAGCGAAGAAGGCGTGGTGCTGATGTGCTTGGCCGAGTCGCTGCTGCGGGTGCCCGATGCCGCCACCGCCGATCGGTTGATCAGGGACAAGCTCGGCATGGGCGATTGGGCGCGCCATATGAACAAATCGGACTCGCTTTTCGTGAATGCGTCGACCTTCGGACTGATGCTAACAGGACGTGTTCTCGAGCTGGACGAGGCGGCAAAGTGGGATTTACAGGGCATCTGGAAGAAGCTGGTGGCGCGCTCCGGCGAGCCGGTGATCCGCAATGCGGTGACTTACGCGATGCGTATTCTGGGGCGGCAGTTCGTGCTCGGCCGTGGAATCGAAGAGGCGCTGAAGCGCGCCCGCGAGTACGCCGACAAAGGCTCCCGCTTCTCCTTCGATATGCTCGGTGAGGCGGCCTACACCAAGCATGACGCGGCGCGATACCATGTTTCCTATCGCGATGCGCTGAACGCCATCGCGCGCGCGTTCCCGGACCACGGCGAATCCGTGTTCGAGCGGCCCAGCATTTCGGTGAAGCTGTCGGCGCTGCACCCACGCTACGAATGGCTCAAACGCGAACGCATCATGGCCGAGCTGCTGCCGCAGTTGGTAGCGCTGGGGGCGCAGGCTCGTGCCGGCAATCTCGCCCTCACGATCGATGCGGAAGAAGCCGAACGGCTCGATCTCATGCTCGATGTGTTCGAGGCAATGGGCGACGCGAGCGACTTGCGCGGCTGGAGCGGATTGGGCCTAGCGGTGCAGGGCTACCAAAAGCGTGCGCTCCCGGTCATCGCGTGGGTGGCCGATCTCGCCAAACGGCAGCAGCGCCGCATTCCGGTGCGTCTGGTAAAAGGCGCTTATTGGGATACGGAGATCAAGCGCACCCAGGAACTAGGCCTTGCGGATTATCCGGTATTCACCCGCAAGGCGGCGACCGACACGTCGTACCTGGCGGCCGCCCGTGCGCTTCTCGGGGCCGGAGATACAATCTATCCGCAATTCGCCACCCACAACGCGCACACACTCTCCGCCATTCAAGTATTCGCAAACGGGCGTAGCGATTTCGAGTATCAGCGCCTGCATGGCATGGGCGAAGCGCTGCACGACCTCTATCGCGAAATCAGAGGAACAGCGGCCAGCGGCGGCACCCGCATCTACGCGCCGGTTGGGACTCACGAGGACCTGCTCGCGTATCTGGTGCGGCGATTGCTTGAGAACGGCGCCAATACCTCCTTCGTCAATCGCGTCGCCGATGAAGATGCGCCCATCGAGGAGATCATCGCCGATCCGGTGGAGCGGCTGACTTCCAAGCGTCCATACCGCAATTCCAATATTCCCAAGCCCGTCGATCTGCTGCCAGACAGGAAGAATTCGTCCGGCTTCCTGTGGAGCGATCCGGCGATTGAACTGCCGATGCGCGACGCGATGCTCGCCAGCATTCAGGAAAAGCAAACAGCTGGCCCCATCATCTCCGGCAAGGAGCCGCCGCATCCCAAGCATCCGGTGTTCGATCCCTCGGATCGCACGCGTAAGATTGGCGAAGTTTCGGAAGTCACCGATGACGATGTGAAAGCCGCGCTCGAAGCGGCGTGCCGCGTTCAGCACGAATGGGATTCACTCCGCGGCGCGGCGCGGGCCAAAATCCTCGAGCGCGCCGCCGATCTGTTCGAGGAGAACCGCGCGCATCTAATGGCGCTTGCTGTGCGCGAAGGCGGCAAGACCTTACCGAATGCGTTGGGTGAGGTGCGCGAAGCGGCCGATCTCTTGCGTTACTACGCGCATCAGGCGCGTGCCAAATTCGAGCAGCCCATTCAGCTGCCTGGTCCTACCGGCGAATCCAACGAACTGATGCTGCATGGCCGTGGGCCGTTCTTCTGCGTGGCGCCATGGAATTTTCCGCTGGCGATCTTCAGCGGTCAGGTGGCAGGGGCGCTTGCTGCGGGTTGCACGGTGCTCGCCAAGCCCGCCGAGCGCACGCCGCTGATTGCTGCCGCGGCGATCAGGCTGCTGCATCAGGCCGGCGTGCCGGGCGAGGCACTGCATCTGTTGCCCGGCCGCGGTTCGAAGATCGGCCGCATCGTGCTGTCAGACAATCGCCTTGCCGGCGTGGCGTTCACCGGTTCGACCGAAACCGCCATTGTCATCAACCGCGCCTTGGCCGGGCGTGACGGCGCGCTGCCCGCCATCGTCGCCGAAACAGGCGGCATGAACGCGATGATCGTGGATTCCACCGCGCTGCCGGAACAGGTGGCGCGCGACGTGAACGCTTCTGCCTTCGACAGCGCGGGTCAGCGCTGCAGCGCGCAGCGCGTGCTGTTCCTGCAGGAAGACACCGCGGACAAGATGCAGGAGATAATTTTGGGCGCGCTGGACGAGCTGACGCTCGGCGATCCGTTCGAGCTTTCCACTGATATCGGCCCGGTGATCGATGAAGAGGCGCGTGACGGTCTACAGGAACACGCGGATCGGATGACGCGCGAAGCCAAGCTGTTGCGCAAGCTGGCGGTGGATTCTTCGCTGGCGGATGGCGTGTTCTTTCCGCCGCATGTGTTTGCCATCGATTCCATCGGCGTGCTGAAGCGGGAAGTGTTCGGGCCGATCCTGCACATCGTGCGCTATTCGGCGGACCGGCTCGGCGATGTGTGTGACGCCATCAACGCCACCGGCTACGGGCTCACGCTCGGCATCCATAGCCGCATCGACGAAACCGCGAAATTCATCCGCGACCGGATGCAGGTGGGCAATGTGTATGTGAACCGCAATCAGATCGGCGCCGTGGTGGGTGTGCAGCCCTTCGGCGGCGAGGGGCTTTCCGGCACCGGACCCAAGGCCGGCGGGCCGCATTACCTGCTGCGTTTTGCACTCGAGCGCACCTACACCGTCAACACCACCGCCGCCGGCGGCAACGCCTCATTGCTGGCCGGGGGAGCCGGGGATGGGATTTAGGATAACTCTGCAAAAGCGGAATGGAGAGCAGAAATGAAACCCGTCTGTGCCCTGCTCGTGGCCACCACGATTATTCCGGCCCTGCCGGCGTACGCCATGAGCGGACGGGGGACGGTGTGCATGGACAACATGAACGCAAAGGAAGCAGTAGCCTGCTTGCAGCCGGCGCTTTCCAACGCACAAGAGGAGTTGAGGGCGAAGTACAAATCGGTACAGAAGATGCTCGCGGGCACTCCTGCGGAAAAGCAGCTCGCACGAACTCAGAAGCTTTGGGAAAATTACGTTCAGGAGACCTGTCTTGGCCTGATAAGGCCCGTCGCGGCAGAGCAGCCCATCGCAGGTGCGGACGTCCTAGCCTGCCAAGTCGAGTTTACGCTTGAGCGCACCAGAGATTTGGATCGGATGTTTTACGTGCCTTTGCACGACTGATGGGAATCCGGTCAGGTAGGATAGAATATGTGAGTCGAAGTACGTGGCTAACCATGGCGCATGTTGTTGTTTTCGGGAATGAGAAGGGTGGGTCTGGGAAGACCACCGCTGCCATTCATGTCGCTGTGGCACTGGCACGGGAAGGCCGGAGCGTAGGCGCCATCGATCTCGATGTACGCCAGAGGAGTTTCAGCCGGCATCTGGAGAATCGCGCTGACTGGCGCGCCAAGACCGGCCGCGACCTGCCCTCGCCAGAGCTGTTAAATTTGCCGAACAACAGTGGTCTGGAAGATGGCGTGCAAGTATTCTCCCAGATGCTGGCCGAGGCGGCGCCGCGATTCGAAATCCTGGTCATCGATACTCCGGGTGCCGATACGCCGCTCTCCCGCGCCGGCCACGCCGCCGCCGATACATTGGTCACGCCTCTCAACGACAGCTTCGTCGACTTCGACCTGCTGGCGCACCTCGATCCGGCGACCTTCGAGATCAAGGGCCCGAGCGTATACAGCGATTTCGTCTGGGATTGCCGCAAGCGGCGTCTGATGGCGCGAAAGCTCGCGCTCGATTGGGTGGTGATGCGCAACCGCGTGGCGTCCACCGAAGCGCGCAACAAGAAGCGGCTTGGCGATGCCATCGCGACGTTGGCGCAGCGTATCGGCTTCCGGCTGACCAAGGGATTCGGCGAGCGCGTCATCTTCCGCGAGTTGTTCCCTCTGGGACTCACCATGCTGGACCTGCCACAGCCGGGGCTCAGTGTTTCGCTGTCCATGTCCACGCTCGCCGCGCGGCAGGAGGTACGAGAGCTGGTCCATGCCCTGGGCCTGCCACAACTCCTCCGTGAGCCGGTGGCGTTGGCGGGGTAGGCTTGGAATCTCGCTGCCGAGCACCAAGATCAGGTGAGCGGAGGGACCATGGCCAATCTGCCCGTCAAGCGTTCGTCGTCCAAGGATATTGCGGCATTTCTGAATGTCGCCACGCGTACACCCACCTTGGCGCAGGTCAAGGGCCGGCTGATTTTCGCGGTCGATGCCACCATGAGCCGCCAATTCACCTGGGATGCGGCAACTGAAATTCAGAGCGACATGTTCGAGGTGGCGCAATCCATCGGCGGGTTGGGTGTGCAGCTGGTCTATTTCCGCGGGCGCGGGGAGTTTGAGGTGAGCGAGTGGACCACCACTCCGTCGGCGCTCGCCGCGCGCATGCGCGGTGTCGGTACGCGCAGCGGCTTCACGCAACTGCGCCGTGTGCTGGCGCATGCCGCCGAAGAAGCGCGCCGCACCAAGGTTGGCGCGCTGGTTTATGTCGGTGACTGCTTCGAGGAAAACCCGGATGTGGTGGCGAAGGAGGCGGGTGCGCTGGCGCTGCTCGGGGTGCCGGCTTTCATGTTCCACGAAGGGGATGATCCCAATGCCGCAACCATATTCCGCGAAGTCGCCCGGCTGACGCACGGCGTATATGCGCGCTTCGATTCTGATGCGCCACGAAGCTTGCGCGATCTTTTGCGCGCAGCAGCGGTGTATGCGGCCGGCGGCAGCTCGGCGCTTAACCGCTTCGCCGAACTCACCGGCGGCGACGTGTTGCGGCTCGCGCGTTCCATCGACACAAAACGCGAATGATCGATCTGCTGATCGGCGCCTTCGCGCTGGTCCTTATTCTCATCCTGCTGCACGGCTTTACCCGCGCCGATCCGAAGGCTTTGGTGAAAACTCTGCGCTATTTGGGCGCGGGCGCGCTGGTGCTCGCGGCTGCGTTCTTCCTCGTGCGCGGCATCGTCCCGGTGGCGGTGCTGCTTGGCAGCATGGCCTATGGCGTGTTCACCGGCGGACGGGTGTGGCCTGGCGGCTGGCCTCATTGGCATTTCCCACATCCCGGCGGGGGCCCGCGCACGCAAACCGGCCAAACCACGCGCGTCGCGACCGATTGGCTGCACATGGAGCTCGATCACGATACCGGTGAGATGCGCGGGCGCGTGCTGAAGGGCGCATTCGCAGGCCACGCGCTGAATCAACTCACGGATGACGATGTGCTGCGCTTCTATACCGAAGCTCGCCCGGCCGATTCCGAAACCGCACGGCTGCTGGAAGCCTACCTCGATCGTCGCCTTGGCGCCGATTGGCGCGGGACGGCGGACGAGAAAACGTCATCGCAGCAGCAAGGGCGCGCGAGTTCCGGCATGACCCGCGACGAAGCGTATCGCGTGCTGGGGCTTTCAGCCGGTGCCGGGGAAGAGGAAATCCGCGCCGCCTACAAGAAACTCATGTTAAACTTGCATCCCGACCGCGGCGGCACCGATTACCTCGCAGCGAAGATCAATGAAGCAAAGGATGTGCTGCTGAGCTAGTGCGCCAAGGTCGAGGCGAAGCAGCTGTGTCCCTTATGGGTGAGCGCCATGCAGATCTCGCGCGCCTCCTGCTCGGCAAAACTGCCGAACCGTGCGCGATACATGGTTTTGCCATCCGAGCCTGTGTACGGAACAACAATCCGTTCGGCTTGACCAAGTTTCTCGGCTGATTTTTCCGCATAGGCCGCAAGTTCGGCGCGAGCGGTGGGCACGTCGCCAAACGCGCCAATCTGGATGGTCCAGCCATGCTGCGTGACGGGGGCGGGGGTTGCGGCCTTAGCCAGTGATGCATTCGGTGTCGCTGCGCTGGGTTTGGCGATTGTCGGATTGAAGCCGCCGCGCGGCATCGGCGAAACCGCCGGTAGATTGGCCGTCTGGTACGAGGCAAGTGCCACAGGCATAGTGTTGTCACGCGGCGTCGGAATTACATTCGGCGCACTCACTGCCGGTGCGGCAGCCGGTTTGACCTGCGGAAAATTCACCTCTGCCGGCGAAGAAATCATCGCCAAATTCGCGCTGGGTTTCAGGGGCGCGGGTCGTGGAGCGATGGGTTGCGCACCGACCTGCGGCTTGGGGGGCGCGGTGTTTATGATCTTCGCAATTTCGTCCTCGTCGGCCCGCGATTCGGCCGCGTCCTCATCCATCTCGCTTCGCGGAGCCAGTGACGCGTACTGCTGCATCGGCAGTGGCTGAGACGCCGCCTGGCCGAACTGGAAACCGGCGACCACCGGCGCCGCATTCGAACGTAGTGCCATTGTCTGCCATGGCACTTCCGCCCGCGCCACAAGCGTCGGCTGCGCGCTGATCTGGGCAAACGTCCATTCGAGCAGGCGCATCATTTCCATATCGCGGCGATGCGCGCTGTAACCGCCCATCACCACGCCGATGACGTGCGCGCCGCCACGAACAACGGACGAAACGAGGTTGAAGCCGGAAGCGTTGGTGTAGCCGGTCTTGATTCCGTCAGTTCCCGCATAACGGCCAAGCAGGTTGTCGTGGCCCATGTGAACGCGGCCGCGGAATTCAAAACCCGGCAGTGAAAAGTAATGGAAATATTGTGGGAAGTCGTAAGCCAGGTGACGGGCCAAAATACCGAGATCTGTGGCGGTGGTGATTTGCCGGTCGTCGGGCAAGCCCGAAGCGTTGTGGTAGAACGTATTGCGCATGCCAAGCTCGTGCGCGCGTTGCGTCATCAGCTCGGCAAAATGTGATTCCGTGCCGCCAAGCGCTTCAGCGATGGCCACCGCGATATCGTTGGCAGAAAGCACCACCGCCGCGCGGATTGCCATATCAGTAGGCAAGGAATCGCCTGGCCGAAGACCCAGCTTGGTGGGGTTCTGCAGGGCGGCATGCGTCGATATGTAAATCGGGGTGTTCAAGTTCATCTGCCCTTTTTTCAGCGCGTCGAAGAGCAGATAAAGCGTCATCATCTTGGTGAGGGAGGCTGGGTGCCGCTGGGCATCGGTGTTGCGGGCGTACAGAACCCGGCCGGTCCGGCCATCGAGCACAAGTTCCGCATCCTTGGAGGGATTGGTTGGGCTGCCCCAGTCGGCGCGACGGACCCATCCCACGGACACGCTCCGCCGAGACGTGCGCCAGGCGTGGTGTGTCGAGCGAGAGGCGGAATGATAGGAATGGTGGTGCGCGTGGGCCAAAGCCGGCTGACCAAGAAACGCAACTCCGACCAAAAGCGGCGCCAGCCCATAAGCCGCACGGGACCATAAGCCTCGACTGGCAGCCCGCCATCCCTTCATACGCATACCCATTTGAACCGGTTTGTAGGCCCAAGGTGCAGAATGCGATCAAAATGGGGCATTTGCAATCCTGCAGATCAGGAATTCACCTTATGGTACGGGCGTTTACGTTCCATTAACCTTTCCATAGCACGAAGGTGTTTCCTCCTGCGGTCCCTAGGAAATGCACAACTGCGGCCAACCGGTCTCTTCCGGCTCTTGACAGCTCACATGCTGCACTGCATATAAGTCATGTTGCACCGCAGCATGGTCGCATAGTGCCGGCCGGCGGTGCTTTTGGAAAGAGGACCCATCCAATGGCAACGAAAACGAAAACGGCCGGCGATAATTTCAAAAATACGGCCGAAGCAGTGGCGAAGAACGGCGCAGACGCCTTCAAAAATGGCTTCGAAAAGGCCGTGAAGGGCTACGATCAGGTGCTGGGCTTCGGTAAGGAAACGGTCGAGGCGTATGTGAAGTCCGCGAACGCCGCGGGCAAGGGCGTCGAGACGCTTCAGAATGAAATGTACCTTTTCTCGAAGCAGTCGGTGGAAGAGACGATTGCAGCGACCAAGGCCGTGCTGGGTGCGAAATCGGTAAATGAGGCGATCGAAATCCAGAGCGATTTCGCGAAGAGCGCCTTCGATACCTACGTCGGCCAAGTCAATCGGCTGAACGAAATCATGCTCTCCGCCACGAAGGAAGCATTCGAGCCGATTCAGGGCCGCATTCAGGCTTGGGCTGAGGTCGTGCAGACGGCGCGTCACGCCTAAGTAACAGAACAAATATCGTTCCGCGGCTCCTCCCCCAAAGCGGAACGGTTCAGAAAGGGCCCGGGATGTTTCCCGGGCCCTTTCACTTTTGCGGCGCCGCACATACATCTCGTTGTCGGGTACTGGGCGCGGAAGAAGTTTTCCGAAGCCCGGCGCCCTCAGCCATTCCAACGCGCTAGGGAGTTGCATGTTTTCGTGCTTATACTGCGCATTCGATGAGAGATAAGCGCGACGATAAGACGGGCCAGAACAGCGGCACGGGCACCGGTGTCGCGACCAAAACACGTCCCAAGACGAAAAAGCCAAGCCTGTACAAAGTCCTGCTGCTCAACGACGATTACACGCCGATGGAGTTCGTCGTTCACATTCTGGAGCGATTCTTCAACAAGGGCCGGGACGAAGCAGTGCAGATTATGTTGCACGTTCACCGCCACGGAGTTGGGATTTGCGGGGTGTTCACTTACGAGGTTGCGGAAACCAAAGTGGCGCAGGTTATTGAATTTGCCCGTCGGCATCAGCATCCTTTGCAGTGTACCATGGAAAAAGAGTAGCGTTCACGTATGCCCTCTCTCTCGCGCAGCCTCGAACAGGCCCTGCATCGCGCCATCAAGCTGGCGAGCGATCGCCACCATGAATATGCGACGCTCGAGCATCTCCTTCTCGCGCTGATCGACGATGGTGACGCGCAGCAGGTGATGAAAGCCTGCAATGTCAATCTAGATGCGCTGCGAGTCTCGCTACGGAAATACGTTGACGAGGAGTTGGTTACCCTGGTGATCGAGGACGGCGAGGACGCCAAGCCCACCACCGGTTTCCAGCGCGTGGTGCAGCGCGCGGTGCTGCATGTGCAGAATTCCGGCCGTGACGAGGTGACGGGCGCCAACGTTCTTGTGGCGCTGTTCACGGAGCGCGAAAGTCATGCCGTATTCTTCCTGCAGGAGCAGAATATGACGCGGCTCGACGCCGTGTCCTACATCAGCCACGGCATCGCCAAGCGGCCAGGCATGAGCCAGCAGAAGTCCGTGCGCGGCGCCGACGACGATGAAGACAGCGGCGACAAACAGAACAAGCAGGGCACCGAAGCGCTCGAAGCGTATTGCGTGAATCTCAACGAGAAGGCGAAGTCAGGCCGCATCGATCCCCTGATCGGGCGGGAGCCGGAAGTCGAGCGGACGATCCAAATTCTTTGCCGCCGGCAGAAGAACAATCCGCTATTTGTCGGCGATCCCGGCGTAGGCAAAACGGCCATCGCCGAAGGGCTCGCACGCAAGATCGTCAAGCGGGAAGTGCCTGAAGTGCTGCGCGAGTCCACAATTTACGCGCTCGATATGGGCGCGCTGATCGCCGGTACCCGATATCGGGGCGATTTCGAGGAGCGGCTGAAAACCGTTGTGAAGGAACTGGAAGGCATCAAGGGCGCCATCCTGTTCATCGACGAAATCCACACAGTGATTGGCGCCGGCGCCACCTCGGGTGGTGCGATGGACGCGTCCAATCTTCTCAAGCCAGCGTTGCAGGCGGGACTGCTGCGCTGCATGGGCTCAACGACCTATAAGGAATACCGCCAGTATTTTGAAAAGGACCGCGCGCTGGTTCGCCGCTTTCAGAAGATCGATGTGGCCGAGCCCACGGTGCCGGACACCATCAAGATTTTGAAGGGGCTGAAGCCCTACTTCGAAGAATACCACAAGGTCCGCTACACGGCCGAGGCGGTGAAAACCGCGGTGGAGCTGTCTGCCAAATACATCAATGATCGCAAGCTGCCGGACAAAGCGATCGACGTAATCGACGAAACCGGCGCTTCGCAGATGCTGTTGCCGGAATCGCGCCGCAAGAAAGTGATTGGCGTGAAGGAGGTGGAGGAAGTGGTCGCCAAGATGGCGCGCATCCCAATGAAATCCGTTTCCAAATCCGATGCCGAGCAGCTGCGCAATCTCGAAGAAGACTTGCGTCGCGTTGTGTTTGGCCAGAACGATGCCATCCACGCGCTTGCTTCGGCGATCAAGCTTTCCCGCGCCGGCTTGCGTCAGGCGGAGAAGCCCATCGGCTGCTATCTGTTCTCAGGTCCCACCGGCGTTGGCAAAACGGAAGTCGCCAAGCAGCTCGCCTCCATCATGGGCGTGGAACTGCTGCGCTTTGACATGAGCGAATACATGGAGCGCCACACGGTGAGCCGGCTCATCGGCGCACCCCCCGGCTATGTCGGCTTCGATCAGGGCGGGCTGCTGACCGACGGCGTAGATCAGCATCCGCATTGCGTGCTGCTGCTCGATGAAATCGAGAAGGCGCACATGGACCTGTTCAATATTCTGTTGCAGGTGATGGATCACGGCAAGCTGACCGACCACAACGGCAAGAAGATCGATTTCCGCAACGTGGTTCTCATCATGACCACCAATGCCGGCGCTTCGGACGCCGCGAGAGAAGCTATCGGCTTCGGCCGCGGCAAGCGCACTGGCGAGGACGAAGAGGCAATCAAGAAGCTGTTCACACCGGAGTTCCGCAACCGCCTCGACGCAACGATCGCGTTTGCGGCGCTGGGCCGCGACACGATTGATCGCGTGGTCGAGAAGTTCGTGCTGGAACTGGAGGCGCAGCTCACCGATCGTGACGTGACGTTCGATGTTACGCCCGAAGCGACGCGCTGGCTGGGCGAAAAGGGCTACGACGATGCCTTCGGCGCGCGGCCGCTGGCGCGCGTGATCCAGGATCACATCAAGAAGCCACTCGCCGACGAGATCCTGTTCGGCAAGCTCAAGAACGGCGGTACGGTGCGCGTGCTGCTCGACCGCGAAGCGGACAAGCTGGTCTTCGAATTCGTCACCGACGCAGATGCCGCCGCCCGCCGCGCCCCCAAGGCTCTCCCTCCGCCCAAAAAACCCAAGGCGGAAGAGAGCGTCTAGGGGCGAACTTGGCCTCAAGCGTTCTTCAAGGAACCAAGCCGTTGTAAGGGCGTTAATCGTTCGGGCGTAAGGTGTAGTCCCGGTGCTAGAAACCACTCTATCGGCCGAGGCCGTACTCGATGAAGCGATCGCCGCGCTCAAAAGCGGTGACAACGGATTGCTGTCGGCGCTGAGCTCCTTGCCCGCGCCGATCTACGTCACGGACGCAGAGGGCATTATCAGGTATTTTAACGCGGCCTGCATTGATTTCGCAGGGCGCACGCCTGTCGTTGGACAGGATCGCTGGTGCGTCACTTGGAAGCTCTACACAGAGCTCGGCGACTTTCTGCCGCACGACCAGTGCCCGATGGCGGAGGCCCTTAAAACCCGGCAGCAGGTGCGTGGCGTTATCGCAGTCGCGGAGCGGCCGGACGGCACTCGCGTGACCTTTCAGCCCTATCCTACCCCGCTGTTCGCTCCGGATGGTTCATTCCGCGGCGCGGTAAACATGCTGCTCGATATCACCGACAGCCGGCAGGCATCGTCATTGCGTGCGCAGGCCGCACGTTGCCGACGACTTGCGCGTTCGGTGAATGACCGCTCTGCCATCGACGCTCTCAACGATCTCGCCGAAGAATACGACACGAAAGCACTGCGACTGGAGCAGAAATAGCGTAGCGCTTGTTATCGTTTGTGATTCTCTACATTTTCTGCGATGCCCGTTCAGGCCCGACGGCCAGGCTTTGGCGGTCGATGGGCTCGCGCAGCGTTGTAGGGATTTTCGTACCTCAGCACTTTGGACAGGTCCTTGCCGCGTATCGTGTCGACGGAATGGTACGCAAGGCCCCAAGAATCGATCGATGACAGATCGGGGAAGATGCACGCTTCCAGCACGTCGTTGGGATCGCCTTCAAGAACCCAGCCACCGCCGGCCGCATTCACGCCGCCGAACAGATCGCTTCCGCCCAATTGCGAGCAATAGCAGGAAGCGGGGTTGCCATTGCAACCGTCGCCAAGTTGTTCCTGCGCGTAATATGCGAGTGCTGCCAAAGTCGGCTGCTTCGTCCACAACGTGCTAAGCAACAGGTTGATTTGGCTGCCGTCTTTCGCCGTGAACTGACAAAAATCGGCGCGGCCGGAAAGGATCAGCGGTTCGCCCCCGTTGGTGCCGTATTCGGGAATGCGCGTCTGCACCACGCCGCCGTTCTTGATGCAATAGTCAGCGGATTTCGAGACGTTTGCGGCTCGGACGCCGACGCCGGTGAACGCGAGAAAGCTTGCTGCCAACACAGCAAAAATCAGCACGAATTTCATGAGAGTGCCCCTGTTTGCTTGTCGCAATCATTCCACGATGACGCGCCGGTGCAAAGGCTTTCCCTATAGCGCCGCGCGGATTTTGGCGGCGATCGGTTCGAGCTCTTCCGGCTTTTTCATGGTCCGGCCGTGTAAATCCAAATTCAAACCCTCTTCGCGTGGCAAGATGTGAAAGTGCAAGTGCGGGATGCTTTGCCCTGCCGTTGCGCCATTCAGCTGTACCAGCATGAGACCCGAGCAGTTGAGTCCGCGCTTCACTGCCTTCGCCACCTTCTGCGTTGTTCGCATAAGCGCGGCCACGCCATCGGCGGAAAGGTCGAATATCTCTTTTGCTGGCGCCTTGGGGATCACCAACGTGTGGCCGTCGGCACTTGGCATGAGGTCCAGAAAGGCGAGGGTGTGCTCGTCCTCGTACACCTTCACGCATGGCAACTCATTGCGCAGGATTTTGGCGAAGATGTTGTTGACGTCGTACGGCATGGTCCCCGCCGGCATGGTCGCCTAAAGGCGACATCATTGTGCGCGTCCGCGCGAGAAAGGACTCTCGTTTCGACGGTTGTTTGGGTCAAGTCCTAGGCTTAACGAATCAGGAACGCTTGAACGGGCCGTGCTCGGC
Source organism: Alphaproteobacteria bacterium (assembly GCA_045810735.1). Lineage (GTDB taxonomy): Bacteria > Pseudomonadota > Alphaproteobacteria > Micropepsales > Micropepsaceae > Rhizomicrobium. Next base: position 30,029 of record JBJMVL010000070.1, read on the forward strand.
GAGCAGGTCCATGCTTTCCGCCACGGCGGCACGCTCGGCTTTAAGATAATCAGCGACGGCGCGGCGGAGGCCGGGATGGGCGATGTAATGCGCGGAGTAGGTCGGCACCGGCAGGTACCCACGGAGGAGTTTGTGCTCACCCTGCGCGCCGGCTTCAACACGCGACAGTCGGTGCGTGATCGCGTACTCGATGGCTTGATAGTAGCAGGTCTCGAAATGCAGGAAGGGAATGAACTCGGTCGCGCCCCAGTTGCGGCCGAACAGCACGCCTTCGCCGGAAAAATTCAGCGCGCCGGCAATATAGCGCCCAGCGCGCTTGGCCAGAATAAGCACGATCTGCTCGCCCATTGTTTCGGCTGCGCGGGAAAAGAACTCGCGTGTGAGGTACGGCCGGCCCCACTTACGGTTGCCGGTATCC
>JBJMVL010000071.1:0-11401 GCA_045810735.1 Alphaproteobacteria bacterium
CGGGATTTTTCCGGAACTGGCGGCCGGCCTGCCAAGTCAGATACCGGACCAGCTCCTGGCCTGCATCCCGACCCACAAGCTGGTTAACGATTTCGCCGGGGGTCACATGACTCCGCAATTCATCCACCAGAGCCGCGATCCGCGCCCGATGCTCTTCCGATGCCCGCTCCAGCTCGTCCGCTTCCGTACTCATAGAGCACGCATCTGCGAACGCACGGTTGCAGCGTCCTGCCGGACCTGCTGCGCCGTCTTGGTTTCGGATAGCTTGCCGATCTTCAGCCGCGCCAAGCCGAGCCACGTTACGACACCGGCCGCAATCAGACCGATGACTGCGACCGCGAGGGAAGCGAGCGCAAAATTCAGACCCAGCAGCATGAAACCCCCGACCGCAGCCTCGAGAAGAAATACCACCGCCAGAAGCAGCAGGAAGACCCCGCCGACCACCAAAGCGAGCCCGAGCGCCATCCGGCGCACCTTGTCGGCAGCCTCCGCCTTTGCCAGCCGGATTTCATTGCGAACCAGCGCCGAGATTTCGCCGAGCAGCTCAGAGAAAACCGTGCCGATGCCGCGCTCGATGTTCATTCCTCGCCGCTTTCGTCATCGAGTGTGGAGCTTCTCAGCAGGCGGGAGAGGGCAAAGCCTGCCGCGACCGCGCCGCCGATAAAGACCAGAGGGCGCTCTTCCGCGAAATCGGCCGCGATCTGCACCAGCTCTTCAACGCTGTTGTCGCGAAGAAGACTTGCCGTCTCATCCAGCTTTTTCGCGGCGGCGTGGACATAATTCGCCGCCAGCGGCGATTCCTGCGCCATTTCATCGGCAGCACTGTGAAAAGCCTGCGCCACATTGCCGATTCGACCGGCGCCGCGAGTTTTCTGCTCCTCGGCGAGGCTGCGGGCGTTGTTCGTGAGCGGCTGAATGGCGGCCGAGGCCTGCGTTTTCGCCGTCTGCGCGAATTCCGAAATTTGGCCCTTCACCCGGCTGGTGCGGCTGTGGCTCGTGCCATCGCCACTGGTCTGCGCGTCAAAATCGGTTCCTTCTGCCATGTAGGAGCCGGACGGTTCGTGTTGAGAGCTCATGGAAATATCCTCTGAATGCCGCGCTGTATCGCGCCTCGGTCACCTTGCGATTAACACCACGCCGCGCGCCTAGTTCCGGTGTATCTTCCCTCTTATTCTACATCGGGTCGAGAGCGGCTTGTCGGCTGGCGCAGCGAAGGTTAACGGCTCTCGCCTCGCTCTTCGGGCAGCGAGGCCTGTCCCAGCGCTTTGATGGCTGGTCCGTTAAGCGCCGTGCCGTCTGATGCAAACTGCGAGCCGTGGCAGGGGCAATCCCAGCATTGTTCGAGCGAGTTCCAATGCACCACGCAGCCAAGATGCGTGCAGGTGGCCGATCGGGCGTGCAGCTCGCCATTAAGGTCGCGACACACCGCAATTTTCTTGAGCCCACTGCGATACAGGCCACCTTCGCCGGCCTTGAGTTCGTCCACAGAATCGATTTCGCCTGCCGTCACGTATTCCGCAAAGTTTTTGACCGGGGTGAGGTTCTCGCTCAAAAACTCGCCGAGGCTACCCGTGATCTTCCTTGCCGGATCATAGACCTCGCTCCAGGGGCTGTCCCCTTTGGTGACAAGATCGCCAATCAGCATCCCCGCCACGATACCGTTGGTAATCCCCTGCCCCGAATCGCCGCTGACGATGTAGACATGATTGTTGCCGGGATTTCTGCCGATGAAGCCGCAATAGTCCACGGGCTCCAGTACCTGGCCTGACCAGCGATGCGTAACCTGCTTCAACTGGGGAAGCCGCTCGCGCGTCCAATTTTCTAACGCGGTGAACCGCCGCTCGCCATCGTCGGCTTCCCCGGATTTGTGGTCCTCGCCACCGACAATCAACAGTTCGAGATCTTCGGAATGAGGCTGTAGGCGGATGTAGTGATAGGCCTCAAGCGTATCCCAATAGAGTGCATCGGCAAGGCTGCCGCGCGGCAGCGTTCCGGCGATCACATAAGTGCGGTAGGGCGCCTGTTTTGTGTGGACCGCCACCCGGTCGATGATCGGCGAGTTCGTTGCCACCACCACGTCGCGCGCGTGCAGTTTGTGACCGGACACTGTGGTTACCACCACCTCATCCCGATTTTCCTCCACCGTCGCTACACAGGTGTCCGCAAACAGTCGGCCGCCCATGCGCTGGATCGCGGCTGCAAGCCCGGAAAGATATTTCAGCGGATGAAAGCGGGCCTGCCTGGAGAATCGCAACGCATAAGGCTCTGCATCGATCTGGAGCGGCAACTTTTCGTGAAACGCGCTGACCGACACGCCGATTTTGCGGCACATCTCCAACTCATCTTCCAGATCCTGCCGCTGTGTATTCGGCGCCAGAAAAAGGTAACCATCCAGCCGCGCAAAATCGCAGTCGATACCCTCTTTCGACTGAATCGCTTCCACGCGATCGATGCAGGCCACAAGGCTCTCGTGCAACACCCGGGCGACTTCTTCTCCACGCGCGTTGCTAAGCTCGCAATAAAAATCATCCAGCGCCGATGCCAGATGCGCCGTGGTTCGCGCCGTCATGCCGCTGCCGATCTCACCGCGATCCACAATGATCACCGATGCTCCGCGCGCCGCAAGCTCGTAGGCAACCGACAGTCCCGCAATGCCCGAACCGATTACCGCCACATCCGCGCGCGCATCGCCACTCAGAGCCGGCGCGGAGGGCACGCGAAATTCCATCCAGCTGGACCTGGTCCGTTCGTTCGCCACATTCATGAGAAAGCCTCCGAAGCGCCAACGGACAGTATTGCGCAGAGGTTCCGGATTCAGGCTTTGCGGCGGAATCTTGCGTTTTGGGCCAAACCGCCTTAGCCGGAATACCCGAACAGGTCGCGGAGCGAATGCATGTCCACGCAGGGACTAATGAGCGGCAAGCGCGGCCTGGTCATGGGCGTGGCCAACGACCGTTCTATCGCGTGGGGAATCGCCAAAGCGCTGCACGAAGCGGGCGCGCAACTCGCCTTCACCTACCAGGGCGAGATGTTCCGCAAGCGCGTGCTGCCGCTTGTCGAGCCGCTTAATCCCGCTGCGGTGATGGACTGCGATGTTTCCGATCACGTTTCGCTCGATGCGGCCTTCGCCGAGCTTGGAAGCAAGTGGAATTCACTGGATTTTCTCGTCCATGCCATCGCCTTTTCCGACAAGGATCAGCTGAAGGGCCGCTACATCGACACAACGCCGGAAAACTTCCGGACGACGATGGACATCTCCTGCTATTCCTTCACCGCCGTCGCTCAACGTGCCGAAAAGATGATGCCGAACGGCGGCAGCATGCTGACGCTCAGTTATTACGGCGCCGAAAAGGTCATGCCGCATTACAACGTGATGGGCGTGGCGAAGGCGGCGCTTGAGGCCAGCGTCCGCTACATTGCGGAGGATCTGGGCAAGCGCGCCATCCGGGCGAATGCGATATCGGCCGGCCCCATCAAGACACTGGCGTTCGCCGGTATTTCCGATTCGCGCTATATTCTGAAGTGGAACGAGTATAACTCGCCATTACGGCGCAGCGTTACGCTCGAAGAGGTCGGTTCTGCCGCCCTGTTCCTGCTCTCCGATCTTGGTCGCGCAGTGACGGGCGAAGTTTTGCACGTGGATTGCGGGTATCATGCCGTCGGCATGAAGGCGGTAGACGCCCCAGACATCACTGTTCCCAAGCCGGAATGAGCCACAACACCTTCGGCCATTTGTTCCGCGTCACCACGTTTGGTGAAAGCCACGGCCCTGCCCTCGGCTGCATCGTGGATGGCTGTCCGCCGGGCATTCCATTGACCGAGAGCGACATTCAGGCCGAGCTCGACCGCCGCCGCCCCGGTCAGTCGAAATTCGTCAGCCAGCGCAAAGAGCCGGATACTGTTCGCATTCTCTCCGGCGTGTTCCATGACGAACGCATGCCGGAGCAGGTCACCACCGGCACGCCCATCGCACTCCTGATCGAAAACATCGATGCGAAGCCGAGGGATTATTCGGAGATCCGCGACAAGTTCCGTCCGGGACACGCAGACTATACCTATTGGGCAAAGTACGGCGTTCGCGACTATCGTGGCGGCGGACGACAGAGCGCGCGTGAAACCGCGTCGCGTGTTGCCGCCGGAGCAGTCGCTCGCAAGATTCTGGAGCGGACGCTCGGTCCGGTTGCGGTCCGCGGTGCGCTAATCCAAATCGGCTCGGAAAGCATCGAACGGGAGCGGTGGGATTGGTCCGAAGTACCACGCAACGCATTCTTCTGCCCGGATGCCAAAGCGGTCGCTCCGTGGACGGAATATCTGGAGACAATACGCAAGAACGGCTCATCCTGCGGCGCCGTGATTGAAGTTGTGGCCGATGGGATTCCTGCGGGCCTTGGCGCGCCAGTCTACGCCAAGCTCGATGCCGACCTCGCCGCGGCGATGATGAGCATCAATGCGGTCAAAGGCGTAGAGATTGGCGACGGTTTCGCGGCGGCGATGCTATCCGGCGAAGAGAACGCCGATGAGATGCGCGCCGGAAACAACGGCAAGCCACGCTTCCTGTCCAACCGGGCTGGCGGAATCCTGGGCGGTATTTCGTCGGGCCAACCGATTGTGGTGCGCTTCGCCGTGAAGCCCACCTCGTCGATCCTGTCGCCGCGCAACACGATTGACATTCATGGCAACGAGACCGAGATCGTGACCAAAGGGCGCCACGATCCCTGCGTTGGAATTCGCGCGGTGCCGGTCGGCGAAGCCATGATGGCCTGCGTGCTGGCCGACCACGCACTACGCCATCGCGCGCAGATGGGTTGAGCGGCCAGCCAGTTATACCGCAGCAGTCGCGTTTGCAGCGGTGTCGCGCGCGCGCTGGCGCTCGATCAGCTTCACGCACCAGATGGAGATTTCATACAGCAGAACCAGAGGTATCATCAGCGTGAAGGGGCTGATGAAATCGGGTGGGGTAAGAATCGCCGCCACGATGGTGATGGCCAGAATGGCGTAGCGACGCATTCCACGCAGCTGCACGCTCGTGACCAGTCCCACCCGCCCCAGCAGCGACAGCAACACGGGAAGCTGGAATGTCAGCCCAAACGCGAAAATCAGCGTTGTCACGAAATCGAGATACTCGCTCACCTTGGGCATGAGTTCGATGCCGAGATGATTTGGGCCGCCCGGCGTCTCATAGCCCACGAAGAAGCGGATGGCGAAAGGCAGCATGACGTAGAACACAAATGCCGCGCCGATCAGGAACAGAATAGGCGTCGCCATCAGGAACGGCAGGAATGCCTTGCGCTCCTGGCGGTAGAGCCCGGGCGCCACGAACATCCATATCTGGGAGGCGATGATTGGAAAGGCGAGGCAGAGTCCTGCGAATACCGAGAGCTTCACATAGGTGAAAAACGTCTCGTAGACGCTGGTGTAGATGAGGTGGTGATTGGGCTGGCCCTGCAGCGCATGCGCGAGCGGCTCTGTGAGGAAGGCGTAAATCTGCTTGGAAAAACCGAAGCAGATGCCAAAGCATACCGCCAATGCCAGCAACGACCAGATGATACGCTTTCGCAGCTCGATCAGATGATCCAGGAGCGGCGCCTTTGTCGCTTCGATCGCCGCTTCCTCTTCCGCCGTGCGATCGATCATGGCGGCGGAGGCTCGATGCCAGGCGAAATCGGAAGAGCCGACGCCTCGTGCGGTACGTCCTCCTCTGCTTCGGGCAATGGCGGTGGGATTGGCAGGGTCGACGCAGCATCGACCGGGATCGCCGGCTCACGCAGCGTCTGTTCGATTCCGGCAAGTGGCCGCTCATCCCTGAGCGCCTGAATCTCGGCGCGGAGTTCATCCAACTCCGCCTGACGGGACATTTCGTCGAAACTTTTCTTGAACTGGTCAGCCATGGCCCGCGCTTTGGCGAGCCATCGCCCCATCATGCGCATGAGCCGCGGAAGGTCCTTCGGCCCGACCACGACCAAGGCCACCACCAGAATGATAAGGATGTGACTCCAGGAAAGATCAATCATCGGAACCTAGCGGCCGACGGTCTGATCCCTGTTTATTGCCGTCTCGTCCGGACGCTGGTCGGCAAGCGGGCGCGGGCGGTGATCGTCCTCATCCGGTTCATTAAGCCCTTTGCGGAAGCTTTTGATTCCCTTGGCAACATCTCCCATCAGCTCCGAAATCTTTCCACGCCCCCCGAACAGCAGAACAGCGATCATCGCCACGATGAGAATGTGCCAGATGCTCAGGCCACCCATGATACTCTCCTTCGTCCGCCTGCTTGATCAGGCGGGTACGCTCTCCGCCACTCTCCCTACAGCTTAAAGACCGTGCCGCCCCTGGTTGCAAGCTAGGCGATCAGGACTTCGGCCTTCCGGCCGAATGCCTGCGCTAAAGCGGCGAGTCGTTTCTGCACCGGCTCACTGGCTACTGCCTGGCGGACCCGGGGCACCTGGAGCAAGACGCGATTACTCTCAGCCGACAAGGCATAATTCGGCAGTTGCCCCTCAGCCGAGCCGGAAATCGCAAAGCCGAGGCGAGCGGCCAGTCCAATCCGCCGCGCCAGCCGGCTGTCAGCCTCGTCCAGCAGTCCTTCGACTCCGATGCCGGGAGGAAAATCCTCGTCCCCGGAATAGCGGTGGAAAACAGCCGACGCGATCATCACCCGAGTTCGATGCGAGGTTCCGGAAAACGGCGCCGTCACGACCTGGCTGAAAGCTCCTGCCGCCCGATCATCCGGATGACGCCGCCACCCGATGTCAGAAAACAGACAGGCGGCCTGTCGCACGCGCCCCAGCTCAACGGTTTCGCCAGGGAACAAAGACGCCATCCAGTGGAACAATTCTCCAGCATGACCGGGCGCTCGGGAAACACGACTATTGGTGGCTGCAGCGAATTCAATCAGTGGATCCTTGGCGCGCTCCTGCCGCGGAAGCCGCATGTGCAGAATTCCCTCGCGCAGACCGTACGCTGAGATCACCACCCGCTGAAGTCCGGTTGCCATCAGGAGCCGCTCCAGCACGATGGCACCGTAAGGAAGCGCCTCCGCGCGGCGACGTGAAACGATCCGAATGCGCTCAAGCTGCTTGCGCGACATCTGCGCGATAATCTTGGCGAGCTTCAGCGCGCGACCTCGCGGAATCTCATAATGGTGGAGGACATGCAGAGGATACCTGCGCTCGTCCATATCCAGCCGCGCGAAGCTGCGCCACGCGCCACCCACGGCATAAAGCGTCCCGCCGCTGATGTTTCGCAGGCTTTCTTCCTTCGCGAGTGCTTTCTCGACGATGTGTCGCGCTTCCTCGCAATCGCCTTTCGCAAGATCGACAAGCCGCAGCGGGCCGAAGGGAAATGTGAGCGGCTGGCCCGTGTTGCCGTTGCTCACCGGCACCATATCGAGGCTGCCGCCACCGAGGTCAGCCGCCAGCCCGTGCGCATCTGGAATCCCGGCGATGACTCCTTCGGCGGCAATATGGGCTTCTTCCTCACCTGAGAGAATGCGAATTGGCGCACCCCAAGCGGCCTCGGCGCGGCGTATCAGCTCTTTTCCGTTCGGCGCATCGCGTGCCGCGGCGGTGGCGACGGCTTCCTTGTTTTCCACATGGTGCGCATCGGCGAGCATGCGATATCGCGCCAGCGCCTCAAGCGCAGAACGGATACCCTCCTCGCTCAAGCGACCGCTCGACACCATGTTGCGGCCGATGGCGCAAATCGCCTTCTCGTTGTGCACGACGGCGGGTGTGCGGGAGAGCGACTCATAAATTACAAGCCGCACAGAGTTGGAACCAATATCTACGATAGCGATCGCGCCCGACGGCACGGGTCGTCCGCGCGCAGTCTGAATAGTTGCCGCAGTAGCGGTATCGAGGTTCACGGCGTCAGTCGTTTCGGGTCGCAATCGAAACCGGCCGCTTCTGCGTCATCTTGAGGGCGCGGCCGCGACCAGAGAGGGATGGATTGGTCATGAAATAGGTATGGGCAGAGAAAGCATCCTCGCGCGTGTAGTTCGGGTCGCGAATGTAGGTCCCATCCGGCTGCATATACCAGCTTTGTGCATGATCCTTCATGAGCGCAATCATGATCTGCCCCATCACCTGCTCATGGACGGTGGGATTATCGATGGGAACGAGCGTCTCGACCCGGCGGTCCAGGTTGCGCGGCATCCAGTCGGCCGAAGTGATGAAGACTTTGGCTTTAGGGGACGGCAGACGGTGCCCATTGCCGAAGCACACAATGCGGCCATGCTCCAGGAATCGTCCGACAATGCTCTTCACCCGGATATTATCGGAAAGGCCCGGAACGCCGGGTCGCAGACAGCAGATGCCACGCACCACCAGATCGATCCGGACGCCGGACTGGCTAGCCTTGTAAAGGCCGTCGATAATGCGCGGATCGACCAGCGAGTTCAGCTTGGCCCAGATGGCGGCGGGACGACCCGCATGGGCGTGGGCGATTTCTTCCTGGATGGCATCGGCGAGCCTCGCCCGGAGGTTGAGCGGTGAAATCGAGATTCTCTCCAGGCTGGCCGGTTCGGCATAGCCAGTCACGAAATTGAACAGCTGAGCCGCATCGCGCCCGAGCGCAGGATCCGCGGAGAACAGCGAAAGGTCAGTGTAAATTTTTGCCGTGACGGGATGATAATTGCCGGTGCCGTAATGCACATAAGTCCGGAGATGCCCAGCCTCGCGTCGCACAACCAGACTCACCTTTGCGTGCGTCTTGAGTTCAATGAACCCATAGACCACCTGGACGCCCGCGCGCTCAAGATCGCGCGCCCATTTGATGTTGGCGGCTTCGTCGAAACGCGCTTTCAGCTCGATCAACGCGGTAACCGACTTTCCGGCATCGGCCGCTTCCACCAGCGCTTTGACGATCGGTGAATTTTCCGAGGTCCGGTACAGCGTTTGCTTGATGGCGACAACGTTGGGATCGGTCGCAGCCTGCCGCAGGAACTGCACCACCACATCGAAGCTCTCGAAGGGATGATGGACAATGATGTCCTTGGCACCAATGGCTGCGAAGCAGTCCCCGCCGTGATCGCGAATACGCTCAGGGAAGCGCGCGACGAACGGCTTGAACTGCAGGTCCGGCCGCTCGTCCAGGATGAGCTGCTTGGTGTCGTTCAAGCCGAGTAGGTATTTGACGATGATGAGATCGGAAAGGTCGACGTCCAGATGGTCGGCGATATAGCGGCGCAAATCCTGCGGCATGGTCTCGCTGCACTGCACATGGATCACGGAGCCGCGACGGCGCCGCCGGAGCAGCGATTCAAAAAGGCGCACCAGATCTTCGGCTTCCTCTTCCACTTCGACGTCGCTATCGCGGATGATACGGAACAGGCCGGAGCCGTTGACGTGATAGCCGGGAAATAGCTGGTCGAGAAAAAGGCCGATGACGCGTTCCAGCGTCAGGAACCGCGCTTCGCGCCCGTCGCCGGGCAATCGGATGAAGCGCTGAAGTTGTGGGGGAATGGGCAGGAGCGCGGTGATGTTTTTTCCGTCCTTTTTTCGCGTCAACTGCAGCGCGAGCGTGAACGCCAGATTCGGGATGAAGGGAAATGGATGGGCTGGATCGAGCGCCAGCGGAGTCAAAACCGGAAAAATCTGTTCACGAAAATGCGCATCGAGCCATGCACGGTCTGCCGGCATCAGCTCCTCGCGTTTCAGAACGGCGATACCGGCGGTGCGCAGTTCGCTTCGTAAACGGGACCAAAGATTCTGCTGGTCGGCGATCAGCTCGCCAGCGGCTGTGTCGATTTTTGCAAGTTGCTGCGCCGGCGTCAGGCCATCGTCGCTGATGGTGCTGACGCCGGCGCTGACCATGCCACGCAGGCCCGCCACCCGGACCATATAGAATTCATCGAGATTCGAGGCCGAGATCGAGAGAAAACGCAGCCGCTCGAGCAGCGGGTGGCGAGGATTTTTGGCTTCCTCCAGCACGCGCCGGTTGAAAGCCAGCCAGGACAGCTCTCTGTTGATAAAGCGGTCCGGCGACTCGGAACCCGCCGTCGGAACGGAAAAGCGTTCGGTCTCGAACGGCAATCCGTCGCCGGTCGGGACAACTTCCTCCAGGCTAGCCCTTGCGTTCGCCATTGTCCGAGTTTCGCGCAAATTGATGACCAAAGCTAAACGAATTAGCCGGTTCTGTCATTGCAGTCCGGTGTCTGGGCCAGGAGTTCCCGCACCAGTGCGGCATTCACTGGCCGGCCCTCTGCCAGTGCTTTGGCATCGGCGCGCCTCACGAAATCCCGCAGGGCCGCAGGCGAGCGTTCACTGATTGTCAAAATTCGATCCAAGATCGACTCCGGAACGGAAATCTGGCGGTCCTCAAACAACTTGTGCCCGAGTTGCCGCAGCAGCTCATGCCCCGGTTCCCACAATGAAAATGATACGGCGGCCGCAAAGCGCGAGCCCAGATCGGGCAGCGCAAAGCCCCACGATGAAGGTTCCGTACGTCCCGTCAGCAGCACCGGATTGGCTCGTCTTGCCGAGTCCATCAACTCGACTATTGCTGTATCACGGGCGGGATTCGGCAGACTCGAATCCACATCCTCGATGACCACGGGCATGTCGCGCCGCAGCAGCACAAAAGCACTCCCGCTCAGCGCCGCTGCGGCAACGCGCTGCGCACCGCTCTTTGCAATCCAGATCTCCGCCAGATGTGTTTTCCCGGAAGCCGGCGGCCCATAAACCGCCGTAACGGCGACAGCCCACGCTGGCCAAGAATCGATAAAGGCAAGTGCGTCGCGATTGCCGTTCGAAACAATGAAATCAGCCCGCGTCAGAGAGGGGGCGCTTTCAAGTGGCAGAGGGATTTGCGATGGCACCTTGTGCTCCGCTCTAGCCTGCCGGGCGGTAACGCGCCGCCACGGCTTTCAGCCAGAGCGCTCCATAGGCAAGCCAAGAAGCAATCGTGAAGGCGGCGGCGATCAACGCCGCCAGTTCCAGCGTTCGCGGCGCCTTAATCCCCAATGCGAGAAGCAGCAATACCAACGCGACATAAGCCACCTGAATTGCCGTGCAGAGCTTTCCGATCGGCAGGGGCCGCACGCGCAGCGGCAACTCAAGGAAGCGCGCCGCAGCGATCGCGAGCACGATGTTCACGTCGCGGCCAATCACCAGCAAGGTTAGCCATACCGGCGTCTGATGAACGATTGTAAGGGCAAGAAAAGCCGCCGTCATAAGTAGCTTGTCGGCCGCGGGATCGAGATAGCGCCCAACCAGCGTCGCCAGCCCATACCGCTTGGCAAGAAACCCGTCGGCGATATCTGTAAATCCGGCGAACGCGAAAACTGCGAAGGCGTAAGTTTCCTTGCGGTAAAGCAGGAAGGCTACGAGGACCGGCGCCGACAAGAGTCGCATGGTCGTTAACGTATTGGGGAGCTGCCGTATCATTCGGCGGCGCCAGCGTCGTC
>JBJMVL010000072.1:0-14753 GCA_045810735.1 Alphaproteobacteria bacterium
CGCGTGCCGACGGACGTGACAGCCGCGCGAACATGAGCGACGCCATCATCGCGAGGTAGACGAAGCCAACGAACGCTTCCACGACGACGACCGCGTTCACGAACTCCGATCTCGGCACCATCAGGCTGTAATTGATGGAGCCGATGGTTTGGACGCTGAAGAGGAAACGATCCCAGAAGCTTCCGGGCCGCGCATGTTCGATCCCCTGCGGATCGGTAAGGTAGAGGAGTGCAAAGGTCATATTGATTGTGACGAAGGCCGTCGCCAATCCGATCAGAAAAAGCCACCACGGCGCGGTCAGCACCGCGTGATAGAAATCCGTCCACCGGCCCTTGTCCTGTCCTCGGACAAGAACACGGTACGGTTTTCGGCTGCGCAGCACCTCGGCGCTGGTGATTCCCTTTTGCAACTGGGGGCGGTCTGCCGATTGTCGATCGTTCAAGGTCCGACTCGCATCCGTGAATGCGGTGACCTTACGCCATTTTCGCGGATGGTGCGCGGGCCCTCGCGCCGATGCATGCGCTGGCCTATGCTTCTGCGCAGCTGGTCCCATCCAAGGTGAACATCATGAATTGGCGTCGCATTCTGCTGGCAGTAGCGCTTGTCCCGGGATTCTTCGGCGGGGCCGCGGCGGCGAGCCCGCGGGACGACGTTCTGCAGGCGATGGGCCGCTGCGCCGCGATTACCGACAGTCCGGGTCGCCTTGCCTGCTACGACGCTTTGGCGCCGCGGCTGCGAGATGCTCTCGCCACGCCGCCGCCTTCGCTTGACCATGAACCGACAAAGGCGGAACAGGAATCATGGTTCGGGTTCAACGTCGGCGACGTGTTCGGCGGCGGCAGCAGCCATGCGACCACGCCGGAGCAGTTTGGCAAGGAACGCACAGCCGAGGCGTACACGGCGCGCCAGACTGAGGAAATCGAAAGCATTTCCGCTCAGGTCACCGAAGTATCGTTCACCCCGTTTGGGCAGTTCATCGTTTTTCTGAAGAACGGACAGGTATGGCGGCAGCTCCAAGGCGACGCTGATCGCGCACGCTTCAAATCCAATCCTGCGGACAACACCGTCACCATCTCGCACGGCGCGCTCGGCAGCTACAATCTGAAGCTCAACGGCTCGGACAAGGTGTTCAAGGTCACACGGCTGAAATGAACTCGTGCTGACGCGAAGGCAGAGGCAGTTCCTCCACCAGTTGATCCAGTGCGCCGTGCTCGACCAGCTCGTGCGCGGCATGGATGGCTGGCGCGAAAAAGCGGTCATGATCGAGCCGCGGCACGACGGCGCGCAGAAGCGCGTGCGCCTGTTCCAGCGGCCGCGAACTCTTCAACGGGCGATGAAATTCGATCCCCTCGGCTGCGGCCAATAATTCGATCGCGAGAATGTTGGCGGTGTTCGCGTTCATCGTTGTGAGCCGCCGCGCCGCGAACGTTGCCATCGAGACATGATCCTCCTGATTGGCCGAGGTGGGCAGCGAATCGACGGATGCGGGATGCGCGAGCGACTTGTTCTCCGAGGCAAGCGAGGCCGCGGTGACATGCGCGATCATGAAACCGGAGTTCACACCACTTTGCGCGATGAGGAACGGTGGTAGTCCGCTCAGCGAAGAATCGATCAGCAGCGCAATGCGCCGCTCGGAAAGAGCGCCAATCTCCGCGATTGCCAGCGCCAGCGTATCCGCCGCGATGGCAACGGGCTCGGCGTGAAAATTGCCGCCGGAAAGGATTTCGCCGTCTTCGAAAACGAGCGGATTGTCCGTCACGGCATTGGCTTCACAAGCGAGCACCTGACCCACATGCTGAATGGTGTCGAGGCAGGCGCCGAGCACCTGCGGCTGGCAGCGAATGGAGTAGGGGTCCTGCACGCGGTCGCATGCGAGATGCGATTGGCGGATTTCGCTGCCAGCGATCAGGTTGCGCAAAGCCGCGGCGACGGCCATCTGGCCGGGCTGGCCGCGCACGCCATGAATTCTCGAGTCAAACGGTACGTCGCTGCCCTTGATCGCATCGGTGGAAAGCGCGCCGCAAACTAGTGCGCCCGCCAGATTGGTTTCCGCCGCGAAGAGATTCACGAGCGCGAGTGCGGTCGAAACCTGTGTGCCGTTGAGAAGCGCAAGTCCCTCCTTCGCTTCGAGCTCGATAGGTGCGAGACCTGCCGCCGTCAGCGCATCCGATGCCGGCAGGCTCATGCCGCCGAGTCGCGCCCGTCCTTCGCCAATCAGCACGGCAGAAAGATGCGCCAGCGGCGCCAGATCGCCGGAAGCGCCGACTGAGCCTTGCGCGGGAATCTCCGGCAGCACATTTTTTTCCAACAAATCGAGCAGCCGCTCGACAACCAGCGGGCGCACGCCGGAGCAACCGCGCGCCAAGCCGGCAATTTTGAGGGCGAGGATCAGCCGCACCACCGGATCCGGCAGTAGGTCGCCGACGCCCGTGGCGTGCGACAGCACCAGGTTCCGCTGCAGCAACTTCAGCTGATCGTTTGGAATGCGGGTTTGGGCCAGGCGTCCGAAGCCGGTGTTCACGCCGTAAATCGCGCGCCCCGATGCCAACGCATCTTCCACAATACCCCGCGAGCGCTCGATGCCGGACCATGCATCGGCTGAGAGGGTCACGGGGGCGCCCAGCGCGACAGCGCGCCATGCGGCCAGCGAAGTCTCACCCGGCAGGATCGTCACGTCGCTCATTGTCAGCCAAATGGAACCGCGCAGGTGTTTTCTCCGGTAGCAGGAACAGTCGCAAGTGGCCGGGCGCAATATGCCGAACCATGAAAGGCGAGCTCCTCCTTGCAAAGATCGAGCTGACGGCTGGCGGCGCCGGTGCTTGCTTTTGCCAGGCCTGAAACCTAATTTCCCGGCCCTTCACACGGGCAGTCGTAGCTCAGCTGGTTAGAGCGCCGGATTGTGGATCCGGAGGTCGGTGGTTCGACCCCACCCGACTGTACCATTTCATTTTCCACCAACATCGACCGTTACGCTGTTTGCCGAAAGTCGCCACACTCCGCGGCGGTTTTGCGTTTGAGCTTGCTCTCGCGCGTGGCGAGTGGCGTCAGTATCGCGGAAAAAATTTGACCTTTCGCCGCCAGTCTCCACCCTCAGACGGAGACCTCCATTCCGGGCTCAAGGGAGGGGCGCCGGTTTGCGGAGGGCGGCAACAAATTTTCAGGTGTTAGGCCGGCTTTATGAATTTCAGTGTCATGCGGTCGCTTTCGCCAATGGCGTCGTATTTGGCGTGCTCGAAATTTGGGTTCGAGGGCTGGCCGTTCGGTGCACTGCGTCTTGTAGGCGGCAACGTCCACACACCGAAGGGGTGGTCTTTCGTGTCCTTCGGGTTTGCGTTGATCTCAGATGTGGCCGCTAGTTTAAACCCGGCACCTTCCGCGAGCTTCACAACAACTGCGGTCGACATATAACCATCACTTGCGCCCGGCTTCATGGCGCGTGGATCGGAACGATGCTGTTCAATCGCAAGAATGCCCCCCGGTTTGAGCGCGGCGTAAAAGTCGCGCATCGCCTTTTCGGGCTCGCCGGGCGTGCTCATCCAGTCATGAAGATTGCGGGAGAGCAGCACAAAGGATACCGATCCCGATTTTACGAGCGGCGGCGAGTTTTCGTCGAACACCGAGGTTGCTATGGGACCATACACTGAGGTTTGTGAGAACTTTGCCGGAAGCCGTTGCGATGCGGACGATAGGGCCGTGAGATAAGAGCCATTGGTGGCTTTCGCGTATGGCGCAAGGATTTCGGTCCAGTAGCCCGCGCCAGGCCAGATTTCTAGAATCGCCATCCTCGGCTTCAGCCCCCAAAACAAAAGACTCTCTTTGGGGTGGCGATAAACATCCCGAGCGACGTTCTGCGGTGAACGCACGGCGCTTCCCACAGCAGCATTGAGTGCCATGTCGGCACCGCGCGCCGTATTGGCGCCGGTGTGTGGTGATGCCGGGCACGCAGGTGCCGCACAGACTGCGGCGATCGAAATGGCCAGGGTGACGGCACGAAATCCCATGAATCTCTCCTGCGATTTGTCAGCCGCCCGTTGCGGGATTTCAGCGGCTACTATCAGCGGCACGTGAAGGTTGCGTAATCCGGTCCCAGGGTCGGCTATTTCGGCGTATTGTTCGGCAGGCCGGACGAAAGCAGCGCGCCGGCGGGCAATCGCTTTCCAGATGAGCCTTGGCCGGCATTTGCACCGACGGTGCACGGGTAAGCCGCCGCACGCCCCGACTCGTCTTGCATTCCCAGCACCCACACGCGGGAAGCCCAGTACCCGTATTTGTGCAGTCTGTCACGTTGCCGTCTGTCATGTCTTGCTCGGCTTCGCGGCCGCTGTGAGGCGGCGACCAAAGATATCCCGCGCTTCCGGGTGGCACTGCGGGCATCGCTCACACCAGCACGTGCGCCCTAGCCGTTGTAGTGGGGATAATCCTCTCGAAACGTCTCGATTTGGCTCTGGCGATAACTTCCACCCTCATGCACGGTGTAGTGGCATGACCAGCAAAGGATTACACAATTTTCAACGACGTTCGAGCCTCCCTGCTTCACGTGCCGAATATTATGAGCGTGCATACCCTCCCCAAACGCATGCGTGGCTTGACCTTCATGGCCGACGGCGGTCATGGTTTCACCGCATAGTGCGCAGCGGTTTTTCTGGCGCATCGAGATCATGAAACAATGACAACAGCGCGTGCACCGGCCGCCCGCATGCATGCGGTGCTCTGCTAGCGGCCTGCGGTGCGGCGTTCAACCAATCGGTCGCTCAAGGCATGCGCCCATTTGAGCGTGCGCCGATTTGTGCAAGCACCTGCCACGTCGCGCCGTCCGCCAGCACCGCGCCAACTGACATCGGTCCGGCGCCTCTCGAGGTGAGCCAATTCAGCATTGGACCTTTGTCCAATTGCCGCTGTGATGCGGAGTCCGGACCATGCAGGCAGAGTGTGGCTGGACGGTGAAATGTACCGCTGTTGTGTCTTTCGCGACGAACTCTCGCAGGGCGAGGAGTCGAAGCTGTGACGCGCATCCTGATCGCCGATGACCAGCATGTCGCAAGGCGGGGCTTGCGGGCGCTGCTGGAGTCGCGGCCCCGATGGGAAGTGGTCGCCGAAGCAGCCGATGGATACGAAGCCATCGCAGAGGCGGCGCGAACGTTGCCCGACGTGGCGATCATGGAATGGTCGCTGCCGCACATGAACGGCTTTGAGGTTGCGCGCCGTATCCGCCAGAAGAGCCTCAGGACCGAAGTCTGCATCTTCACCCACTGCTTCGAGGAATCTGTCGTCACCAGCGCCTTGTGCGCCGGCGCCCGCGGCTTCGTCCTCAAGTCCGACAAGGAAACGGACCTTCTCGACGCGGTTGAGGCATTGTCGGGGCACAAGCGGCATTTTTCCTGGGCTGTGCCGAAATCCATTCTCGAAAATTTTGCCAAGCACAACGGCCATTCGCTGAATACTCAACTGCTGACGCCGCGCGAGCGCGAGGTGGTGCAGCTGGTGGCCGAGGGCTTGAGCAACAAGCAGGTGGGCAGACACCTGTATCTGAGCGTCAAGACAGTGGAGTCGCACCGCGGTGCGGCGATGCGCAAAGCCGGCGTGTCTTCAACCGCCGATCTGGTCCGCTACGCGGTGCGAAATCATCTCGTGGAGGCATAACCGATGGGGAGCAACACACGATGACTGCTACGGTTGGAAAATTGGGTCTTGCCGGTCACGCGAAAGCGCCGGCTAGCGCGGGCCAAACCACAAGCGGCGCCAGAAGCGGCGGTCTCTCCCGCCGCGCTCTTTACTTGATCCTGGCGCTGGTCGCGGTCGGCGTCGGTGTGGGCGCATGGTGGTACTTCTCCGCGCCACCATTGCCGCCCGGCTTTGCCGGTGGCAATGGCCGGCTTGAAGCCACGGAATACTTCATCTCGACAAAATATCCGGGCCGCATCAAGGAAATCCTGTTCAACGAAGGCGATACCGTTGAGGCGGGGCAAGTCGTCGCCCGCATGGACACTTCTGCGCTCGATGCGCAGTTGCGCGAGGCAGAGGCGCAGATCCGGACGGCGACGGAGAACCGTAAAGTTGCGCAGGCGCAGGTAGACGTTAAGCAGGCCGACTACAATTACTCGGCCAAGCAGTATGGCCGCTCCCGATCATTGGTAGGCCGCGGCGCGGTCAGCGGGCAGGAAGCGGAAATCGATCTCGCCAAGTCGCTGTCGTCGCGCGCGGAACTCGCCAGCGCAAGAGCACAAACCGTGCAAGTCGAGTCGAACATAGATGCCGCGAGAGCGGCTGCTGACAAGCTTCGGGCGGAAATCCGCGACGCAGTTCTCGTGTCGCCGATCCGCGCCCGTATCGAGACACGCCTTTCAGAACCCGGCGAAGTTATCCCTGCCGGAGGCAGAGTCTTCTCCATCAACGATCTCAGCGATGTCTATATGTACGTCTATCTACCGGAGAGCGTGACGGGGAAGGTACCGATGGGTTCGGAAGCGCGCATCGTGCTCGATGCCGCTCCGCAATATCCAATCCGCACATTTGTCTCTTACGTGTCGCCGACCGCGCAGTTCACGCCGAAGACGGTCGAGACAGAGGAAGAGCGCCACAACCTGACCTTCCGTGTGAAGCTGCAGCTCGATAAGGCGAAGCTTCGTAACTGGGAGTCGCTCGTAAAGGTCGGTTTGCCGGGAATGGGATATGTCCGCTGGGATAACTCGGCGGATTGGCCAGCAAATCTTCAGTCCAAAGCAGCTCCGCGCAATCTCTGGCAGCCCACCGGTTCGGTTAAGGCACCGACTTGATGGATGACCTTGGGTCCGAGTGGGTTGTCCGCGTCGATGGCGTCTCGCAACGCTACGGCAAGGCAATAGCACTGGAAGACATCAGCCTCGATGTTCCGGCGAACCGGATGATCGGGCTGATCGGACCCGATGGTGTCGGAAAATCGACCTTGCTCGGCATGATCGCCGGGGTGCGGAAAATACAGACGGGCACGGTCGAGGTGCTGGGAGGCAATATCGCCGATGCCCGATTCCGCAATTCTGTGTCCTCGCGCATCGCCTATCTGCCGCAGGGTCTCGGAAAAAACCTTTATCCGACGCTCTCCATTTTCGAGAACGTCGATTTCTTCGGCAGGTTGTTCGGGCAATCGCGCGAAGAACGCGAATGGCGCATCGACGATCTGCTGAAGAGCACCGATCTCTCGCCATTCAGGGACCGGCCCGCGGGAAAGCTTTCTGGGGGGATGAAGCAAAAGCTCGGGCTTTGCTGCTCGCTGATCCACGATCCGGATCTGCTGATCCTGGATGAGCCGACAACCGGTGTCGATCCGCTGGCGCGCCGGCAATTCTGGGAACTGATCGAGCGCATCCGCCGCCGCCGTCCCACCATGAGTGTCATGGTGGCCACTGCCTACATGGACGAAGCCGAGCGGTTCGACTGGCTCGTTGCCATGAATGCAGGGACGGTGATGGGCACCGGTACGCCGCAGGAGGTCCGCGAGCGCTCGGACGAGACGACTCTGGAACGCGCGTTCATCAAAATGCTGCCGGAGGAAGCGCGCCGCGGCCACAAGGAACCGGTCATCACGCCGTTCCAGCCAAGCGGCGGCCCACCGGTGATCGAAGCAAATGGCCTAACGCAACGGTTTGGCTCTTTCACCGCCGTGGATCACGTGAACTTCCGGATCGAGGCCGGCGAAATCTTCGGATTCCTTGGGTCGAACGGCTGCGGCAAGACCACGACAATGAAAATGCTGACGGGCCTGCTGCCGCCGACCGACGGCACCGCGCTGCTCAATGGCGAAGCGGTGGACGGTGGCGACGTCGAATCGCGGCGTCACGTCGGATTCATGACGCAGGCGTTCTCACTCTACACGGAACTCACCGTGCGGCAGAACCTGATGCTTCACGCGAATCTGTTCGATCTGCCACCTGAGGCGGGGCGCCGGCGTGTCAACGAACTGCTGGATGACTTCAATCTGGTTTCGGTGGCCGACACACTCGCCGAAAGCTTGCCGCTGGGAATACGCCAGCGGCTTTCGCTTGCCGTTGCGGTGCTTCACGAGCCGGAGGTGCTCATCCTCGACGAGCCGACATCCGGCGTCGATCCGGTGGCGCGCGATGGATTCTGGGAGTTGCTCATCCGGCTTTCCCGCGAGAAGGGTGTCACCATCTTTCTTTCCACCCACTTTATGAACGAGGCGGAACGCTGCGACCGGATGTCGATGATGCATCAGGGCCGCGTTCTTGCGCAGGGTCCGCCGGCTGAGCTGGTGGCGCAGAGGAAAGCCGCCAGCCTCGAAGAGGCGTTCATTGGTTTCCTGGAGGACGCCGCCGAAAACAAATCGGCCGCCCCGGATTCCATCGAGGAAGCGCCCGCTCCTGCCGAACAGGTCCGTGCAGATGCCAGGGAGGGACGGTTCAGTCTCAACCGGGTGTGGGCTTTCGCGCGGCGGGAGGCGATCGAGCTGAGCCACGACCGGGTGAGGCTCGCCTTTGCCGTTCTCGGCCCGCTCCTGCTGATGATCGTGTTCGGTTACGGAATCTCGCTCGACATCAATCACGTGACCTTCTCGGTTTTGGACTTCGACGGTACGGCGGCCAGCCGCCAGTATGCCGACACATTCCGCGGCTCGATCTATTTTGACGAAAAGAAGCCACTCCCGAGTTACACCGAGCTCGACCGGCGATTGCGAAACGGCGAGCTTCGTTTTGCGCTGGAGATACCCTCCGGCTTCCAGCGCGATCTTTATGCGCAGCGTCAGCCCGCCGTGCTGGCATATATCGATGCGGCAGTACCGTTCCGCGCGGAAACTGTACGCGATTATGTGGAGAACTCGGCCGATCAGTTCGATTCTCAGTTCCGCAAGGCGAATGGCATCGCACCGGCCGCCCAGCCGATAAACGCAGATACCCGCGCTCTCTATAACCAGTCGTTCGACAGTGTCTATGCGATGGTGCCCGGGGACGTGATGCTGCTGCTGATCCTGATCCCCAGCATGCTGACTGCGCTGGCTGTCGTGCGGGAAAAAGAACTTGGCTCCATCGCGAATTTTTATGCGGCGCCCGCGACCAAAGGAGAATTTCTTCTCGGAAAACAGCTCCCTTATGTGGCTGTCTCGCTGATCCAGTTCGTTACGCTCGTCTTGCTCGCCGTACTTCTCTTCCATGTTCCGGTGAAGGGCAGCATCGCGACACTCGCACTGGGCGGCGTGATCTATGTGCTGGCCAGCACAGGGTTCGGGCTTCTGATCTCGGTTTTTGCGGCCACACAAACCGCGGCGATCTTTGCGGCCGCCATCATCACGATCCTTCCCGCCGTGCAGTTCTCGGGAATGTTCGTGCCGGTCTCTTCGCTCACCGGCGTTGCCGCCTTGGCGGGCAAGATCTTCCCGAGCACATATTTCCAGGCGATCAGCATCGGCACTTTTACCAAGGCGCTGGGCCTTGCGACCCTATGGCCGAACATCGTCGCGCTCGCGGTGATCGCGATGGTCTACTTCACGGTCTCAGTCGTGCTGCTGCCCAAACAGGAGGCCTGAGGCTATGGATCGCGCGAAACACATCTTTCGGCTCGGGGTCAAGGAACTGATCAGCCTCTCGCAGGACGCCGTACTCATCTTCCTGATTCTCTACAGCTTCACCTTCGCGATCTACACGCCGGCAAAAAGCGCGGTGATGGACGTTGTCAACGCCTCCATCGCCATCGTCAACGAGGACGACTCCGAAGCGTCGCGAACCATACGCGATGCCATGCTGCCGCCGTTATTCCTTCCCGCCGTGGAGATTCCGTTCAGCGAAATCAATCGCGCTATGGACACCGCCAAATACACTTTCGTCGTCGACGTTCCGCCCAAGTTTCAGCAGAACCTGGCAAAGAACAGGACGCCCACGCTGCAGACCATTGTCGATGCCACGGCGATGAGCCAGGCGGGCAGGGGGCCGGGTTACATCCGTAAGATCATTACCGCCGCCGTGGAGCCGTACTGGTGGGCTGCCTCCAAGCCGGAAAACCAGCCGCTGGTGAAGATCAACACGCGCGCCCGGTTCAATCCCAATTACCAGCAGAGCTGGTTTGTCGCCATCAACCAGGTCATCAACAATATCTCCGTGCTCGCCATTTTCCTGACCGGAGCGGCCGTGCTGCGCGAGCGTGAGCACGGCAACATCGAGCATCTGCTGGTCATGCCGCTGAAGCCGTTTGAGCTGATGTTCGCCAAGATCTGGGCCAACGGTCTTGTCGTCGTCGTGGCGGCCATGGCGTCGCTGTTCCTGGTCGTGAAGGGGGCGATCGGCGTGCCGATTTCCGGATCGATGCCGCTTTTCGTCAGTGGGCTGTGCATCTACCTGTTCTCCGTCACGGCGTTAGGAATCATGCTCGCCACGCTGGTGCGCTCCATGCCCCAGTTCGGATTGCTGGCCTTTCCCGTCTTCATCATCATGAACCTCCTCTCGGGCGGAAACACGCCACTCGAGAGCATGCCCGTGTTCCTGCAGAACGCTATGAAGTTCGTGCCGTCGACTCATTTTGTGGCCTTCTCCCAGGCGGTTCTGTTCAGAAGCGCAACATTGTCGATGGTATGGAAAGACCTGCTGATCATGTTCGCGATCGGCTCGGTCTACACCGTCTTCACGCTGTCGCGATTCCGCAAAATGCTCGCCGCGGTCCAGTGAGGGGCATGCTATGAAAATGACTCCATCATCAGCAGATCTGGCAAAGAAATGTTTGGGAACGCTGCTGCCGCTATTGCTCATGGGCGGCTGCGTCGTGGGCCCGGATTACCACAAGCCGGACACGCCGGTGCCTGCCGAGTTCCGCGCGCAGGTCACTCCAGCGGAATCGCAATCATTTGCCGATCTGCCGTGGTGGAGCGTGTTCAACGACACGGCGCTTCAGGGGCTGATCACCAAGGGGCTGACAAGCAATTACGATCTTCGGATTGCCGTTTCGAGAATCGAACAGGCCCGTGCGCAGGTCGATATCGTGGAATCCGAAGGCAATCCCCAGGTGGGATACGGCGGGACGGCGGAAGCCGCGAATGCCTTCGTGCCGACACCCGGAGAGAAAAAGGGGCGGACCGTCACATACGGCAGGTTCGAGGGATTGCTGAACGCAGCGTGGGAATTGGATTTGTGGGGACGCATCCGGCATGCGACGGAATCGGCCGAAGCCCATCTCCTGGGCCAGGAAGACGTCCGGCGCGGGGTCATGCTGACACTGGTGAGCGACCTTGCGGCCGATTACTTCCGGTTGCTCGAACTCGACCAGGAGCTGTCGATCGCGCAAGAAAGCGCCCGAACGTATAAGAACACGCTGGACCTTTTTAGATCCCGGTACGAAGCGGGAAAAGACAGCAGGCTTCCCGTCGAGCGCGCGCAGGCCGCATATGAGTTCAGCAATGCGACCATCCACGAACTGCAGCGGCAGATCGGACAGCTTGAGAATGCGATCAGCACGCTGGTCGGCGATTACCCGCGCCCGATCCAGCGCGGACGGTCGTTAAGAGAACAATCGGCGCCGCGAACCCCGACCGGTTCGACGACGGCGCTGCTGCAGCGCCGTCCCGACATTCTCAACGCCGAGCAGGGGATGATTGCTGCCAATGCTGACATTGGAGTGGCGGTGGCAAACTTCTTCCCGCGCATCGGGCTTTCCGCATTCCTCGGCGGCGATGCCGTCAACATTGCGAGCGCGTGGCAGACCTTCGGCGTGTGGAATCTTGCGCTCAATCTGGCAGGGCCGATCTACTCCGGCGGCCGGCTCGAGGCGGCTTATCAGGAACGCCAGGCTTACTGGGACGAAACAGTCTCGCAATACAAGCTGACGGTCCTGACCGCGTTCAAGGAAACGTCGGATGCGCTTATCGCGCAACAGACGCTGGCGCCACAACGGGTAGCGCTTCAGGGAGAAGTCGCCGCTCTGCGTCACTCCGCTGAGCTGGCGTTGATGCGCTACGATGCGGGACGCGCCAGTTACTTCGAAGTGCTTGAAGCGCAGCAGCAGCTGTTCCCGGCTGAAGATGCGCTAGCGCAGACCGAGCGCGATCAGTTGGTCGCGGTGGTAAATCTCTACAAGGCGCTCGGCGGCGGC
Source organism: Alphaproteobacteria bacterium (assembly GCA_045810735.1). Taxonomy (GTDB): domain Bacteria; phylum Pseudomonadota; class Alphaproteobacteria; order Micropepsales; family Micropepsaceae; genus Rhizomicrobium. Next base: position 12,064 of record JBJMVL010000072.1, read on the forward strand.
TGGGACCAGCGGGAGGTCAGGCCTGTCGAGCAGACGGCAAGCACGGACGCCTCTGTGCATGCACAACCGATTGCCAATCAGGTCAGCGCGCCTGCGCCCGCCACAGGTAGCGTCGAGCAACAACATGCCGCCCCCGGCGGAGGGAAATAGCCATGCCGATCAGCGCAGTTTCGGCAGCGGAACCCCCACGCGCAGCGGTGCCTCCCGATACGCGGCATGATAAGTTCGAACGGCTGGTTGCGAAGGCGCAGCGCTTTGCGCCGGTTGTAACGGCTGTCGTGCATCCCTGCGACGACGTGTCGTTGCGAGGCGCGGTGGAAGCGGCGCGCCTGAAGCTCATCGTTCCACTGCTGGTCGGGCCCTCCGCGCGCATCCGCGAGGTCGCCTCGAAATCCAAGCTCGGCATCGAGGGATTCGAGATCGTCGATTCGGCACACAGCCATGACTCCGCTGCCAAGGCGGTGGAGCAGGTTCGCTCTGGCCGCGCCCAGGTGCTGATGAAGGGCAGTCTGCACACCGACGAGCTGATGGGGGCGGTGGTAGCACGCGAGGCGGGCCTGCGCACATCGCGCCGCATCAGCCATTGCTTCATCATGGACGTTCCCGGTCACGACAATGCGCTGGTGATCACGGATGCGGCGGTGAATATCGCGCCAAGCCTCGCCGACAAGGTCGATATTGTGCAGAACGCGATCGATCTGGCGCACGCGCTCGGTGTTTCGGACGTCCGGGTCGCGGTGCTGAGCGCGATGGAAACCGTCAATCCTAACGTGGCGTCCACGCTAGAGGCGGCGGCGCTGTGCAAGATGGCGGATCGCGGACAGATCACCGGCGCCGTGCTCGATGGGCCGCTGGCGCTCGACAATGCGATCAGCATCGAGGCGGCAGCAATCAAAAAGATCGCATCGCCGGTAGCAGGACGGGCCAACGTGCTCGTGGTGCCGGATCTCGAAGCCGGAAACATGCTGGCGAAAAGCTTGTCCTATCTCGCTGGAGCGGACGGCGCGGGCATCGTGCTCGGCGCCCGCGTGCCCATCATTCTCACAAGCCGGGCCGACGAGTTGCTGACGCGGCTGGCGTCCTGCGCGGTTGCTGTCCTGATCGTCGCATCGCGCCAGGCCAGCACCGCCATTCAGTGAGCGACGGCGAGGTGGATTAGGCACGACCGATGAGCAAGTGCATCGCCGTCATCAATGCCGGATCGTCCAGCATCAAATTCGCGCTCTACGAAGTGGGATCGGAGGCGCTGCTGTTTCGCGGCAAGGTGGAGCAGATCGGCGTCTCCCCACACCTGCAGGTGGCAGATGCCAGCGGCGCAAGGGTGGCGGAACGTCGCTGGCCCGCCAAAGGCTTCGATCATCGCGCGGCAACGCAGGAAATCCTGGAGACAGGCCGCTCGCTCATTGAATACGAGCCCGTCGCGGCGGTCGGCCACCGCGTGGTGCACGGTGGGACGAAGTACGCGCTACCCACGCGCATCGATCGTTCGGTGATCGCCGACCTCGGAGAGTTGGTGCCACTGGCTCCGCTTCATCAGCCGCACAATCTCGCGCCTATCGAAGCAATTGCCGATGCTGCGCCGCAGGTTCCGCAGGTGGCCTGTTTCGACACCGCGTTTCATCGCAGCCAGCCGGAGATCGCGCAGCTGTTCGCGCTTCCGCGCGAACTCACAAAATCGGGCATCCGCCGGTACGGATTTCACGGCCTTTCCTACGAGTACGTCACCTCGCGTCTGCCGGAGATTGCGCCGGAGTTGGCCGACGCTCGGATCGTGATCGCGCATCTCGGTAATGGCGCGAGCCTGTGCGCCGTGCATGGGGGGCGCAGCGTGGCGACCACCATGGGTTTCACGGCAGTCGACGGCCTTGTGATGGGCACGCGCTGCGGCACCATCGATCCCGGAGTTCTGCTCTACCTTATGGACTCGCATCGCATGGATGCGCGCGCGGTCGAGAAGCTGATTTATCGCCAATCCGGCCTGCTCGGGGTCTCGGGCATTTCATCGGACATGCGGGAGCTTCGCGCGTCCTCCGATCCAGCGGCCGCCGAAGCCATTGCGCTGTTCGTTTATCGCATCGTTCGCGAGGTGGGCTCACTTACCGCGGCACTGGGCGGTGTGGACGCGCTCATCTTCACTGGCGGCATCGGCGAGAACGATGCCGCCATCCGTGCGGAAGTTGCGAAAGGATGCCGGTGGCTTGGTGTCGAATTGGACAAGGCGCGCAACGCGCGTTGCGAAGGCCGGATCAGCGTAGATACGTCCCGCATATCGGCCTTGGTCGTGCCCACCGACGAGGAGCGCATGATTGCGCGACAAACCTCAGCCGTTCTCGGATTCTAACCGTTTGCTTGGAGGCGTTTCATGAAAGGCAAAAAAGGGAACGGGGACGGAGGAGGTACGAAGCTGAAGACCAAGGAATACGAGAAGGAGCTAAAAAAGCTGCAGGTGGAGCTTTGCTACCTGCAGGAATGGGCAAAAAAGACGGGCGCCAGAATCATCCTCCTTTTCGAGGGTCGCGATACCGCAGGCAAGGGCGGCATCATCAAGGCAATTACCGAACGGGTCAGCCCGCGCGTGTTCCGGGTGATCGCACTTTCCGCGCCGACAGAGCGCGAGAAGACGCAGATGTTCATGCAGCGATACATTCCGCATTTCCCCGCCGCAGGCGAAATCGTGATCCTGGACCGGA
>JBJMVL010000073.1:0-39976 GCA_045810735.1 Alphaproteobacteria bacterium
GCAAAGCAGTAGATGCAGCCGTGCTCGCAGCCGCGATAGGGATTGATCGACTGCTGGAAGGAAACATCGGGCGAGTTGTTGCGCGCGATGATCGTCCGAGTCGTGTCGACGATCACCTCGGTTTTCAGCGGCGGCGGTTCGTCATCGCCGGGCGTGTTCCAGCCGTCGTCGAACAGCACGCGCCGCTCGCGCTCGTAGCGGCCTGAAGAGTTGGAGAGGGCGCCGCGCCCCCGCAGCCGCCGCGGATCGGCGGTGGTGTCGAGTACGGTTGTCATGAGAACAAAGATAGTCCTCATAAGAGAACGAGTCAAGAACGAAATTAGGAATTCGGTGTGTAGGTCTGCCCAGCCAAATCAAGAAAGGATCAGATAATCCGCCGCAATTGAGGGCGTTGCGGCAAGAAAACAGCCGCGTTAGCGTGCCACTGTCGAGTCAAGGGGCAGTCTATGAAAAGTCGTTGGTTGGCGGGGTCCGTCGCGGCCGGCGCTTTTGTCTTGTGCGCATCCATGGCTCAAGCCGGCATCCTGGTGCCCATTCCATCGGTCCCCGGAAGTACATCAACACTTGTACGCGCCATAAATAACAAGAATGTCGTTGCGGGTAGATTCGTGACAGCCGATGGCGCGTCGCACGTATTTTTCGGCACACTAGACGGCCAATACGCAACCTTCGATGCTCTCAACGGAGAAACGATTGTCGACGGCATTAACGACGCCGGATACATCACTGGGGAATCGTATGTTGCAACCGACGATTGCCCGCTTGATGGCTGCCAATTCCTGCGCACGCCGGATGGCACGATCAAGGAAATCACGCGAAACAAAGCCCCGCTGGATGGGCTTCCCGAACAGATCATCAGCCATCAGAATTTCATCGGTCAGTACACGTATATCGATCAGAACAACAATGTCTTCTTCTATGGATATTACGGTAAAGGACCGAAGTATGTTTCTGAGTTTACGCTGCCATTCAACACAATCCGTACGCGGCCGAGAGGATTAGGCGAGGACGGAACTGTTACTGGCTATTACACCGACAGCGACGGATTCGGTAGGGTGCGCGGCTTCGTTGTAAGGCAGGGCGTCGCTACGGCTTATGACTACCCGGATCAGGATGCTTTCTTCACGCATTTCACCGCGGTGAATAAGAGTGGCCTAATCCCTGGCCAATGGCTGGATTCTGAGCAGGCATTTTCGCGCGCCTTTTTGTTCGACAGCGTGCGGAGCCGATATAAGGCGATCGACGTCAGCGGTGCCACTTACGCATCGGCGGGAGGAATCAATAACGCGGGTTTGGTGACAGTGATCGACGACACGAGTTCCTATATTTACTGTCCGAGGAAGAGTACCTGCCCGCTGCACAGTCCGGATGAGAAGCAGATTCCGGAGCGCTGGATTTCCGCCGTGAAGTTCTCACGCACATTGCCATGCAGGGACGGCTGCGTTGGGCCATATCACGGAAATAGCGGTGCGCAGCACGATCCGGCGGCTGTTCGCGCCGCCATCGCGCGCGATCCTGAGTTGCAGCGCGAACTGCGCCTGCCGTTCCGGCCTTAACGGAGAAGGCGAATGTGGATGTCTTCACCTGCCCGGTCCGTCGCGCTCGCCGCAGTCGTCCTGTGCGGCTCGGCGGCTGAAGCAGGTGTGCTGGTGCCGATCCCGCCGGTGCCTGGCAGCACCGCCACGTATGTGACCGGAATCAATAACGCAAACATAATCACTGGCTTCTACGAGACTGCGGATGGTGCAAGCCACGGCTTCTTCGGCAGCCTCGACGGCCACTACACCACATTCGATGCTCCCGCAGGGCAAACCTTCACCGAGGCGATCAATGATGCGGGGTACATTACGGGAGTTTCGAATGTGCCCAATGAAAACTGCCCGATCGAAGGGTGCGCGTTCATCCGCGGCCCCGACGGGACGATTACGACGATCCTCAACAAGCGGCGCCCCATGGACGGTCAAGCACAAGGCGTTACAGACGGGGTAAAGTTTGTGGGCGAGTACTGGTATGTCGACGACCAAGGGATAGCGGAAGAGATCGGCTTCTATGGAAAGCGCGGTCATTATCGCGCGGATCTAACGCTGCCGTTCAATACGGATCGCACGCGTCCGCGCGGCTACAACAGGCATGGCGAGGTCGTCGGGTACTACTATCAGTTCGGCGCGTACTACTATCCCGGATTCATCCTGAAGGATGGAGTCGCTACTGCTGTGGAGTTCCCTAACAAGAGCGCCTATCGCACCATCCTTGCGGCCGTAAACGACAAGGGAAGGATAGCTGGCGGGTGGGATGATGTAGACCTCGGCAGCGGACAAGCGTTCACTTACGACCTTACCGCAAACACATTTACCGTAATCGATATACCGGGCAGCCAGAGGGCGCTGGCACGCGGGATCAACAACGACGGTCTTGTGACGATTACGTCTGATGTCGGGTCTTTTCTCTATTGCCCGAAAAAGAAGACCTGTCCTGCGGGTGGCATTACCTTGAAGGAATGGCGTGTTGCGGGGTCGGTTCACTCCCTGGTTTGCGAACATGCTTGCCGTGGTCGCGGACGCATGCCTGAAACGACACCGGCGAATGTTGTTGCGTTGCGTGAGGCGATCACGCGCGATCCTGAGTTGCAGCGCGAACTGCGTCTGCCGTTCCGTCCGTGAGCGGCACGGGCAAATCTCAAGCCCGATTTCTTCCGTCGGGTTGATTGCTGAGCCCATGGCCTTTCTCACAAAGAGCAGGCCGCGCCAATCAACCCGCTTCTGAGCGTACGATCATGCGCCGGATCACAGCATCCGCGTGGCGAACGGCACGTTCCTCCGATACGACGCGCAGGGAAGAACACCGCCGCCATTTACCCGCCCCCAACAGCATTCGACGCAGTGGCGCGATATAATAATCAGCAAATTGAATATTTTGAGCCTATGACAAGAAAACAAAAAGCAAGTCGCCGCGGAAACTAAACTCGTCCTCCCCCTGAATCTGCAAGTCGTGATGCGGCGAAAGCAGAACTGGCGCGTTTGTGGCCTCGATGAAGGGCAGTTGTTTCTAGCGGAGGAGTTTTCCTCAGTGCGTAAATCTCTATTGGCGAGCGCCGGCATTGCCGGCCTCCTGTTTGCCGGCTGCGCTGTGCAGGCGGCAACGTACATCCAGGTGCCGCCGGTCCCCGGCAGCATTTCCATGATCACGTTCGACATCACCAACAACAACACGGTCATTGGCAGCTACCATGATTCCGCAGGCGTCGAGCACGGCTTCATCGGTCCGCTGGACGGCAGCAACTATAAAACGATCGACTTCGGCGGCAACGCTATCGGCACCGAGCCGCGCGGCATCGGCTACGATGGCGCGATCGTCGGGTTCGCCCCTGGCAGCGGCTTTGTCCTTGGCGAGGAGTTCTACCGCAAGCCGAACGGCCAGTTCCTCACGTTCAAGAAGCACGGTGCGCCCCTGGACGGCGTGGTGCAGGGCATCAACGGCTTCGGCACAAGCGTCGGCGACTATTATAACTCCGATGGCATCCGGATGGGGTATTTTGGGGTCACCGGAAGCTACAAGCGGGACTTCGATCTCCGCGTCGACGGCTACCTGCAGAACAGCCCGCGCGGCATCGATCACGACAGCGGTATCGATGGGTATTTCATCGATGCCGACGGCGCTGAGCATGGGTTCGTTCAAAACCACGGGGACGTGCAGGTTATCGATTATCCGGACAATGGCGCGGTGCTGACCGTTCTCGAGGCCATCAACAAGGCCGGTGACGCGCCCGGCCAGTGGAATGATACGGCCGGCAGTCCGCACGCTTTCGTGCTGCACACCCGCAACAACACGTTCACCACGCTTGACCCGGGCGACGGCTCGACCTTCCAGCAGGCCTGGGGCGAGAACGCGTACGGACTGGTGACGCTCAGCACAAGCACCGGCGCGTCGTACGTCTATTGCCCGTTCAACGATGCCAACAAGTGCCCGAAGGGCGGTGCAGTCAAGCATGTGCCGGATCGCAATATCCATGTGGCGAGCGGCACATTCCTTCACTACGACCGGCAGGGAAGGACAGGCAAACATCTGCCGAATGTGAACAAGCTCAGCCGCAAGGGCGCAGTGCAGTAGGCAATCCGTTCTCAACGATCGGCCGCGGCGTTCCTCGCTGCGGCCGATCTGCTGTCCAGGGCTGGCCCTCGCGTGATATAATCCCAGGTTGCCGCTGGATGGGGCGTATCGAATGTTCGAGCGGACGCTGGGCAAACTCATGGCCTACATGGCCATGGCCTTCGTGCTGTTCCTGCTGATCTGCGCCGGCGCCTTCTTCGTGGAGTGCGCGTCCTGGGGCCAATGTCCGACCTTCGGAAAAGGGCCCGCCAATATCCAGCTGCACAATCTGACGCTGAAAAAGCCGGGCCCCCATCCGTGAGAAGTCAGTTGGTCAGGCCGAACACCGTTACCGTCAGGTAGGCCGGAACGTAGACGCGCCCGTTGGCGACGAGCGGCGTTTCGTAGGAACGGTTGCCATTCGACCAGTTGCCGGCATTCGCCGCGAACAAGGGCGCGCCCAGATTCACGGCGTCATAGGCCTTCAGCTGCTCCGTCGGGCTGCCCCGCTCGATCGCCCAGACCACCGCCGTGTTTGCGGTTGTGCCGTTGGAAGAGATAACGGGGAACGAGCCGCTGCCAGATGCGGTGTCGCTGCTTGCCGCGATCTGGTTTAGCTGGCCGTTGACGGTATCGACACTATAGGCCCGCAGCGTCGCGCCACCGCCCTGGTAGTACACGATGCCGCCGTTGGCGCTCCCAAAATAGGCCGGGCCGCACCAGCATCCCCCGACGCTGATCTTCTGCAGGGCCTGGTAACCGTTATGGCCTTCGAGTCCTTTGAGGTGACTGGCATCGAGCAGGTAGGCAGTGCCGGCCTTGCCTGCTCCGATGATCATCGGTGGTGCGGTCTGGCCCGCGATCACCGGAATTAGCATGGCACCGCCGGACCCAAAGTCCGCATCGCTGTTGTTCAGTGATTGCCAGTTGCTGGGCGTGAAGGTGCCAATGGGTTTTTTCCCGAGATCCGGCGGCAGCGCGATCACGCTTTCGCCGTATCCCTTCATGCCCTTTCCTAGATTGTAATTGCCGTTACCGGTGATGGCGTAAACGTTGCCGCTCGGATCGATCGCCGGCGAATAGCCCGCCATCCAGAGGCTGGAGAGTTCGTACCCCGCGGCTGCCTCGATGGTGTTGAATCTGCCCGTGAGTTTGAGCGTGGTCGCATCGTAGCGAAGTTCCCAGCCAGAAATGTTGCCGGCATTGTTGTCGCAGTGGGAGCCAATGCTGACGTAAATCGAGCCGTTGTTGTAGGCGAGGCTCGATCGGCTCCATTGGTTCTGCGGATCGAAGTGAATTGTGCCGCCGGTCGCAAGGTTGGCTTGCGGGTTGATCTCGCGCGCCCTGTGCACGTCGTTGCCAGTGCCGAGATCGAGCGCGTGGAGCTGCGTGTGGAACGAGAGATGGGCTGGCTCGGTTGCCGCAATGACATAGATCGTGGCCGAATTCGCGCCATTGCGCACGATCACCGGCGTGCTGGAGATGCCATACCCGTGCTGGATGTCGCCACATGCTACATCGTTCGTTGACTGTTGGGTGCCGAGATTTCGCTGCCACAGAACGGCGTAGTTCTGTGCGTCATAGGCGTAGACGGTATTGTTTCCGGTTGCGACGATGAGCACGTTGTGAACGGAATTGTCCGGCATCTGAAAGTTGGAGACCATCAGCGGTTGCGCGATGACGTTGCCATCGACGTTCAGCGTCGTGATTTGGCCGAAATTCGCGGACTTCACCGTGGTCGGTGTGAGATCCGTTTCGTTGGGATTCCAGCCGGTGGGATAATTGTCGTTGTGATATCGCAGCACGTCCGTCGGCGTCCCGGCGTAATGGCGTTTCAGGCCTTCTGCAGCGTGAGGGTGCAATCCCCGATCTGGCAATACGGGCAAGGGTGCTTCAAGTCGCGGCCCACGCGCATGCGACGTTAATTTTTGAACGGTGCCGTTCTGGGCAAGGCTGTCTTCCGGCAGCGGCCAGTGCAGCTTCACCGTGGCGGCGGCAGATGGCAGGGCGGCGGATAAGACAAGCGAGCAGGCAAGCAGAAGCGAACGACGCATGGAATTCCCCTTTGGGTCGATTGCCGGGTGGCGAATGACTGTGCGACTGTAGAACGGGATACGGCAGTGGGAAAGACCGCTGTTTCGTTGCCCCAGCGGTGGCTTCAGTGGTGGGCGTCGGCGCAATCATGAAATCGCCTTATGACACATTATCTCCTGAAAAATTCTGGAAGAGCGGCGCGGCGGATACTGACCCGCTAACGGTTGCGGGCCTCTACACCAAGAAATTCCCGATTGCGCCGCAGGACCGGATCGCCACGGCCGGGAGCTGCTTCGCCCAGCATATCACCCGGCAGTTTCGAGACCACAAATTCACTGTGATGGATTTAGAGTCGCCGCCGCACTTCATGCCGGACGATCTGCAACGGGCGTACGGTTTTTCGTTGTACTCGGCGCGGTACGGAAACATCTACACCGTCCGCCACCTGCTGCAGCTTGCGCAGGATGCATTCGCGCGCAAAGTCGACGCATCGGATGTCTGGCTCAAAGACGGCCGCTGGTACGATGCGATCCGCCCCAGTGTCGATCCGCGCGGATTCGAGTCGGTGGAAGAGGCGCTGGCCAACCGGCGAAACCATCTTACAAAAGTCCGAGCGGTTTTTGAGACCATGCAGGTCTTTTTCTTCACCTTGGGCCTCACCGAGGCATGGACCTGCCGCAAGACCGGGCGGGTTTATCCTGTGGCTCCCGGAATCATCGCCGGCGATTACGATCCCGAGCTCTTTGAATTTCGCAATTTCGGATTCAACGACGTGTATGATGATTTTTTCGCGTTCTATCGGCTGATCCACGAGCACAATCCGGAGGCGCGATTCGTGCTCACGGTGTCGCCCGTGCCGCTGACCGCCACGGCCAGCGACAATCATGTGCTTGTCGCGACCACTTACTCGAAATCGGTATTGCGCAGTGCGGCCGGCGCGCTCTGCGCTGCGTTCGCGGACATCGATTATTTTCCGTCTTACGAGATCATCGCCTCGCATTGGTCAAAGTCGGCGTTTTTCGAGCCGAACATGCGGTCGATCACGCCAGCAGGTGTTGCGGCGGTGATGCGCATCTTCTTTGCGGCGCATGGTGTCCAGTCCGAGACGGGCGCTGAAGTTGCAACGGCAAGCAGCTCTGGCACGCATTCTGTGCAAGCCTCGGTGGACGATTTGGAACGGGAGCGCCGGCGCAAGGAGCGAAAACGCGCCCGGCGCGAACAAAGGCGTTCGGGTAAGGAAGTCTGCGACGACCTTCTGCTCGACACGTTTGCGCCGTGAGTGGATTTTCAATTTGCTTTCTCGGAAATTCCCATTTGGCCGCGGTTCAGCAGGCGTGGGTTGAACACTCGGCACACGTTCAGCCGAGCGTGCGCGCCACCTATTTCGGTGCGCGCGGGAAATTGATGAAGGACCTCACGCTGGAGGAGGGGGCCCTGGTCCCCGTGACGCCCATTCTGCGAACCGGCATTGTGCGCACCTCTGGCGGTCTCGATCGCGTGGAAATAGACGGCTACGACGCGATTGTCGTGTACGGCCTCGCTTTCGTTTTCACAAAACGTGTGCATCGCATCTTTGCACGCTTTGGGACGGCCGATCTGCGGGCGCCCGGTGTCACCAGGCTGTTTTCAAAGGCGTGCGTCGAGGACATCTTTCGCGCGAATCTGGAGCAGGACATATGCGCGAAGGTGCTGAGGCAGATTCGTTCTGTTTCACAGGTTCCGGTGCTGGTTCACGCCAAGCCGTTCCCGCCGGAAAACGAATTTCACGAGTATGTTGAAGACGAGCGCCTGAAGTCTGCTGATCCCGACTACCTGCGGCAGACTATGGCCTTGTTTCAGGAGGTCGCGCGCGCGGTCTGCGCGGAGTTGGATGCGGAGCTCCTCTGGCAGGACGAGTCGACCTGCTCTTTGCCCGGATACACCAGGCCTGAGTATTGCCTGCAGGGCCTGCGCTGGAATCCCAGGGAGGCCGAAAACGAGACGCATATGAACAAGGAGTTCGGTTGGGTCGTTTTGCGCCGCCTGCTTGAACGGCTGGACGAAATTTCGCGCGGAAAGGTGCTGGCGAAGATGGAGTCGGATACGACGCTGATTGCGGCGCAGTAGCCACGTTGTCGAATGGCTCACACGGACGTGTTTGTACCGATTCGCGGCTGAAGAATATCGCCCTTATTTTTCATCAAATGACGTGAAGCACGGCAGAAGCCAACGTTTTCCACGGCTTTGATGCGGCAGGATCGCACATCCGCGATTCTTTCCTGGAAATAATGCAGCAAGGTTCTCCGGTTTAAGGTATGGTGAATACGGCTGGATTCGTGTCGAAGGAGTAATATTATGTCTCGCGTTCTTGTAGCGCTCGCGGCCGGTGCCTTGGCCGCCAGCTTCGCCACCTTTGCATTTGCGGCGGTTGAGCATCCCACAAACAGCTTTGGCATCCCGATCGCACCGCAGGGGGGCACTGCCAGCATTCATCAGTGGGGCGGCATCGATGATCGCTTCGCAGTGAATCCCGATGGTGACAGCGCTCCGGCGCGGCCACATCAGAAACCCTCCGCCCTGGCGTCCGAGCAGGACGATGGCAACGCCGACGATCCGGGCGATCCCGATCCGGATCATTTCGACGAAGTTCTGCCAATCTGATTGCCCGCGGCTCAGCCGCCGGCCAGCGCATTGGTTAGGACGAGTTCGGCGCCAGGCTGGAGCGTGTGCTGTGCCATCTCGCGCGGCCGCACCACGTGCCCCTCATGCACGCAGACGATGTTGTGACGAATGGCTCCTTGTTCGTCGAACAGGTGCAGCGCGAGCGGCGGATACTTGCGGGCAAGCTCGCTGAGCACAGCCGCGATGGAAGTGCCTTCGCTTTCCAGCCACCGTTCGCCGCCCATGACATGGCGCAGCACCGGCGGCAGCTGCACACGGACGGTCACGCTGCGTAAGCTTCCACGCTCATGATACGCGGCAGCCCCGAAGCGATTTCGCGCCAGCTTTCGCCCAGATCCTCGCTCGCGTAAATCGCGCCCGCCGTGGTACCGAAATAAATGCCACCGGGTTCCAGGTGGTCGCCGGCCATGGCGCCGCGCAGCACGCCGGCGAAGCAGTTGGACGGCAGCCCCGCCGTCAGCGCGTCCCAGCTCTTGCCATTGGTGCTGCGATACACGGCGAGCTGGCCGCCACGCGGAAAACGGTAGTTGTCGCCGTCCAGTGGCACCACGAAGGTTGCCCCCGCCTTCCGGTGGTGGATCATCGGAAAACCGAACGAGCAGCGATGACCGTCGCTCATCTCGGCGACCGGCAATCCTTCTTCCATCACGCGCCAGGTGTCGCCGCCGTCATCGCTGCGATAGACGCCGAAATGCTCCTGCCGGAACAGAACCGACGCATTCTCCGGATCGTGCGCGACTTGATGGACGCAGTTGCCGCCGAAGCCATGGACGTTGTCGTCCTTGCGCGTCCAGCTCTTGCCACCGTCGTCGCTGCGGAAAAAACCGGCAGCCGACACGCCCACCCACATGCGGTCCGGGTTCTTGGCGTCGGTGAGAATGGTGTGCGCGCCCAGTCCGCCGAAGCCGGGAAACCAGTTCTCGCGGCCCGGCTGCTCATTAAAGCCGTCTATCGGTTGCCAGGATTCGCCGCGGTCGCGGCTCACGAACAGTCCAGCTTCGGAAACGCCGGCGTAAATCGCGCCATGCGCTGGATGCAGCTTCCAGATCTGGTCAACGAAACGGCCGCCACCCTTCAACTTGCCTTCGAAATCCATCTTGGCGACGAGGCGATGGTGCTCGGGATTGCCGCGATCTTCGGCCCGGTAGCGCGGCGCCGCGTCCAGCTGCTTCCAGGAATTCAGCCCGTTGTCGCTCGCGAACAGCGCGACGCCGAAATTCGGGCTGTTGACAGCCGCATAGGTGCGGCCGCTGCCATCGCGCGCCGAGGCGGTCACCGGCCAGCCGCGCAATTCGAGTGCATCTGCCAGTCTTTTCGATTGTCGCTGTGAAGGATCGCCGCGCCTTTCGCGGTTCCCACGATCACCGCCACGCCCATTCACCCGCTCCGTCGTGTTGCGCGTCAAAGCTATCATGCGATCCGGCGGTGGGTGAACTGTGAGGAGGGGAGGGGACCGTCTTCAGGTGTAACGGGAGCCGCCGAGGGTTCTCGCGGCTCCCATCACACTCGCGGGGCAGGTGGGGGTGGTCTGCCGACGCACACGTGGGGACTGCGAATACTTGACCATCTCTTCACGCGCGGCGCTATGGCCCTGGCGAATAAGGGTGTGCATGAACTGTGGCAGAGTCTTGTCGAGGCTCTGGACAAGTGAAGGGAGCGTCGGCGCGCGGCGGATCTCCCCCCTGTACGTTCAAGGGAACCGCCTCATGCTTTTTTTTTTGCAGCGCCCGGCACGACGGCGGCAGGCAGGAAAAAAAAGGCCTTGGGCCGCGCTTTCGTTCGGTTCACCATTACGGCGTCACATCCTTGCCCTTTAGCGCGAACATGAAATCCGGGCCTTCGCCATAATCGCCAATGCAGTCGGTCATCACGCCCCAAGTCGTGCATGGCGTACCGAAGCCGCCGTTGGGGTTTTCCCAGGCGGCCGGTTTGCTGTTCTCAGTGCTTCTCGTCTCCCATGTCCATGTGCCGCAACATTCGAAGGACATATTAGCGACCCGATATCCAATATCGGCGACCGCCGCCTTGAAGCGCGATCTTGCACGACTTCGGAAGCTTGATCGCGAGAGAGCCGCTCTGGTTGTCGATCCCCACGACCTCGTCGCAGTGCGCGAGCAACGGCCCGGGAAATCCATTTTGGTTTCGGTACACGAGGATGTTTTCCGACGCGGCCGGCCCGTCAGCACCGGTATAGATACCGGTCACGTCCACCTCCCGAAGCTTCCACGTGTGACCTTTGGGAACGACGAAATCATCGGCTCCATTTGTGTCGTAGATGTCGAAGCCATCATCGGTGAAGTTGGTGGAGATGATCGCCACCGCGGTGTCACTGTCGTTCTGATCGTATAGCGTGACGCTTCCGGGAACTGCGGAGATCACGCGCTGAACTGTGCCGCGTGCGTAGGTCACCGGGAATCGGTCGGTGGCGGTGGCGCCACTCAGGCAAATCGCCAGCATCGAAAGCGAAACGGTGGTGAGAAGAAAGACTTTGCCGGACATGGCCGCACCTCATGGTTCGCGGACCACCTAGTCCTATTCCAATTCGATCGCTGTCGGCGGCTTACCGGGTGCGGACGAAACCGTGGTAGTCGCCTTCGCCGGTGATATACCAGCCAACGATCTGGCCCTTGTTGTTGACGTTGTTCGGGAACGTGCCGGACGAGCCGGAGACATCGAACGTCTTGTACTTGCCGTGGGCGTTCAGCAGAAATCCATGCGTGCCAGAGTTGTCGTTGTAATAGCCCGCGATCTCGCCGTTGTCGTTGATACTGTTGGCCACGGTCGATACCGCGCCTGGCACGTCGAAGGTCGTCAATGTGCCGTCGGCCGCTCGCAGGAATCCATGGTTGACGAAATTGCCGTCACCGAAGTAGCCGGCGATCGTGCCGTCGGCGTTGATGCTTTGCGGGAATGTGCCGGCCGCCGCACCTGGGGGATCGAAGGATTTGATCCTACCGTCGGCACTACGGACGAACCCGTGATTGGTACCGTTGCCGTCGCCGTAATGCCCGGTGACGACATTGGCCGAATTGATCGCCAATGGGCTGGTGCCATAGGTGTCGCCCTTCGCATCGAAGGTGAGAATCTTGCCGCTCATCTTGCGCACGAAACCATGGGGGATGGCGTAGAGATCGTAATACGAGCCGGTGATCACACCCTTGTTGGTGATCTGGATCGGGAAGGTGCCGTTGTCGTCGCCTGGCGCATGGAAAATGTCCATCGTGCCGTCCGGCTGGCGGATGAAGGCAGGATGGTTGCCCGCTTCCACGGTGTAATAGCCGGTCGTGATCTCCTTGCCGTTGATGCCGTAGGCAGCGGTGACGCGGGAGTCGACATGGTCGAAGCTGGTGATGGTGCCGTCCGGCGCGCGGATGAAGCCTTTGGTGACCTGCTCGGCTGAATCGTACCAGAAGCCGACGATAGTACCGTCGTTATTCGAAGCCCACGGATAAGTGCCGATCGAGCCTTGCGGATCGAAGGTCACGATCTGCGCCTTGGCCGCCGCGGCAGGCTGATAACCGTCGGCGCAGATTGCGGCGCAGGTTATGACAAGAATTTGCCCGATGCAGGACATCGATACTCGGCTCATGACGATCCTCCCCTGTCGCCCCATGATACGCCGGTCCAGTGCATTTGCCAGTGTTCTCCGTGCCTTGGCTGATTTTTCATCGCGAAGGCCTGGGACACCGCCCATCCTCGTCCTGATCCGGTCTTTTGCTGACTTTGAATGCGGCATCCAATCCTGTAGCCTGTTGCAACCGGGAAAAGGCGCACGGCTATGCGAGCCGGTCCGTTTCGGCAACCGACCGTAAATCGCATGGCACATCGGCGTGATCGAATGTCGATCGAAATCGAACTGAAACTGGATCTGGACGCACCCGCGGCCAGACGCGTTTCCATGGCGCCATGGCTCAAGAGCCTCGCCGCTGGCACGCCGAAAAAAGCGAAGCTCGTTTCCGTCTATTACGACACCGAGGATTACGCGCTGCGGGACAAACGCGCGGCGCTCAGAATCCGCGAAAGCGGCGGCAAATTCATCCAGACCGTGAAGCTGGAAGAGAATGTCGCGCAGGGGCTTGCTGGCCGCCACGAGTGCGAATGCGAAGTCGAGGATGCGCAGCCCGACGTGCACAAGGCCAAAGACCTGAATGGCCTTCGCCTCAAGAAATACGAGAGCAAGCTCAAGCCGATCTTCGAAACCGCGGTGACGCGCACCGCCATTCCCGTGCATTACGAGGGCAGCGAGCTGGAGATTGCGGTCGACACCGGCCACGTCAAAACCGGGCGAAAGCGGCAGCCCATCCACGAAATCGAAATCGAGTTGAAGAACGGCAATCGCGCCGCGGTTGTGGCGCTTGCCGCCAAGGTCGCCGAGAGCGCGCGCGCCACCTACGGCGTCGCGAGCAAGGCCGAGCGCGGCTACGCGCTGCGCGAGGGCAAAACTCGGGACGCGGTGTTTGCGTCGCCAATCGTGCTTCGCCCCGACATGCCGGCTGCCGAGGCCTTCGAGGCGATCGGCTTTTCCTGCCTGCACCATTTCGCGTCCAATCGCGAAGCGGTGGTCGCGGCGGATCGCGACGGCGTGCACCAGATGCGCGTTGGACTGCGTCGCCTGCGCGCCGCGATTTCTGTCTTCGACGAGATGCTGCGCGATCCCGAGACGGAAACGATCAAGACAGAACTCGAATGGCTGGGCGACGAATTGGGCCTGGCGCGCGATATGGATGTGATGCTGGACGAAATCACCGCCATCATCGAAAAGAAGGTGCCGCAACCGGGCGCCGTTCGCGCCCTGAAAAGCAAGATCGCCAAAAAGCGCGCGGCAGGATTCCGGCAGGCCAAAGCCGTGGTCACGGGCGAACGCTATCGCAAGCTTGTGCTGAACATGGCGTTCTGGCTGGCCGCCGGGCAGTGGACAGTGACGGTGGATCCGCTGATGAGCGCGCGCCGCCAGCAAAACGTGACGGCTGTGGCAACGGCGGAGCTGTCTCGGCGCCGGCACAAGATCATCAAGAAACTGACGGACATTGAGGAGCTGGATGCGCCGCGGCGGCACAAGCTGCGCATCGGCGTGAAGAAACTGCGTTATTCGACGGAATTCTTCGCAAGCCTGTTCGGCGGCCATGAAGCCAAGGGACGGTACAAGGCGCTGGCGAAAGTGCTGAAGTCGCTGCAGTCGTCGCTCGGCAAGCTCAACGACGTGCGGATGCATGGCAAGCTGGCTGCAACCTTTACCGAGCTGTCGCCTGGAAACGGCACGAAGGCGCCGGAGGCTTTCGCCATGGGGCTGATCTCCGGCGAAGAGCACGCCGTGACCGGGCGCGTGCTGTCGGATGCGATGAAGGCCGGCAAGCCCATGGCCGACATCAAGCCGTTCTGGAAAGACTGAACCGCATCGCAGCATGTTGCCGGCGCCGCAGCGCCGTGTGCTAGGTTCGCCCCCGTCGCACAAACAGCCAAAGCCCGCACATGACTCCCGACAAGGACGACGCGATTTTCGTCGGCAAGAGCAGCAAGCCGGAATATCTGGCGCTGCCGTTCGCCAACCGGCACGGACTGGTGGCCGGCGCGACCGGCACCGGCAAGACGGTGACGCTGCAGGTACTGGCGGAAGGGCTGTCGCGCGCCGGTGTTTCCGTCTTCGCCGCCGACGTGAAAGGCGACCTCTCCGGCATCGCCGCAGCGGGCGAGGCGAAGGACGCGTTCGTGCAGCGCGCCAAGCAGCTCGGCTTCGACTACGAGCCGGACCGGTTTCCGGTCGTGTTCTGGGATCTGTTCGGCGAGCAGGGCCATCCCATCCGCGCCACCATTTCGGAAATGGGACCGCTGCTGCTGGCGCGCCTGCTCGACCTCAACGACACGCAGGAGGGGGCGCTCAACATCGCGTTTCGCGTGGCGGACGAGCAGGGGCTGCTGCTGCTCGACCTGAAAGACCTGCGCGCGATGCTCGGCTACATCGCCGATCACGCCGGTGAGCTCACCACGCAATACGGCAATGTGTCGAAGGCGACCGTCGGCACTATCCAGCGCGCGCTGCTGGTGCTGGAGAACCAGGGCGGCGCCAAATTTTTCGGCGAGCCGGCGCTGGCGCTGAAAGATTTCATCCGAACCGATCATGACGGCCGCGGCACCATCAATGTGCTCGCCGCCGACAAGCTGATGGAGAACCCGCGGCTCTACGCCACCTTCCTGCTGTGGCTGCTGTCGGAGCTGTTCGAGGAAATGCCGGAGGTCGGCGATCAGCCCAAGCCCAAGCTCTGCTTCTTCTTCGACGAGGCGCATCTGCTGTTCACCGATGCGCCCAAGGCGCTGCTCGACAAAATCGAGCAGGTGGTGCGGCTCATCCGCTCCAAAGGCGTCGGCGTCTATTTCGTCACGCAGAATCCGCTCGATGTGCCGGACAAGGTGCTGGCGCAGCTCGGCAACCGCGTGCAGCACGCGCTGCATGCGTTTACGCCGCGCGACCAGAAGGCGGTGACGGCGGCTGCGCAAACCTTCCGGCAAAATCCCAAGCTCGATACCGCGCATGTCATCATGGAACTCGGCAAGGGTGAGGCGCTGACCTCGTTCCTCGAAGGCAACGGCACGCCATCCATCGTCGAGCGCACGATGATCCGGCCGCCGTCGGCGCGGCTGGGGCCGATCACCGACGACGAGCGCAAGGCGGTGATGAACGCATCGCCGGTGCGCGGCAAATACGATCAGGCGATCGACGAAGAGTCGGCTTACGAGAAGCTGCAGGGCCGGGTGCAGTCCACGGCCGCGCCCGCATCGACACCGGCGCAAACCCAGGCGCCCGCCGATCCGCAAAGCGCCGGTAGCTCAGGCGGCATCCTCGGCGAACTCGGCACGGCGCTCGGCAGCATTTTCGGCACCAGCAGTCCGCGCAACAAGCGCCTGTCAGAAGGACAGGTGATTGCGCGCAGCGTCACCCGCTCCGTCACCAACCGCGTGGCCGGACAGATGGCGGCGGACATCGGCCGGCAACTCGGCGGTTCACTGGGCGGCACGGTCGGCCGCGCCATTGTCCGCGGCGCGCTCGGCGGCATCCTGCGCCGCTAGCATCGGCCCAAAGTCCAATTGAGCGATGAGCCGCAAGCGGTGAAGCATTGGCGGAAGCGGGAGCCTTGCCTGCAATTAAAGGGGCTTGATTGCCATGCACATTAACCATTCCGGCTGGGCGGTTGCGTTCGGCGTGATGTTCCTCGCCATCGGCATCCCAGCCGCCGCGAGCGCCCACAGTTCCGCTCACTGCCGAAGCTACGCTCACAATCGGGCGGAATATCTAAGCCATAATACTTCCCGCGGTGGAGCGGGCGGCGGCGCTCTCCGCGGCGCTGCAGGCGGCGCCCTCATCGGCGCGATTGCCGGCAATGCCGGGATTGGCGCGGCCGTTGGCGCGGGCGTGGGGGCCATTCACGGCAACAACCGCCGAAGCCGCGATTACGATCACATCTACCACGAAGAGTATTACTACTGCATGCACCACTAGCCGCCGCGTCGCATCCGGCGTTTTTGATCGACAGAATCTCGTGCGGGTGCTGCGCGGCTCACGCCCGCGAACTTACATTCGCGCGGCGATAGCAGTGAACGCGGGCGCGTGCGGCGCGAACAGCGACGGCCTTTGTGCCGCCTGGCCGTGCGTTGCGATGATGGCGACGGTGGCCACAATGCCAATCGCCCACACCAGCCGTTCCATCAGGGGATCGGTAAACATCCGTTGCTCCAGCCCTTCAACCCACCGAATTTAGCCGCGAAACTGCGACCATCGGGTTAACGGATTGGCGAACATTGCGCGGGATACGGCATCGGGCGCGTGTCCCGGCTTAGCACAGTGTCGCGGTCATGGCAGCCGCCACATCGATGACATCGGCGGGCGGGCGAGTTGTTGGAGTGTTGGGCATGGGGCTAGTGTCTCATGAACTAGTAACAATAGGGAGGCGCTGAATGTGGCGTGTAGGCGGCGTGACAATGATCTTTCTGGTGATGATGTTCACCAGCCAAGTTTCTGCCGCGCCAGCTGTGGAGCCGGATCATTGCAATGACCGTCCCGATTGGCCGGGGGTGACCTTGGTCAAAACAGGCGATAATGCAATGAGGATCGCATTTGCGCTGTGGCGCGCGCAAAATCCCGCTTTTAAGCGTGACGATGAGAAGGTTTGGGCGTCAGGGTTCACGGCAGCGCTGCATGGGTGTGTCTGGGAGGTGAGCGAAAAACCCGAACCACCTCGTGAGTCTAGCACCTTCACGATCAGCATTGGCGCTGTTGATGGCCGGTTTCTCGGCGCTTTAATCACCGACTGATTTCAAACCGTACCGGTGCCCGGCGCTCGACTTGTTGTGCGGTTCGGGAATATCCCCTGAGGTGGGTGATCCTCAGCCCTAGACACGCCTAGCATCTCTCCAAAGTTCGCCTCAGCGGACGATGCTGCTTAGCGATCCCGAACCCAGTAAGAATAAAGAATGCTGCAATAAGCCATCACAATGAGTCCTACGACTCCTATCGGTAACAACACTGCTTTGAGAACCGCAGGCGCATTTGCGCCGGAGCCGCGTGGCACCAGACCGTTGCTAAACAGAATCCCGATTATCGCGAAACTCGCGAGACCAATATCAGCCGCTAGGAGAAGTAAGATGGTCTTCCCGGAGGTTTGGGATAACGGCCGATGGGCGAATTTCGCAAATGAATTGAAACCACCAACGATCATGACAAAGCTGACCATCAGTGCAGGTAAGACATAAATTAAGCTGTGCAGTATGGGTGGCGGCAGAAAAAAACGGTACAGAGGCATGCCGAGCACCAGAATTGACGCTATAATGATCAGAACCCGAGCAGATTTAGAAGGCGGCATAGGGCTACTCTAGCACGGTGGACGTGACCCGAAACCCGCTCGCAGACCGCTTGGAACCGGAGATGATTGTCGATCTTCGGCTGTATCCTGCTGTCGAGAGCCCGCTTAACGGACCGTTGTTAGACCGCTTTCGATGTCCCTGCTCTCCAGAGAAAAACACCAATGTGGAAGGCTGGACCTGCATGGGACTCCTGGGTGAGCGACCGCTAGAACTTGGTGAAACGCGCCGGGTCGGCCTCGTTTTCCTAGTCCCAGAAAAGGCAATCCCGATCCTGAAATCAGCGGGGACATTTTACCTTTGGAGCGGCGGATTTTTCGGAGAAGCAACCGTGGTCGATTCCGAACTGTAACAATGCCTGTCGCTGACATCGCTTCGAGTCATGTGAATATGGGGCAGCAATACGTATTATCGTGAACCATCTACCGTGGTCGCCACATCTGAAACTGAAAAGCCGTTGGCGATCAGCGGGATAAATTTCATTTCGCGTCGTTCATCTATCATCGCCATATCGACCTTCACTTGCGCGCATCGGCGGCTGAGACTCGCCCTGCTGTTGTGCGAGGCAGGTGGGAACTTTTGGGATCGCGAGGCGTAGTGAACCCAAGCGTCTCAGCGGGTGATGAGGCGGTACAATTCAGTGACCAGAATTACCTGCGGCTCGCATCAGGCCGCCCCAAGGGGGATTTCATGAAGACGTCCGTGCTCGGGTCCGCGCTTCTGTGCACCGCACTGGCAGGCAGCGCAGCGGGCAACGCTGTCGCCGCATCTTCTGTCGCTCTCGACAGGGCCGGCTGGGTCTCGAACCGCGGCGAACGGATCGCCGCGCAGAAGCAGTCGCGGCAGCAAAGCTTCGGCATCTCGCCGTCCTGGCGAGGAATCGACGCCGTTGCCGTTCATCCGTCCGCCGGATCACGAGCAGCAGAAGGACCCGAATGGGAGGCCAGCGGCGCCGGCACTGACACCGTCATCGGCGCCGACCGGCGCGTGCGCATGAAAACGACCACCGTCTTCCCGCGCAGCGCCACCACCTACATCACCTTCGATCAGCACGGCCAAAGCCGCACCTGCAGTGGCTGGATGATCAGCAAGGACACCGTTGCCACCGCCGGCCACTGCCTCAACAGCGGTCCGGCGGGGGGCAGCGTGTGGAGCACGAACGTCAAAGTCTATCCCGGCCGCAACGGCTCGTCCTCGCCATACGGAAGCTGTGACGCCAAAACCTTGTGGTCCAACGACGGCTGGACGAAAAATGGCGACGAGAAATTCGATTACGGTGCCATCAAGCTGAACTGCACCATCGGCAACACCACGGGCTGGTACGGCATGTACTGGACGAGCGCGACACTGAAGGGAACAGCCTCCAGCACGCTGGGCTATCCGACCGACAAACTCACGGCAACGCAGTGGCTCGCGAAGAACTGCGCCGGCGCCTCCGGCTTCCAGCAATGCCATATCGTGGTGAGCCAGGAGCAGCAGCTGTTCTACTACAACGATACCGACCCGGCCAGGATGGCGCGGCCATCTACTACAATCAGTCCGAGAGCTGCAGCCCCTGCGGCATCGCGATTAACGCCTACGGCCTGCACGGTTCCTATCCTCACAACAAGTTCAACCATGGCACGCGCATCACCAAGGAGGTGTTCGACTTCCTGATCAGCATCATCAATAAATAGCGGCACACCAACCGCGCCAATTCCCCACTGCACGCCGCGAAATGCATTTGGAATCAACGGGGAAAAATAAACCCTCCCCATCGCGGAAACGGCCTTACACTTCGCGCATGAGCGCAAGTTTCTCTCCATTCTGCAGCACGGCGCATCGGTGCGGACGGTTTCGTTCGCCACCGCACGCAGCGAAAGCCGTGTGGAATCAACGGCGAAAATATTTCCCTTCGCCAGCGGCAAACCGGGCTTACGCTTCCGCGCATGAGCGTATCTCAGCATGTAATCCATCCGTCATGGCCGGGCTTGACCCGGCCATCCATCACGCGAGTGTCGGCGAACGATGGAGTCATACTGGTGCGCCATTTTCCGAACACGCTCACGTGTGCTTCGCTACGCTCGCCTGATGGATGGCCGCCTCGGTGGGCGGCCATGACGACAGGGGGACACACGTGCAACCGCCCACGTCACTGGTCGGCGCCAACCGCAACACGTTGCGTCGTGGGGAATGGGGGAGGGGGACCCCCTCCCGTTTTTTCGACAAACAAAACGAACAATTCCCCACGCGCCCTTCCGCTTTCGCCAAGGAGCAGCCGTGGGGGGTATGGGGGTGCACGATTTTCGCAAAACAACCACGCGAGATGTCGTGGCTCCGCTGCGCCAGAACACAAGGCGGGAGGCGCACCCCCCAAACCCGTTTTTCCGAGGTTCGAATGGGAACTCTGGAACGCCGGTGTTCAGGGGGAGGGGGTCTGCGCGGATTTTTCGAAAACAACCATCAAAATCTTGTATGCGACGCCTGTTGCCGGTCCAGATTTGTACGCCGGTCAGCCAGTCTTCTTCATTGCATACACATTCGCGGCGCCGGGGAATTTTCGGGCGCGAACATCCGCCGCGTATCCCTTCACCGCCGCTTCGATGTCGGGGCCCATGCTTGCGTATTCGCGCACGAAGCGCGGCGGCGCCGGATTCAATCCCAGCATGTCTTCCAGAACGAGGATCTGGCCGTCGCATTCGGCGCTCGCGCCGATGCCGATGGTGGGAATGGGAATCTCGCGGGTGATTTTGGCGGCGAGCGGCTCGGCCATGCCTTCCAGCACCAGCGAGAACGCGCCGGCTTCTGCCACCGCTTTGGCATCGGCTTCGATCGCCGGCCATTCGGCTTCGGTGCGGCCTTGCGTCTTGAACCCGCCGAACACCTGGATCATCTGCGGCGTGAGGCCGATATGAGCCATCACCGGAATGCCACGGCTCGTGAGATAGCGGATAGTCTCGGCCATGCGCGCGCCGCCTTCCATCTTGACCGCGGTGCAGCCGGTTTCCTGGATCACGCGCGCGGCGTTGCGGAACGCGATCTGTGGACTCTCCTCGTAAGAGCCGAACGGCATATCCACCACGATGAGCGCGCGCTTGCTGCCGCGCATCACCGCGCGACCGTGCAGGATCATCATGTCGAGCGTGACGCCGAGCGTGTTCTCCATGCCGTGCATCACCATGCCAAGGCTGTCGCCCACCAGCATGAGGTCGACATGCTCGTCGAGCAGCCGCGCCGTGTGCGCGTGGTAGCAGGTGAGACAGACGACGGGCTTGGCGTTCTTGTGGGCGCGGATGTCGGGAACCGTGACGCGCTTTGTGTGAACGACGGCGGACATGGAGTCCTCCAAAGGGCCGGGCCGGGGGAGTCTAGCCGTTATGCTGCGGCTGCGAAAGGTTGGCCCGGGCCTCGTTCATGGCCGTCACCGCCCGCATTCCGCCCACGATCACGCTGGAGAGCGCCTTCATGTCGGCCGGCATTTTCGGCCGCCAGACGTCCAGCAGCAGGACGGCGCGGACCTGGTCGGTCGTGTTCAGCAGCTCGTGGGGGTAGGTGTCGTCCCACAACAGGCACTCGCCGTTGTCGAGCAGATGCGGCTTGTGATCGATCCAGAGAATGGCCCCGAGATTGCCATTGGCGTCGCGCGGCATCGAGAGCCCGAGATGGAACCGCAACACGCCGCGGAAGGGCCCGCGATGCTCCGGCACATGCTTGCCCGGTGCGAGAAAGGAGTAGGTGGCGGAGAGCACTTCCGGGCAGTCCTCGAGCAGCGCCGCCATGGTCGGGCAGCGCGCAAGGTTCTGCTGGGAGACATGCCCATAGGCCTTCATCATGTACATGCGCCAGTCGCGGCCGTCGTTGGCGGAGATGCCGGTCTGCTCCGGCATGATTTCGTGGAAGCGCGGCACGCGCTGAAGCTCGCCACCAACCGCGAGCGCTTCATCGCGCAGCGACTGCCACACGGCGGCGAATCGCTGTGCATTGGGGAAGTACCGTTGGGTATCGAGAACGGCGGGTGTGTCGATGCGGTGGTCGTACAGCCACCGCAAGCCATCGCCCAGGCTGAAGTAAAAACCTCCCAACGCCGCGACTCCGTCCAACTTAACTTAGGATGCGAAGGAGGTTACGCGCGGGCAAGGCCCAAAGTTCCGCATGACAGAACCTTAAAGGAGCGGAAGGTTGCCGCTTCCCGGGCGGGAGGCGCGCGGAACCGGAAAATCCCTGCGCAGCTTTACGCTTGGCGGCAAACGCAGGAGGAGGAAAATCGAACAGGCTGTTCACCTCGTCATTGAGTGGTTCGTCTTCCCGCTGTGGTTCGCGGCCGGGTTTGCCGACTACCTGTTCCATCGCCGCACACACATCGAAACCCACAGCGGCGTCGGCGAATCGCTTCTCCATCATCTGATGCTCGCCGAAGTGGGGCTCCCGCTGATCATGGCGGTATTCTTCCGCATCGACGCGGCACTTATTTTGCTCTTCATCGCCTGCTTCATCGCGCACGAGATCACCGGCAATTTCGACATCCGTTATGCAGAAACCCACACGCGGTTGGTGAGCGCCACCGAAGAGCAGGTGCACAGCGTCCTCGAAATCATTCCGCTCACGGGGGCACTGCTCGTCATCGTGCCGCATTTTGGCCAAGCGATGGCGCTGTTCGGCGCCGGTCCGGAGCACGCGGATTTCTCTGTTGCGCTGAAGGCGCCACCTGATTACCGCAAGCTGCTGTTCTTTGGGATCCTGCTGCTGCTGTTCGTGCTCGCGCCATACACGGAGGAAACCATCCGCTGCCTCCGCGCGGATAAGCACGCGAAGATCGGATTCAAGCCGGCGGAATGATCAGCCGGCTGCCCTTGCGGCGACGCCGCTTGCTTTGCGCAGTCGGTGTCGCCACGGCCACAGGATCGAGTCGGCAAAGGTGATGGCTGCCGGTTCTTCGTCCAGTCCGGTCGGCGGGTACTCGCCGGGCTTCGGTGCATGTGCTGTGCCGCCAATCACATCCCAGATCGGAAAATACGGTGAGAAGTTTTTGTCGCGATGCTCCGGCAGAATGGAGTGGTGGATGCGGTGGAACTGGGGGTTGTTGAGCACGAACCATGGAATCGGCAAACGCCAGCGAATGTTCAGGTGGTTGATCGAATGCCAAACGGTGGTGCCAGCGTAGATCGCGAGCACCGCGGGTGGAACGCGAAACAGGATCGCCGCTACAGGATACACGAACAGAATCTTGATCGGCAGCTCCAGCCAGTAGTTGCGCACCGCTGTGCTGACATTCACCGCGCGGTCACTGTGATGGAACGAGTGCATTGCCCACAGGAACGGCACGACGTGCTGGGCGCGGTGGAAGGCAAATTCCAGGAAGTCGATCACCAGCACATAGAGAATAACGGAGCCGACAAGCGGCCAGCCGTGGCTCGGCAGGGCGATCCAGCCGCCGGCAAGGGCATTGATGAGAACGGTAACGAGAATGCCGAGCGCTGGGGTGAGGCCGAAACGTAATCCCGCGGACACCACGCCGTAGAGGACGTTAAACCGGGCGTTACGGGCGGGCTGGCCGGATTCCGCCGGTTGGCCACGCTCCAGCAGCGCTCCGCCGCCGAAGATCACCAGGATGATCAGAATGGGAAAAAGCCCGCTCTGCAGGTTGGCCCAGTACATGGACCTCCCTATCAGGCGGGCGCTTAATCCCTCGTAAAGGCCTTTAGGCCTGTTCGGTCTCCGTCGCCGGGCCGGCGCCTTCCTCGAACAGTGCCTCGGCATTGGTCGCGGCCTCGGCAGCCGTCTCTTCTTCCGGCGTACGCTCGGCGAGTACATCTTCGCCGCGGGCCTGATGCTCGGCTTCCTCCTCCGTGCGGGCGACGTTGATCGTCACCTTCACCCGTACCTCGGGATGCAGCACCACGCCGATGGGGTGCAGCCCGATGGCCTTGATCGCGTGATCGAGCGGCACCTGTGTGCGGGCGATCGAGAACCCGCCGGTGGAAATCGCATCAGAGATGTCGCGCGGACTGACCGAGCCGTAAAGCTGGCCGCGGTCGCCTGCCTGGCGCAGCAGCATGAACGTCTTGCCTTCCAGCTTCTCCGCGACTTTTTGCGCTTCGCTTTTGCGTTCCAGGTTGCGGGCTTCCAGTTGCGTCTTCTGCGTCTGGAAATATTCGCGGTTGACGTTGGTGGCGCGCAGCGCCTTCTTCTTGGGTAACAGGAAGTTTCGGGCGAAGCCGTCCTTCACCTTCACCTCGTCGCCCATCTGGCCGAGCTTTTCCACGCGTTCGAGCAGGATGACTTGCATGGCCGTTCTCCTACTTAACCACGTAAGGCAGCAGCGCCATGAAGCGCGCCCGCTTGATGGCTTGCGCAAGCTCGCGTTGCTTACCGCTCGACACCGCGGTGATCCGCGAGGGCACGATCTTGCCGCGCTCGGAAATAAAACGCTGCAGCAGCTTCACGTCCTTGTAGTCGATCTTCGGCGCGTTGGCGCCGGAAAAGGGGCACGTTTTCTTGCGACGGAAGAAGGGCCGGCGCTGTCCGCCGCCGCGCTCCCCGCCGCGCTCTCCACCATAGCTCATTGCACGGTCTCCACGGCTGGCGCACCTTCGGTTTTGTTCTCTTCGCGCTCGCGCTTATTCTTGTTCGAGGACTGCTCGAATTTGTCTACCTTCACGCTCATGTGGCGCAGCACGTCCTCGTTGATCTTGAGCTGTCGCTCAAGCTCATGGATCGCGTTAGCGGGCGCATTGATGTTGAGGAGCACATAGTGTCCCTTGCGGTTCTTTTTGATTCGATAGGCAAGCCCGCGCAGGCCCCAGTATTCGTGCTTCTCGACCTTGCCGCCTTCGCCTTCGATGATGGTCTTGAGGTGGGTCGCAAGTGCGTCCACCTGTTGCGCGCTAATGTCCTGGCGCGCGATCAGGAGATGCTCGTATAGAGCCATGGAAGTCCCTTTCTGTGGCGCGCGGAGCCAGCCAAGGGCAGGGGGCCCTCCGCCGGTTTTGGATCGCCAGGACGCCGGACCATCCAGCATTCCCGCTGAAAGCAGCGGGTCCTGCGACCGCGAGCCGTCAAGAAGGGCGGGCGTATAACCGTATACGGGCAGATCCGCAACCCTCGCGCCAACAGAACCCGGCGGCGACACAGCAGTACCGGCTCGTGAAAGCCCCCGGGCGTTCGGCAGCGGCCAATTCTGTGGTAGAATCCAAATCAGCTTGGGGGACGAGCGATGCGTATTTTCGCCAACGTTGTTGCGGGCATGGTTTTTGGGTGGACCGTGGCCCAAGCTTCCCCCAGCTTTCCGCCGGGTACGGAATCGACTGAGCGGGCGTTGCTTGGCAAGCTCGATCCCTATTGGCAGAGCTGGGTGAAAGAGCAGGCGCGTAACATGGTCTCCTCCGGCCGTATTAACGAGGACCGCGCGCGATCGCTTGCGCAAGGCGCGCGAATGGCAGCTGGTGCCGATGTCAACGCCGTGAGCTTTCTCCTGCTGATGCAGGCGACGCGCGACGCGGATGCGGATCTGCAGGCAACGATGGATCGCTCGCGTGACGCGTGGGCGGAGCAGGACGAGCTGAGCAACATGGCCCGCACCAGGGCGCCGACCGACTCGCAACTCAGCCCCGAAACCCAGACGGTGCTCTCGATGAAAGGACACACGCGCCCGGTCGTAACGTGGCGTTCGGCAGATGCACCGGCTTCTTCCGGTTCACCGAGCGCCGATGTTGACCTCTCCGCACATCTCGATCTGCAGACCGCCATGGATCACGCTGCGGCGGCAGAAGATGCACTGGGTGCGGCGGCAAAGCGCGTTCCGCCCGGAGCGACGCCAACTCGCTAATTTGCTGCTCGAAAAGGCAAAGGGCGCCGCCTCGGCAGCGCCCTTGTCTTCACGGCTTCAGCACTTGGCTTGAAGCCGACCGGCCCGGCGGGCGGGCCCGTCCTTTGCCCCTCTGCCGATTTGGCTGGGCCAGAAAACTATCCGACTCACTTTCAGGGCGGTCAACACATCCGACGATCACGAATTGCATCCCGCATTGCAGCATCAGGGAAGATAGCGGGCCGGAACGCCATGCGATTTCAAGACTTTTCAAGGGAAAGGCTTGGCAATGGCGGAATGGCAGGACAGCAAAAGCGGAATTGATGGGTTCGTCGCGGATCTCCGTGCGCGATGGAACGCGTGGCGCGAGCGGCAGCACGCGCGGGCGGCGCGCGCGTCCACACATTCCAAGACGGCGCCCGCGGGCGCACCCCTGACTGCGTTCAAGTGGGGTGCTGCTGCGTTTGCGGGGATTGTCGCACTTGTTATCCTGTTCTTCGACTGGAACATGCTGCGCGGTCCGATCGCACGCTATGCTTCGTATCGTCTGCACCGGCAGGTCCGGATCGATGGCAATCTCCACGTTCACTTGTGGTCATGGACGCCCCGGGTGGATGTTGGCGGGCTGCACATCGCGAATACGAAATGGGCGGGTGGCGGTGATATGGCCGACGTCGGCCATCTCACCGTCACCGTGAAATTGCTGCCGCTTCTCGGCGGCAACATCAAATTGCCTCTTGTGAACATAGAGAAATCGTCGCTCCTCTATGTGCGCAACCTCGAAGGATATTCGAACTGGCAGTTTAACAAATCTGCCAGCAACGAGCCGCTGAAGCTGCCCGCCATCAACCGGTTCCTGATCGACAACGGCAGGCTGGAGATTGTCGATGCACGCAGGAAAATGCATTTCACCGGCACGGTTTCGTCGAGCGAGAGCACGACGGGACAGGGCCGCGGGTTCCTTCTGACGGGCGACGGCACACTGAACGAACAGAAATTTACGGCTGACGTACACGGTGCGCCGCTGCTCAATGTCGATCAAAGCAAGCCCTATCCATTCACGATGGATGTGCATGCCGGCTACACGCATGTGACCGCTGAAGGCCAAATCGCTCACGCATTTGATCTCGGCCAGCTCAATGTCGCCGCCACGTTTACGGGACGCGACGCGGCCGAGTTGTATTACCTGATCGGCCTGGTTCTGCCGAACACGCCACCCTACCGTGCAAACATGCACATCTTGCGCGATGGCGAGCAGTACCGCATCGACAATGTCTCCGGCCGGTTAGGCCGTAGCGACATCTCTGGATACGCGAGCCTCGATGCCTCCGGGGGTATTCCTTACGTGAACGCCAGTTTGCGCTCACGTATCGTGTATTCCGACGATCTGATGTTCTTGTTCGGTGGTGGCCACGGCCGCCGCACATTGCCGGCAGCTCCGGCGTCGACGCGCAGGGCGGCGGCTGCCGCGCCGGACATTACGCTTGCCGGTCCGGCCAGAGCAGCGCAGTCGACTCTTCTTCTGCCCGACGCGCCGCTTGATGTCGATCGCGTGCGGCAGATGAATGCGGATGTGAACTATCGCGCTACATCGATCATTTCGAGCTACTTCCCGTTGCGTAGTTTGACTGTGCGGGCACGGCTGAACGGCGGCGTGTTGCGGCTGGAGCCCTTCTCGGCCACGCTGGCGCAAGGATCGGTTTCCGGCAACGCGAAGATCGACGCGCGCCGCAACGTGCCGTTCACCAGCCTTGATGTTCGCGTGCGGGACATCAGACTCGAAAGTCTCGTTCACCTGGTGCGTGGCCAAGCCACCATGGCGGGCAGCCTGGACGCACGTGCAATCCTTTCGGCCTCAGGCAATTCGGTGCATAAGGCCGCCTCGCACGCGAATGGTTCGCTTACCTTCTTCGTGCCGCACGGACAGATGCGGCAGGCTTTTGCCGAACTGCTGGGTATCAACCTGCTGAACGGCGGGCTTGCGCTGCTTACCGGCGACCAGAGCCAGACGAATATCCGCTGCGCACTCGCGAGCTTTCAGGCGCGCGACGGCATTCTCAACTCGCAGAATATCATTCTGGATACCGATGTAGAACGGGGCTTGGGTCGCGGTTACGTCAACCTAAAGAACGAAACCTTGGGCGTCACACTCTCCGGCGACGCCAAATCGTTTCGTATTCTCCGGATGAACGCGCCAATCACGATTACCGGCTCGCTCAGTCACCCCAAAATTGGCGTCGAGGCTCTGCATGCTTTGCCACAAGGTGGGCTTGCAGTGGCATTGGGCGCGCTCATCAACCCGATCGCAGCCCTGGTGGCAACGATTGATCCAGGACTCGCAAAGGATGTGAACTGCGGGGCAGTGATGGCGCAGGCCAAGCAGAAAGGTGCTCCCGTCAGCCGCCGCACTGTCACGGCGACACGCAGTTCGCACCCGTTGCTGAGAACCACGCCGGCGGCAGAACGCGTCGCGCGCCGTCCGCATTGAGGTCGTGAAGTCGGCTTGACGCGGCGTGGCTGCCCTGATTTGTGTCGCGCCGCATGAGTCGCGCATTCATTTTTCCCGGGCAGGGCAGTCAGACCGTTGGCATGGGTAAATTGCTCGCAGAAGCGTTTGCGCCCGCCCGCGAGCTGTTCGAGGAAGTGGATGAGGCGCTGAAGCAGAATCTTTCCCGCCTGATGTGGGAGGGACCGGAAAGCGACCTCACACTCACCGAAAATGCCCAGCCCGCGATCATGGCTGCCAGCATGGCCATCGTTCGCGTGTTGCAGAGGGAAGGCGTTCTGGACGTCGGTAAGCATGCTCGCCTGACGGCTGGCCATTCGCTGGGTGAGTATTCGGCCCTGTGCTTTGTCGATGCCTTCACTGTGGGGGATACAGCACGCCTGTTGCGGGCCCGCGGGCAGGCCATGCAGGAAGCCGTGCCGGTCGGCGACGGCGCCATGAGCGCGCTGCTCGGTGCCGATGTCCAGCTCGCGGAAGCGGTCGCCAAAGGGGCGGTCGACAATGCGCCGGAGACCGAGCGCAATCCGGTTTGCGTGGTTGCGAACGACAATGCGCCGGGGCAGGTCGTGATCTCGGGTACGAAAGCCGCCGTCGAACGCGCGGGAGAAATCGCCAAAGGCAAGGGCGTCAAACGGGCAGTGCCGCTTCCGGTCAGCGCGCCGTTTCATTCCCCACTCATGCTGCCCGCGGCTGAGAAGATGCGGGAGGAACTTGCAGCGGTGACAATCCGGCCGCCCGCTGCTCCGTTAGTCGCCAATGTCACAGCGACAGAAATAAGCGAGCCCGAAACCATCCGCCGTCTGCTTGTGGACCAGATCACTGGCCGCGTGCGCTGGCGCGAAAGCGTATTGACCTTCCGTCACCTTGGCGTCGATACGACGGTTGAGTTCGGCGGCAACAAGGTCCTGACCACCATGGTGAAGCGCATCGACGGGGAACTGCAGGCCATCGCCCTCAATACGCCTGCCGACATCGAAGCCTTCGCCAAGAACTTGTGATGTTCGATCTTTCCGGCAAAACCGCCCTCGTCACCGGCGCCTCTGGCGGCATCGGCGGTGCGATCGCGCGGGCGCTGCATACACAAGGCGCGCAGGTAGTCCTCTCTGGTACCCGCGCCGAGGCGCTCGAATCATTTCGCAGCGAATTGGGCGAGCGAGCGTATGTCGCGCCCTGCAATCTCGCCGATGCTGCGTCTGTCGAAGCGTTGCCGAAAGCGGCAGAGGCAGCCGCGGGCAACGCTATGGACATCGTCGTCAACAATGCCGGTATCACGCGCGACAACCTCTTCATGCGCATGAAAGATGAAGAGTGGGATCAGCTGATCGCCGTGAATCTTACTGCCGCGTTCCGGCTCTCCCGAGCCGTGCTCCGGGGGATGATGAAAAAGCGGTGGGGTCGTATCGTCTCGATCACGTCGATCGTGGGCGTGACCGGTAATCCAGGGCAGGGCAATTACGCCGCGGCCAAGGCGGGACTAATCGGCATGAGCAAGTCGCTTGCGGCGGAAGTGGCCAGCCGCAACATCACCGTGAATTGCGTGGCGCCCGGCTTCATCACGACGGCCATGACGGAGGCTCTAACGGACGACCAAAAAATGGCGCTCTTGGGCCGCATCCCTGCGGGCCGCATGGGCGAACCGAACGAAATCGCCGCTGCGGTCGTTTATCTCGCCAGCAATGAGGCCGGTTATGTCACCGGGCAGACGCTGCATGTCAACGGCGGAATGGTCATGATCTGATTGTAAAAACAAGGACTTAGTCCACTGTGGCAGGCATGGGGGGATTGTGTTACGAACAATTCAGTCCTTGGCTGCCGTCAGGCGGGAGGGGCTCGCCGCGCGCCCTATTCGCGGCAGGAAACAAGGAGAGGTTTCAAACACCAATGAGCGATACTGCCGAGCGCGTGAAGAAGATCGTCGTCGAGCATCTTAATGTCGATGCCGACAAGGTCACGGAAAACGCGTCCTTCATCGAAGATTTGGGCGCCGACAGCCTCGACACCGTCGAGCTCGTCATGGCGTTCGAAGAAGAGTTCGGCATCGAAATTCCCGATGACGCCGCGGAATCCATCGTCACAGTGGGAGATGCGGTGAAGTACATCGACAAGACACAAGCGGCTTGATGCTCGGGGCGAACGGCTCCTCCAAACGTAGGGTAGTTGTTACGGGGCTTGGCCTTGTCACGCCATTGGCGTGCGGGGTCGAGGAGAGCTGGTTGCGGCTGCTTGCCGGCCGGTCGGGCGCCAAACCTATTACGAAGTTCCGGACGGACGACCTTGCGACCAAGATCGCCTGCACGGTCCCTGTCGGCGACGGCATGGAGGGGACGTTCAATCCCGACCAGTGGCTCGACTCGAAGGAGCAGCGGCGGGTTGATCATTTCATCACTTTCGGACTGGCTGCAGCGCAGCAGGCGGTGGACGACTCCGGTTGGAAACCTGAGACGGAAGGGGATCGCGACGCGACCGGAGTGCTGATCGGCTCCGGCATTGGGGGTCTCAATGGAATTGCCGACGCCGCGGTGATTTTGCATGAAAAGGGCCCGCGCAAGATTTCGCCTTTTTTCATCACGGGGCGGCTGATCAATCTGGTGTCGGGCTACGCATCCATTCGCTTCGGCTTCAAAGGGCCAAACCATGCTGTGGTGACGGCCTGCGCGACTGGGGCGCACGCCATCGGGGACGCCGCCCGGCTCATTGCTCTCGGCGATGCCGACGTGATGCTGGCTGGTGGAACGGAAGCCGCCGTTTGCCGCATCGGGATCGTTGGCTTCAACGCTTGCCGGGCGCTATCTACCAGCTTCAACGACACGCCGGAGAAGGCATCTCGTCCTTATGACCGCGACCGCGACGGCTTTGTTATGGGCGAAGGCGCGGGCGCCATCATTCTGGAAGAATACGAGCACGCCAGAGCCCGCGGCGCGAAGATCTATGCCGAAGTAATTGGGTATGGATTATCCGGAGACGCCCATCACATCACGGCACCTGCGGAGGATGGCGATGGTGGCTTTCGCGCGATGAAGATGGCCCTGAAGCGCGCCGAACTTTCTCCATCCGACATCGACTACGTGAACGCCCACGGGACCTCAACTCCGATTGGCGACGAGATCGAGCTGCGCGCTGTGGAACGGCTGTTCGGCAATGCCACCGGAAAAATGTCGATGTCCTCGACGAAATCGTCTATTGGGCATTTACTCGGAGCATCGGGAGCGGTGGAGGCGGTATTTTCTATTCTGGCGATTCGTGACCAGATTGTTCCGCCCACCATCAATCTCGATAATCCGTCGGTTGAAACGGAGATCGACCTTGTGCCGCATACGGCAAAAAAGCGGGAAGTCAGAGCGGCGCTATCCAACTCCTTCGGTTTCGGCGGCACCAACGCGTCGCTTGTCTTTACTGCAGTACAGTAATCGCGTGGCGGCCAGCCTATGCGCCGCTTAATCCTCGGATTCCTGCTTCTACTGCTGATCGGCGTGGGGGCCTTCTTTGCCGAACAACGGGAGTTTTTCGCGCCGGGTCCGCACGCCCGTTCCGGTCACGTGACAATCGTCTGGATCAAGCCCGGCGAACGCTCGGCGCAAATTGCCCAGCAACTGCAGCGCGCTGGAGTAGTCCGAAACGCCGCGCTATTCCGCGTCGGCGTTCAACTGCGGGGCAAGAATGCCGCCCTGAAGGCTGGTGAATATGCCGTTCCCTCCGGAGCCAGCATGGCCGACGTAATGGGCATCCTCATTGGAGCGAAGTCCATCTCACACAGGCTGACGGCCGCGGAAGGACTCACCAGCGCAATGATCTTCGACATTGTGCAGCGGAACCCAGTGCTGGTGGGGAATGCGGGCACGGTACCACCGGAGGGCTCGCTTCTGCCCGAGACTTATCTGTTTATCCGCGGGACTACCCGACAACAAATGTTGTCGCGCATGGCGCACGCCCAACAACGCTTGATCTCGAGCGTGTGGGTGAAACGCGAGACTGATCTTCCGCTCACCACGCCGGAACAGGCGGTTATCCTGGCATCCATCGTGGAAAAGGAAACCGCCATCCCGGAGGAGCGCCGGCATATCGCGGCAGTCTTCCTCAATCGGTTGCGGCTCGGGATGAAGCTGCAATCAGACCCGACAATCATTTACGGGCTCACCAAGGGATACCCGCTCGGCCGCGGCATTCGGGAAAGTGAGATCACTGCAACCACACCGTACAACACCTACGTCGTGGCTGGCCTGCCGCCTACGCCTATCTGTAATCCGGGCAAAGATTCGCTAGCTGCAGTGCTGCAGCCGGAGAAGTCCCATGATCTCTATTTTGTTGCGAACGGGAGCGGCGGCCATGTGTTTACCCCGTCGATCGTCGAGCACGAGAAAAACGTGGCGCGATGGCGTCAGGTTGAAAAAAAAGTCGAGCAGCAGAGTGGGCCGGAGACCCGCGTCTTGGCCACGATGGCTCCTCAGCAAGCGGCGGCGACGCCACCTGTGCCGCCCGCCAAGCCGGTCGCAAGGAAGCAGTCCCGCCACAAAACCCATTCGCGGCATTTGCACAGACACCGCCGCTGAACCGCTTCTGAATCGCCCTTCATACAGTTAATGTTCTGCACCCGCGGAGTGGTTCGATGTCCCTTATCAGCATGACCGGATTTGCCGAAACGCACGGTGCGCACCGGTCAATGCGTTGGCGATGGGAGGTGAAAAGTGTTAATGGGCGAGGCCTCGATCTACGCATGCGCATGCCACCCGGATTCGACAGCATCGAGTCTGCCGCACGAATGCTGGCGGCCGCACGGTTTCGCCGCGGCAATATCCAGGCGGTGCTGGCCCTCGAGCCTGCAGATGGAGCCCGCGGATTAAGGGTGGACACCGATGCTCTGACATCCGCCGTTCGACTTGCCAAGCAGATTGCTCAAGAGACGGGCCTGCCGCCCGCACGCGTCGATGGGTTACTCGCGCTCAAGGGCGTCATCGTCCAGGACGAGGTCTCTGCTTTGGACAGCGCGGAACGCGCAGCCCGCGATGCGGCACTGCTCGAGTCGCTCGCCGTTGCGTTCGACGCGCTTAAGCGCGCCAGGCGAACCGAAGGCGCGAGACTTGCCCGCGCAATGTCCGACATGAGTGCCGAAATCGAGTCGCTCACAGAACAAGCTTTTTCGGTAGCGGCAGCGCAGCCAGCGGCAATGCGAGACCGCTTGGCGGTGCAAATGAAGGACCTCCTCGAGACCACGAAGATTTCTGACGAGCGCTTGGCACAGGAGGTGGCTCTGCTGGCAACGCGGGCGGATGTTCGGGAAGAACTTGACCGATTGCGCGCGCATGTCCACGAGGCGCATGCCCTGCTGCAGTCTGGCGAAGCCGTCGGTCGCAAGCTGGATTTTCTGGCACAGGAATTCAATCGTGAGGCAAATACGCTTTGCTCGAAATCCGCCGATATCGCTCTGACGCGCGTCGGCCTTGCGCTGAAGCATGCGATCGATCAGTTTCGCGAGCAGGCGCAAAACGTCGAATGAGCGAACTTCGCCGCCGCGGATTGATGCTGGTTCTCTCGTCGCCCTCGGGTGCCGGTAAGACGACGCTCTCGCGTCAATTACTGCAGTCGGATTCCCAGATTGTGATGAGCGTCTCGGCGACGACGCGGCCGAAGCGGCCCGATGAGGTGGACGGGCAGGATTATGCTTTCGTGACACCTGCCGCATTCGCGACAATGATCGACCAAGAGGAATTCCTGGAGTACGCCACGGTTTTCGGCCATCAGTATGGCACGCCAAAAGCGCCAGTAATGCGCGCGCTCGATCAGGGCCGCGATGTTTTGTTTGACATCGACTGGCAAGGAACGCAGCAACTCAAGGAGCGTGCGCGA
The DNA here is from genome assembly GCA_045810735.1 of Alphaproteobacteria bacterium. GTDB lineage: Bacteria > Pseudomonadota > Alphaproteobacteria > Micropepsales > Micropepsaceae > Rhizomicrobium. The sequence goes on from JBJMVL010000073.1 coordinate 33,762, forward strand.
GAGGATCTGGTGAGCATCTTCATCCTACCGCCGTCCCATGAAGAGCTGGAGCGCAGGCTGAAGGCGCGAGCGCAAGATTCCGACGATGTGGTGGCCGGTCGCATGGCAAAGGCAGCCAGCGAAATCAGTCACTGGCCGGAGTACGATTATGTGATCGTCAACAACGATGTTGCGCGGGCACAGGGGCAGGTGCATGCCATTCTTGAGGCGGAGCGCGCCAGGCGCACAAGACTGGTAGGCATCGGCGAGTTCGTTGCACAGCTGATGCGTCTTAGTTGATGAGCACGCTCAACGCTGCTGTTGCGCCCGCCAGGCGCGCGCCAGTGAAGCAAACTGCACGACGGAAAGTTCTTCTGCCCGTACGGTCGGCGGAACGTGCGCCGTTTCCAACAGCTGCTCGGGAACCGGCACGAGACTCTTTAGGCTCTGACGGAGCATCTTGCGGCGCTGACCGAAGGCCGCCGCGGTAACGGCCTCAAGATCAACAAGCTCTGCGGGCGCTATCGGCTGTTGCAGGGATTCGACTCGGACGACAGTCGACGCCACTTTTGGTGGCGGTGTGAAGGCGCGGGGGTTCACGTCGAAAAGGATTTGAGCGCGAGTACGCCATTGCGCGAGCACAGACAGGCGTCCGTACGCGCCTGTTCCAGATTGTGCCACTACACGTTGCCCCACCTCACGCTGAAACATCAACGTCAGGCTTTGCCACCAGGGCGGCCAATTTTCAGTTGTCAGCCATTTCACCAGCAGGGCGGTGCCGATGTTGTAAGGAAGGTTGGCTGCGACGCGTACGCTGTCGTGTATACCGCGGTTGCCGAGCAACTGCCTCTCGTCTATTGTCAAGGCATCCGCCGAGAGGATTTCCAGTTTTCCGGGAAACGCTTCAGCTATCTCGCCAAGCGCCGGCAGGCATCGCCCGTCCCGTTCGACTGCAATAACGCGAGAGGCGCCTTCGGTGAGAAGCGCCCTGGTCAGGCCACCGGGACCGGGACCGATTTCATAAATCGTGGAATTCTCCAGCGGCCCTGCAGCACGAGCGATACGCCGGGTCAGATTCAGGTCAAACAGAAAATGCTGACCCAGGGATCTTTTTGCGGAGAGATCGTGTGCGGCGATCACCTCCCGTAACGGCGGCAGCGGATCAGGGTCTGGCATCAGCCATCTGGGCAGCAAGTCGGATTGCCGCGATCATGCTTCGCGGGTCTGCTTTTCGTTGGCCTGCAATGTCCAGCGCGGTGCCATGATCCGGTGAGGTGCGAATGATGGGGAGACCGAGCGTAATGTTTACGCCTTCCCAGAACGCGAGCGTCTTCAGCGGTATCAGAGCCTGATCGTGGTACATGCACAGCGCGGCATCATATCCGGCGCGCGCTTCGGCATGGAACATGGTGTCCGCTGAAAGTGGGCCCATCACTTGTAGTCCTGTGCCGCGCAGCGCTCTCACGGCAGGCGCGATGATGTCGCGTTCCTCGTGCCCTAGTTCGCCGTCTTCACCGGCATGCGGGTTTAGCGCGGAAACCACCAAGCGGGGCGCGTTGATGCCGAAATAGCGCTGGAGTGCGCTGAGAATGATTTGGCCGGTTTCAACGATAGCGAGGAGAGTCACCGATGCTGCCACTTCTGCCAGTGGGATATGAATGGTGAGTGGCACGACGCGCAAACCTGCCCCTGCCAGCATCATCACGGCGCGATCGGTGCCTGTAACCTCCGCAAGGTACTGCGTATGGCCTGCGTGCTCAAAACCCCCTTGCATCAGGGACGCTTTGTGGATAGGCGCCGTAACCACGGCCGCGGCCGCGCCATTTCGCGCCAGCGCGACGCCCTCGTCGATCGCGTCAATAATAGCACGGGTATTTTCTGGCGCCGCACGTCCTGGCGTGCGTGGAACGGTGACCGCGTGCGACTCAATCAGGGCGTCGCCCGAGACGTCACCGCACGCGCGAAAGACGAGAGGGTCTCCAATCAGCTTCAGCGCGCGTCGGCCGATTTTCCCGCCCAGCGCGTCGAATGCCGCGACCGCCACTTCCGGCCCTATCCCGGACGGCTCACCCATCGTGATGCAGATGGGCGCGTCCAGCGCGATTTGATCAGCGGACAGCGGTGGAGGAGGACTTGACATTCTTCAGGCCTCTGTCCTCCGCGGTTTCGATATTGGCGGTGCGCCTCAGATCGCGGAGATATCGGCGCGCGTAAACCGTCATCTGCGCCTCATAGAGCTGCTGCTCGACCTGATCGCGGCTGGGCATCTCAAAAACTTCCGTGCGCGGCACGGGCTTGTCGCAGCGGATAATGACCTCGATTCCGGCCTCGGAGTGGAAGGGTGCCGTCGCCTGCCCGGGCTGCGTCTTTGCAAGCGCATTCCGGATCTCGGCACTCAGCGCACTCAACTGCATTTTGCCGAGGTTGAAATACATAATCCCCTTCATGCGGCTGATGCGTTCCTGCAGCCCCTCACAACCGGCAATATGTTGGCTCATCACGTTCGCGGCTTGCGTCGCGTTCTCCAGAAGCTGCTTCGGCGGCTTCGGCCCAATAGGCAGCAGGATGCGCGCCAGAGACAGAACATTTGCATCGGTTTGAGGCTGCTCTGCGGGCGTCGGAACCTTAGTACCAGCCGGCTCCATGCGGGAGCGCAGCAGAAGCAGATAATAGCCGCCGCTTGCTTTGAGTGGACCAGTAACTTCTCCAGAATGCATTTTCTGAAGGGCGGCGTTCAATTCCGGAACAAGTTGCCCATCCTGCACGATGCCCAGATCGCCGCCCGCAGCAGCCGTTGGGTTCTGACTGAACTGTCGTGCAACGGCATCGAAGGGCGCGCCCGCCCGAATCTGCTCGAGCAGCCCTTGCATATTTTTGAAAATCTGCGGGTCCTGTTCTGGACTATCAACTGCTTCGAAAATTTCGGCGACGCGGTAGTGAGGCTTGTTTGCACCGGCACTGATCCGCCTGAATTGCGCGTCGACTGCATCCGGCGAGACTGTGACACGATCGCCGTATTCATCCTGCACGGTTTTTGTCCACGCAAGTTGCGCCGCAATCTGGCTTCGGAACGTCCCCATATCGACATTGGCGCTGCCCAGAACTTTCTTGATCTGGTCCAGCGTCAGATGGTTGTCGCGAAGAATGTTGTCGATCGCCTTGTCCACTTCCGCGGTGCTGACAGTAATCTTCTTCCGTTGTGCTTCCAGAACCTGCAACCTTTCGGTCTCCAATTGGGCGAGAACCTGCCGCTGGATATTCTTCAAGTTCTCCGCTGCGGCCCGTATTCCGGAGGTTGCCACAAACAGGGCGACCCGCTGACGCAGGTCGTAATCCGAGATTATCGAGTCGTTCACCACCGCGGCGACGCCATCGCTGGCGTTATCGTTCACGGTCAACGCTTCGGTGCTGTTCTGCGTGATTGTTGGCGCAGGTGCCTGCTTGTGCAGCGCCGTCTTGGGTGACGAGGCAATCCCTTCGGCCGCAATTGCGGGCACGATAAGTGTGAGCAAAACGGGCAGGGCTTTCCAGGCGCTCAAAACATCGACCTTCGCCATTTCAGGGGTTCATGGCCATTAAGACCATCCCTCGGGACGGCGGCGGCCGGACAATAAGCAAATCCGTTCTCGTTTCAAGGCGTGGTGAAAACATGGCGGGGGAAGAGGGCAGACGGCTGCTCGTTCTGCTCGCCTGTTTTCAGCTGGAACCGCAGCAGAACTGAGGTCGAAGGCGGGACATCACGATCTGTTGTGTAGTTCCGCCGGTAGGAAAGAGAGACCGCGAGGCACTCATCGTCGTAGCCAACTCCGAATTCGTTGTCGATCATGCGGTCGTTCTCGATGTCGCGGCGGGCGCCTGCGAACACAGCCCAATATCCGAAAAGCCCGATTGTTGCCTGTCCGTTGACCTCCTCACGGGATGGCAGGTCGAATGTCGGCTCCGGCTCATCGATTTTGAGATAACTCAATTCCAGCGTCGACCGACCCCAAGTACCGTCGAGATACACTTCGTTGCGGCGCAGCTTGCCGTTTTCGTGGTCGAAATCCATGCGGTGTGTGAGGGTGAAATGCGGTGGAAACTTGATCGTGGTTCGTCCGATGACATCGGACGTCGTGTCGTCGAAGCCGAGCAAAGGACCAAGTGTCTTGTCTGGCTTCAGCCGAAACGCTTCACCAGCAAGAAACTGCACTGAGCCAGCCGGAAAATACGCGGTGGTCTGGAGTCCGGCGTTGGCGCGCGGCCCCGTTTCGACAATGTCCTGCCCAGGTAAATGCTCGAAGCTGAACAGATTGTTGTCGTCCAGCTCGAAATCGTTGCTGTCCTCGTTCGGAATGCCGCTGGGATTTCCCCCATAAGGCGCAGCAATTGCCTGCACAATCGGCTCGACCACGACCGACGTATTTTCGATAGCGGTGCCTGAAACGAACGGCCATCGCCAATCAGCCGCCAGATAGGGCAACCCCCGGGCGATGTAATGCACGTTCTCCGGAATGTCCGGAAAATCGGCAAGATCATTATTGGTCACGCGGAACGCGTCACCCCGCACGTCGCCTTGAACCGTGATCATCTGGCCATTGCTGGTCAGAATCGGCAGAGTCCAGCGAGCTTCGGCGGTGACGCGCTGGCTCGCAGGGCCACTGTCGCGGCTCACAGCCGCCGAATTGAAATCGAAACGAAACTCGCCGCCCATAAGCTTGTGCTCAGGGATGTAGGTGTACTCGATGAGCGGCAGGACAAAGGGGAACACTTCCTGATCGTCGGTGAGGCGCAGCCCCTGGAAATAGTAGCCATAGATCGCAAAGCGGCTGCGATTGTTAATTCCTTCCAGAAAAAGGTCATTGGTCAGCCGATCGAGGATCGAGAGATCGTAACGCTTGAGAAAGGTCTCGTTCGACGTGAACTGGGCGTCGAAGCCCAAATGCCAGACGTTCGCCTCCAGCGGGATACGGCCGGAGCCGAAGACCGAGCTGTACCACTGCGACTGACTTCCGGAGTAGCCGCCATTGGGATTGTAGGCGACCGCACTTTGGAACCACATTCCTCCGTCGTTCCACCGCTGCCTATATTCGCCTTCGAGGAGCACCCCTGCTGCTGTCGTCAACATGGGCGAGATGGTCATGTCCTGCGAATCGTTTAAGGCCACATAAACCGGGAGCCGGACGAATGACCCAAGAATAGTCGAAGATCCGAGCTCCGGAGCGAGCAAGCCGGTCTTCCGTTTCACGCTGGGATCAGGCTGGCTGAAATATGGTGTGTAGGCGACCGGAACTCCGAACATTTCGAAGGTCGCGTCGTGATAGGTGATCTTGTGCTCGACCTGGTTCCAGATGACTTTCTTGGCACGCACTTGCCATAAGGGCGTGCGTTGTCCGGGTTGGTTGCAGATTTTGCACGTCGTGAACACGCCGTTCTGCCCGGTGAGAATTGTGCCGTTCTTGGTGCGCGTCGCGGCGACGGCGGCGAACCGTCCAGTTTTGCCTATGAGCGCGCTGAACCCCTCAGCCACGCCATCACGCATCTTATCGGTGAGCACAGCATGATTAGCGAACGCGACGCTGCCGTTCGGTTCCAGAACCGAGACGCTCCCATCGGCCGTAGCAACGTCTTTCACCTGATCATAGGTAATTCTATCGGCGAGCAGAATGCGGTCGTTATAGTCGATTTCCACGTGGCCGATCGCTGAGACGACCTTTGTCTGCGTGTCATAGGTGATCTCATCGGCGCGAATGAGTCCGGTGCCTCCTGGTTTGCCCAATAGGGATTGCTTGTCGAAAGAGGTGTGCGGCGTCGGCGAGGTTCGCGATGCCCCGTGTACCGCGCCAGCGACGGAAATTGACAGTATGGCGACCGCCGTCATTCGCGCGGCGCGACCGCCGAGCAGCCCCTCCCGCTGCTCCATCGTTCAGCCATCCTCCTGGTGGAACACCAAGGTCATGCCAAGAAGAATGGCCGCAGAGGCAGGGGCAGCAGCCGCTAAGGCAATCGGCAGAATGCCGGAAATTCCCAACGCCTGTGTAACGTCCCCGAGGAAATAGATGCCAAACCCGGACAGTGCGCTATAGACCACCACCCGGCCCATTCCGCCGAGCCGCGCCAGGCGTAGGGAAAAGCTGGCGGCCATGAAAACCATTGCGGCAAACAGCGCCGGCAGAACGAGCAGGCTATCGAAATACAGCTCGTAGCGGTTGGCTGAAAAGCCGGCCTGCCTCGCATTCTGAATAAAACCCGGCAGATCC
>JBJMVL010000074.1:0-22917 GCA_045810735.1 Alphaproteobacteria bacterium
ATCGATCTTTTGGGCCGTCTGCTCGGAGATGTTCTGCGTACGCGAAACGCTGTGCCCCAGGAATACTTCTTCCTGGTTTTCCGCGTAAGCGATGGGGCCAAGCTCGTCGGACATGCCGAAGCGCGTGACCATGGCGCGTGACATGCGGGTCGCCTGCTCGATGTCGCTCATCGCGCCGGTGGTGACCTTGTCGTGGCCGAAGATCAGCTCCTCCGCGATGCGGCCGCCAAAGGCGACGCACAGGTCCGCCATCATCTTTTGGCGCGTGATAGACAGCTGATCGCGCTCGGGCAGGCGCATGACGAGACCGAGCGCACGGCCGCGCGGAATGATGGTGGCCTTGTGGATCGGATCGGAGCCTTCCACGTGGAGCGCCACCAGCGCATGGCCGCCTTCGTGGTAGGCGGTGAGCTTCTTCTCCTCGTCGGTCATCGCCAGCGAGCGGCGCTCGGCGCCCATCATCACTTTATCTTTGGCATCTTCCAGCTCGATCATGGTGACGACGCGCTTTCCGCGGCGGGCGGCCAGTAGCGCGCCCTCGTTCACCAGATTGGCGAGATCGGCGCCGGAGAAGCCCGGCGTGCCGCGCGCGATAATGCGCGGCTCGACATCCGGCGCCAGAGGCACCTTGCGCATGTGGACGCGCAGGATTTTTTCACGGCCGCCGAGATCGGGATTTGGCACCACCACGTGGCGGTCGAATCGGCCGGGGCGCAGCAGCGCCGGATCGAGCACGTCTGGCCGATTGGTGGCGGCGATGAGGATGACGCCCTCGTTGGTTTCGAAACCATCCATCTCGACCAGCAACTGATTGAGGGTCTGCTCACGCTCGTCATTGCCGCCGCCAAGGCCCGCGCCACGATGCCGGCCGACGGCATCGATTTCATCGATGAACACGATGCAGGGCGCATTCTTCTTCGCCTGCTCGAACATATCGCGCACGCGGGAGGCGCCCACGCCGACGAACATTTCGACGAAATCGGAGCCGGAAATGGTGAAGAACGGCACATTCGCTTCGCCGGCGATGGAGCGGGCCAGCAAGGTTTTGCCGGTACCCGGCGGCCCGACCAGCAGCACGCCTTTCGGGATCCGGCCGCCCAGCCGCTGGAATTTCTGCGGATCTTTCAGGAAGTCGACGATTTCCTTCAGCTCTTCCTTCGCTTCGTCGACACCCGCGACGTCCTCAAACGTCACGCGGCCCTGCCGCTCAGTCAGCAGCTTGGCGCGGCTCTTGCCGAAGCCCATGGCCTTGCCGCCGCCCGCCTGCATCTGGCGCAGGAAGAACACCCACACTGCGATCAGGAGCAGCATAGGGAACCAGTTGATGAATATGCTCATCAGATTGAAGGAGCCGTCGTCCCCCGGCTTCACGTTCACATCAACGTTCTTCTCGAGCAGCTTCGAAGTCAGCTGCGAGTCGTTGGGGGGCGCCACGGTCGTGAACTGCTGCCCGCTCTGGGTTTCGCCAACGATCTGATCGCCCTGGATGGTGACCTTCTTCACCAGGCCGTTCGTCACCTGCTGGTTGAACTGCGTGTAGCTGATCTGGCTGGTGTTCTGGTGACTGCCTGTTCCCTGGAACATGTTGAACAGGGCGACCAGCAACAACGCGATGATGATCCAGAGAGCAAGGTTTCGAAGGTTATTCACGAGACGCCTTTCTTGGCCGGCTTGGCCAATGCGCCAAGCCACTCCCCCTACATAGGAACCATCTTAACGCCTTGCTAGACAGCAAAACGTTAAGGTGTTTCACGCCCTGCGGCTACCCGTGCCGCGACGCAGTTAATACGCCTCCCCGCGCATTAGGTTCTACGCCGGGGTGCCGCTCCCGGTTCCTTCACCTTGCGCCCCAATTCTGGCGATATGGTGATAGTCGCCGACCCGAACACCTGATTGTCGGCGGTTGCGGGCGCCACAATGCAGCCATGAAGCGTGGCCCCGCGGCCAAGGCTTCCGGAAAGAATGGAGTCGAAGAGCCGCTCCAGGCTGTCGAAGCGAGGACGGTACTCCTGGCCGGAGGTTCGCCCGAGAATGAAGGCGAGCGCCCTTAGGCCCACTTCCCGAGGTAGCATCTTCAGCCGCAGCGGGTCGATGGCGGCTGCGCTGTCTTGAAATCGTGCTCCGCGCTGGAGAAATCCCTCGGTCATTTCTTCCAATGCCGCCCGGGCGCGGCCAAGGTGGTCGGCGGCATCAGCCACACGCTCTGGCGTGAGGCCGAGCTCCTCCAGCTTGGGCCAAGCCGCCCGCAACCTGGCTCGCGCAAAGCGCGGATCGCTGTTCATGGCATCTTCGGACCATTCAATCTTGCAGGCGCCCAGGAAATCCCGCAGCTCTGCCCGATGAAACTGGAGCGCTGGCCGCACCAACCGGATCTGCCGGAGTTCAGGCACCGGCAGAGTGGAAACCGGCTGCATTCCCGAGAGGCCATCGAGCCCACTGCCGCGAGCCAGGCGGAGCAGAAAGGTTTCGGCCTGATCCTCCATCGTATGCGCGACGTAGAGAGCGGAAATCTCATGATCGGCGCACCAGCGGCCCATCAGGCCGTAGCGTGCCAACCGCGCCTCTGCCTCGATATCCGATGACGGTTTTGTGCCTTTCCAGGCGAGAATCTCGGTCCGCAGCCCCGATCCGCTGGCAAGCTTTTTCACCCGCGCCGCCTCTTTGTGGGATTCTGGACGCAAGCCGTGATCCACAGTGAGAACGACCGGGGCCGGGCGGTCGTGGACCTTGGCCCACTGTGCAAGCAGCACCATCAGCGCCAGCGAATCGCCGCCACCGGAAACCGCTACCGCGCCGGGCCAAGGCGCTCCTAGGTCCGCCATGGCCTGCACAAATCGCGCTTCCAAACTCTCCGGTGCGGGCCCCGCCGGGGTCGGTTTCTTTGCAGATGCAGGTTTTCTCGCCGGCTTAGCGGCAGTGCGCGTTTTTGCGCTCTTCGGCCGCGCGGCTGGTGATTTTTTGGCCCGCGCTCGGGTACTTCGTCGGGAGGGCGGCAAGGGCGGCACAGCCTTCCTGCTTCTGACCCATCGCGATCAGCGATTGGCCCAGCTTCAGCATGCTATCCGGGGCCCGCGTGCTATCCGGATATTTCTTGATCTCTTCCGCAAAGGCGCGGGCCGCCGCGGCATAATCCTTCTGCACATACGCAATGTCACCGAACCAATACACCGCCTGCGGCGCCAATTCATCCTTCGGATAATTGTCTGCGAAACTGCGGAAGGCGCTGCGGGCTTCGTCATACTGTGTGCTGGCGAGGAGCCGCATCGCCGAGTCGAATTTCGCCCGGTTCGAACTTGGGGGCGCCGTGCTAGCTTGCCCTGACGCACCGGTTGCCGGCAGCGTGCCGAGCACGCCCGGCGGCGGCGCGAGCTGGATCGCTCCGCTCGTGGTTCGCGGTGGTGGCGCGCTGGACGGGACGCTGTTTGGTGGGGCGGCAGCCGGGGGGAGACCCATCGCCAAAGGAGCGCCAGCGCCATTGCACGGCACCGGCGCCTCCTCGGCCCCGGAAGCACCCAACTGCGTGGCCGCCACCCGACAGAGCCGGTACTCGAAATCCTTCTGCATGCGCTCCATGCGGGTGGTGAGCTCGGAGATGCGATGGTCGAGCTGCTCAATCTCGCCGTTCAACTGGCGAACGGTGTGTTCCAAATCGTCGTTGCGCTGCCGAAGATAGCGGATCGAACCGTCCTGGGCCTGTTCGTGCTGCATCCATTGCAGCCGCTCGGCCTTTTCTTGATCGCTTTCGCCGAACAGCCCAGCGACCTGAAAAGCCCCGGCGCCTTGCGCGTGCGTGTCTTGCCCCCACGCGACGCCCGGGAAGGAGAGCGTGGCAATGCCCGTAACAAGCACGACAGGCGCGAGCGATAGACGTGACAGTTTCTGCATTCTCAAGCTGCGTTTAACGTTCCGCCAGCCCGCAGGCCGCCTTTCGTTGGTGCCTTCTATGAAGACGCGCCTCCGCTGCCCACGACCGTGACACCCCGTCGATTCTGCGCGTAGCAGTCCTCCGACGATTGGGTGCATACCGGGCGCTCCTTGCCATACGAAATGGTTTCCACGCGTCCCGACGAAACACCGAGGCTCACGAGGTATTCCTTTACGGCGTTGGCGCGGCGGGCACCGAGCGCGAGATTGTATTCGCGTGTGCCCCGTTCGTCGCAGTGACCTTCGACCGTGACCCGAACCTGCGCATATTTCTGCAGCCAACTCGCCTGGCGCTGCAGGATATTGCGATCCTCATCTCTCAGCTCGTAACGGTCATACCCGAAATGAACCGTGTCGCCGACATTCACGCGCAGGTCTTCGGCGCTTCCGGGGATGATATTGGAAGACTGGCTTGTCACCGGCGCAATATCGCTTGGCGAAGGAGGTGCCTCGACCGGCGGCGGTGCAGTGTTGGCGGGCGGTTTCGTCGTGCACCCGGCCAACGCAATCAGGGCTGCAGCCGCCATCAACTTCAGACTCGTGGAAAATCTCGTCATGTCACGTCGCTCCCGCTTTTACGCGAAGTCCGCAGATGCGCCGGACTTCGTTTACAAGGGCGCGCACCGCCCTGATGACGCTCTTCGGGCCCGAATCGCCCGACAACAATTTGCATAGTGGCCGCCTATTGGATCAAGGGCGACCACGCCGGATCGGATGCTGCGCCGGGTGAAGTAACGCGCCGTTCATTTCGACCGGTGACATCAACCGACCAGATGTGCGAGCCGCGGCCGCCCCGCTCGGTGCGCGTGAACATCAGCACGCGTCCATTGGGAGCCCAAGTCGGCCCTTCATCCTCCCATCCGTCGCTGATGATCCGCTCTCCGGAACCATCGGCACGCATCACGCCGATACGGAACGCGCCGTTCGCCTGTTTGGTGAAAGCGATCAGATCGCCGCGTGGGCTCCACACCGGCGTGCCATTTTTGCCGCCGCCGAAGCTAATGCGATGCGCATTCGAGCCGTCGGTGTTCATCACATAGATCTGCTGCGAGCCGCCGCGATCGGACTCAAACACGATATGCGTGCCATCGGGCGAAAAGCTTGCTGTGGTATCGATCGAGGGGTCGGACGTGAGCCGCGTGACGGCGCGGGTGCGCAGGTCCATGAGGTAAATATCCGAGTTACCCCGCGCTTCGAGTGTCATCACTACCTTGTTGCCGTCCGGCGAAAACCGCGGGCTAAAGGTCATGTTGGGAAAATTGCCTAGCATCTCCTGGCGGCCGGTTTCCAGGTCGAACAGATAGACGCGCGGCCGCCCGCCTGCGTAAGACATGTAGGCGATCATCTGTGCCGTTGGATTGAAGCGCGGCGTCAGCACCAGGTAGCTGCCGTTGGTGAGAAAGATGGGATTGGCGCCATCTTCATCCATGACCGCCAACCGCTTCACCCGTTTGGCCGCAGTTCCGGATTCCGCAATGAACACGATGCGGGTATCGAAGTAGCCCTTCTCACCGGTGATGCGCTCATAGATCTTGTCAGAGATCATGTGAGCGATGCGCCGCCAGTTCTCTGGCGTCGTGGAAAAAGACAGGCCCAGCATCTGCTGCTCGCCGTACACGTCCCACAGGCGGAAATCTGCCCGCACCCGCCCGTCGGACTGAGTCACCGCCTGTCCGGTGACAAGCGCCTGCGCATTGATGACCCGCCAGTTGTTGAACTGCGGCGGCGTGTTGATGTCCCTGATCTGATCGACAAACGATCTCGGGTCGAGGGGCCGGAACAGGCCAGAGCGCTCGAGATCGGCGCGGATGACGCCTGCAACTTGCGCGCCCTGAGGCCCGCCGAGAAAATCCGGAATAGCGATCGGCATCGGCTGAATGTTGCCCTGAGTCACATCAACGTGCAGCGCCGCCGAGGCCTTTGGTGCCAGTCCCAGCAAAGCCCCGCATAGTGCGAGCACGACTGCAACAATTCTCATTCCAGACTCTCCAAAGCTACTGACCCAGCATCTGTCGCGGGTCGAAATTGAGTGTGATCTCCTGCCATTGGGCATAGCGGTCCGCCGGCAACTTGTAGGGTTGGCACGTGTAGATCGCACGCCGCGCCGCTTCTGCCGCCGCGCGCGTAAAGGAATCATGTGCCGCCACACTTGCCGATTGAGCCGACAATTGTGGCGGCTCTGCGACCGAACCGTCGGACTTCAGATGTAACTCGAATTCCACGACGAGTTCCTCAGGATGAGGCGCACCGACTGGCGGATTCCAACATTCCTGAATTTGACTGCGCAGCGCGTCCTGAAGGTCCATGGTCATGGCCGTCTGCGGGCCGAAACCTTTGACGGTCTTGTCGGCGACGCGCGCGTTGGGTGCCGATTTGTGTGCGACATCGCGCTTGTCGAGCAGCGCCATGACCTTGTTGATATCGAATTCTTCCTTCTTCGGCTCGGCATCTGCTTTCGGTTGCGTCGCGGCCTTCTTTGGAACCGGCGGCGGTTTGGGTGCAGGCTCCGGCTTGACCGCTTCCTCTGGCGGGGGTGGTGGCGTTTCCGCCGGTTTCGGTTCCGACGCGGGTTCCATTTTCTGCGGCGGCGGCGGCTCGGGCGGCGTTTCCAGTTTTTGCGGTTCCGGCGGTGTCGGCTCTTCCTGTTTCGGTTCTTCCTTCGGCCGGGTCTTCACCGTCGCGATCAGATTGGTCTTCGCCGCGATCGTCACTAGGTCGACGGGAACCACTGGCGGCGATTCCTGCGTGATCTCCAGCCTATGCGCGAATGTGAACAGGGTCGCGCCGATGACCCCCACGTGCAGGAGTGCCGAGCCGATAAATCCCACAGGCGAGCGCCGTGCGCCCGCCATCGTCGGCTCGGAAATCCTACCGCTCGTCTGAATGCTTTTTCCGGGCGACATCCGTGACCAGGCCGATATGGGTGAACCCCGCGGAACTGATGAGCGCCATCACCTCCATTACGCGGCCGTAGTCGACCGCTTTATCCCCCCGCACAAAGATACGCTGGTCGTACCCGTTGGTTGCGATGGCCGTGAGCTTCGGCACGAGATCGGCTTCATCCACCGGCAGCTTTTGAAGATAGATGCGGCCGTCCTTGCGCACGCTGACGGACAGCGGCTCGCGGTCCTGCGACAGCGCCTGCGCCTTTGTCTTCGGCAGATCGACAGGCACGCCAACAGTCAGCAGCGGCGCTGTCACCATGAAAACGATGAGTAGCACCAGCATGACATCGACAAAGGGGGTAACATTGATCTCCGACATCGGGCGGATGCGGCCACGCCTCCGCCCGTTCTCGATGCGGCGAACATGCGCCACCATCAGCGCGCCGCCTTCTCGTCCAGTTGGCGAGAGAGAATGGCCGAGAATTCGTCCGCGAAGCTCTCCATGCGGCCGGTGTAGCGCCCGACGTCATTGACGAACTTGTTGTAGAAAATCACGGCCGGTATTGCGGCAAGCAGGCCCATCGCGGTCGCGAACAGCGCCTCTGCAATGCCCGGCGCTACCACTGCCAAGGTTGTATCGTGGCGCGCGGCAATGGCGGAAAACGAGTTCATGATCCCCCACACGGTGCCGAACAGACCGACAAACGGGGCCGTGGCGCCGACGGTCGCGAGAAACCCAAGCTGACGCTCAATACCTTCGGTTTCGCGCTGGATGGTTACATTCATCGCCTTGTCGATGCGGTCCTTCACGCCAGGCAGCAGCGACTCGCGTGGCGGCCCAGCTTCGAAAGCGCGCCGCCATTCACGCAGGGCAGAGGTGAACACGGCAGCGAACGGGTGATCGGTGCGCTGCGAGAATTGCTGGTAGAGTTCATCCAGCGACAGGCCGGACCAGAATGTCCGCTCGAATTTGGTGGCGCGGCGCCTCAGCGTCCCCAGCGCCATCCATTTGTTGATGATGATGGCCCATGACCAAAGAGACGCCAACACCAGTAAGATGAATACCGCCTTCACGATCACATCCGCGCGCAGGAACAGCGAAACGATGGACATGCGGTCGAGCGCGGGGCCGAAGGTTCCACCGGTCTGAGCGACATCGACGTTCGTTGTTGGCGCGGCAGCGGGAGGAGCAAGTTCTTGTGTCTGCGCATCTTGCGAAACGGGCGCCGCACTCGGCGCACCTTGGGCATGGGCGACATCCGCGCCGAAGCAGATTGCCAAGGCCGCGGCCAGCGCGGCGGCCGTTCGCCGCAACGTCATTGTTAGAACCTCTCTGGCCTTGCGGCTCTGCAGCCTGCCGGCGGGCGAAAAGCGAGCGAATCGTCTGATTCTAAAGGCCATTTCAACTTGGCCGAATTTGGGCGCGAATGGTTAACCGAATGTTTCCGCGACCAGCGGCGCGAGTTTGTCGCGCATTGTTTGCGGAATGCGGCGCGGCCTTCCGTCGAGTGTCATGATGCAGGCTTCCACTTGGCCGCGGGTTAGCAGCACACCTTTGCAGAAGATGTTTTGCTCCGCTGTCATGCGGGCTCCGGTCAGCCCGGTGGCGCGTGTATGCACCTCGATCAAATCGTCGAACCGTGCCGGCCTGACATATTCGAGTTCTATCTTGCGCAAGGTCCAGGCGGTGGGCTCTGGCGCTTCGAACTGCGCCAGCCGAACGATGCCGACGGAGCGGAAGAATTCCGAGCGGCCCCGCTCCATGAAGCGCAGGTAGTTGGCGTGATACACCACGCCTGACAGATCGGTATCCTCATAATAGATGCGGATTGGCAGGATGTGTACCTTGCCTTCGAAGTGACCCGCCCCTTGCGCCGCTTCGCTCAACAGCGTTGTCCTCGCGGACAGGGCGGCTTTCCCGCAGGCACGATCTTCACCGAAACCTCACCCGCGTTCTTCGGCTCCGGCTCGCCGGAAAAATAGTGCGTCCATACCGCGCCGAAATAATTCGCGCCGAAGAAGACCATCCAGGTGAGCCCGAGCGCCACGGCCAGAACCACCATCCGCCGGAACATCGCTTCCATCAACGCCGATCCTAATCGTCGGCAGGCGCGCCGGGAAACAGCCCGAATTGCGTCGGATCGCGCGGCGGAGCCGCGAGGCCGAGATGCTCGAAAGCGGCGCCGGTCAGAACCCGGCCCCGCGGCGTGCGCTGCACGAAGCCCTGTTGCAGGAGGAACGGCTCGACAATTTCCTCGATGGCATCGCGGGCTTCGCCCAACGCTGCGGCAATGGTTTCAATCCCCACCGGGCCGCCGCCGAAGGACTCCGCTATCAGGCTCAGATACCGGCGGTCGAACGCATCCAGCCCACGCTTATCCACTTCCAGACGGGTAAGCGCTTCGTCAGCAACGCGCGCGTCCACCATCGGGTGGTTCGCGACGCTGGCGAAATCGCGCACACGTTTCAGGAGCCGCCCGGCAATACGCGGCGTGCCGCGGGCACGCGAGGCAATCTCGTGCGCACCATCGGTGGTCAGATTAAGGCCCAGCACGCGCGCACCGCGCTCCACGATCGAAACGAGTTCGCCCGCGGAGTAAAAATTCAGGCGCACCGGAATGCCGAAGCGGTCGCGCAGCGGCGTGGTGATGAGGCCGGAGCGCGTGGTAGCGCCCACCAGCGTAAAGGGCGCCAGGGTGATCTTCACCGAGCGCGCCGACGGACCTTCGCCGATAACGAGGTCCAGCTCGTAATCCTCCATCGCGGGGTAGAGGATTTCCTCAACGGCAGGGTTCAGACGATGAATCTCGTCGATGAACAACACATCGCGCGGCTCGAGATTGGTGAGGATGGCGGCGAGATCGCCGGCGCGCGCCAGCACCGGGCCGGAGGTGCTGCGGAAATTCACGCCCAATTCACGCGCGACGATTTGCGCGAGCGTGGTTTTCCCCAAGCCCGGCGGGCCGGAGAACAGCACGTGATCCAAAGCCTCGCCACGCTCACGCGCCGCCTGGATAAAAATGGACAGATTCCCGCGCGCCTGCGCCTGCCCGACAAATTCGGCCAGCCGTTTGGGGCGAAGGCTCGCTTCCAGCGTATCGTCCTCGCCGCGCTCCGGCGCGACGAGGCGCTCGTTCGACTTTGATGCCACAACTGCCATTTCGTTACGTTACCATGGTGCGTAGGCTCTCGCGGATGAGCGCATCCAGTGGCGCACGCTCTCCCAGTTCCCGAGAAGCACGAGCGATAGCTTCGGCCGCCTGCATCTGCGAATAGCCAAGCTTCACCAAGGCGGCGACTGCGTCCGCTTCCGGACCGCGGGGCGCCATCATCGGTGCAGATTCCCCGTCTGCATGGCCCCGCAGCATCATCGCCGGCGCCTTGTCCTTCAGTTCGGTCACGATGCGGGTAGCGAGCTTCGGCCCTACCCCTTGCGCGCGACCTACTGCCGCTTTGTCGCCGAGAGCCAAGGCGCGTTCCAGTTCACGCGAAGAGAGCGCCGAGAGCACGTTCAGCGCCACGCGCGCGCCGACATTTTGCACGCCCTGTAACAGGCGAAACCATTCCCGCTCTTCCGCGGTGGAAAATCCATACAGGCGAATGGCGTCTTCGCTGACCTTGGTCTCGACCATCAGCGAGGCGCTCGCGCCGGAATGCAGTTTCCCCAAAGTCGAAGACGGGCAATGCACCAGATAACCGACGCCGCCAACGTCAACGACGGCGTGATCCTCAGCCACGGAGTCCACGACACCGCTCAACTTGCCGATCATGCGAGCGCCGCAAGTAACTTCGCGCGGGTGCCGGAAAGGTGCGCGTGCGCGATGGCGCAAGCGAGCGCGTCCGCCGCATCGGCGGCTTCCACCTGCGAGGTGGGCAGCAGCCGGCGCACCATGGCCTGGACCTGCACCTTTTCCGCATGTCCAACCCCAACTACGGATTTCTTGATGTGGTTCGGCGCATATTCGGCGATTGCCAGGCCGGCCCGCGCTGCCGCAAGCAGCACAACAGCGCGCGCCTGACCAAGCTTCAGCGCTGCTGATGGATCTTTCGCCACGAACGCCTGCTCGATCGCAAGCGCCTCAGGCCGCAATTCTGCGATGATTGCGGCAATCGCCTCGTGCAGGATCAGGAGTCGCTCTGCGAGTTGTGTTTTGGCGTCGCTGCGCAAGACACCGTGTGCGACATGCGTCAGGCGCGTTCCGGAAAACTCGATGACGCCCCAACCCATGCGGGCGAGTCCTGGATCAAGGCCAAGAATACGGAGCGTCACGCCACAAAGCCGAAAGAATCGCGAACGTCACTTTCGGCTCGGACGGCCTCTCATGCAAGAAACAGAAAGGCCGGCACAACGGCCGGCCTTTCCGCTACATTCTGACGGGCAATTACCAGCCCATGTGGTAGGTGATCCGGGCGCGGGCCACCGCAAACTTGCGGTCGTCGCGTACGGAGAAAGGCTCGGCGCCGGCCGCAACCGGCGTCAGAAGGTTCGCCGTATCGCTGCCGAGATCGTAATACAACCCCTCCACACCGACGCTCAACTGCGGCATCACATAGGTTTCGATCCCGCCGCCAGCCGTCCAGCCGGTCTTGTCGAGATGACGATCGAAGGTACTGATCCCGTCGCTCGCGGAGTTCACCTGGAAGCGCTCATGCGCGCCTTCGAAGGCGAAACCGCCGGTGCCGTAGAGCAGCACGGGGCCAAGCGGCGCGCCCACGCGCCCACGGATACTCGAGAGATAGTCGATATCACCGCCGAAATCGGCGTCGCCTTCCACACCGAACATGAATCCGCCGGGCTGCCAGTCATAGCCAACATGGAAGCCACCGAGGAACTCATCGCCGCTGGTGTTCGAGCGGAACAAAAGATCCTGCGATGTGGTCTGGTCGGTGAACTTCAGGTTATTGGCATCGAAGGCCCCACCCATATTGCCGCCGATGTAGAAGCCCGACCACGGTCCGCCCATGAAAGGCTGGGCCGAGACAGGCACAGCGGAAAGGAGCAGAGCAGCCGCAAGGCCTGCTCCGGCCACGTATGAATTCATTCGCATTCGAAGTCTCCTCGTTGAAACACGCTTACGCGGCCGAGCCCTCTCCCACTACCCGAACCGCAGTGAATACGCCCCAGTTAGGACGGCCGTTCCGAAGTTCCAGAGGCCAGGTGCCACTCGCTCGCAAGGCGTGACTTATGAGACACGGCCTTGATTGCACTGATCTTTCGGCCGCCTGACGCCCGCGCCATGTAGACTTCCATGGGATTTCGGCAATCCCGTGGCGTAATAAACAGAAAGGCCGGGTACGGACACCCGGCCTTTCCCATTTTCGCACAGTTTGAGGCGCCTTAGGCAGCCTTCGCGCGCCCCTCGATGGTCTTCAGCTCCGGCGCATTGATCGAAATACGGCGGGGCTTCTTCTCTTCGGGAACGATCTGCTCGAGATCGACATGCAATAGGCCATTCTCAAGCTTCGCGGCCTTCACCTCGACATGCTCCGCGAGCTGGAAGCGGCGCTCAAAGGCGCGGCCGGCGATCCCTTGGTACAGGACATTGTTGCCCTCGGACTTCTCGCCGTCTTCGCGCTTGCCCGAAATGGTGAGCACGCCATCGTGCACCTCCACATTCAGGTCCTTCTCGGCGAAACCGGCAACTGCGACGGTGATGCGGTAGTGGTTCTCGTCGGAGCGCTCGATGTTGTAGGGAGGATAACCGTTGCCGGAATCGTACTGCGAAACCTGATCCAGCATGTCGAACACGCGGTCGAAGCCGACTGTCGAACGGAACAACGGGGAAAAATCGAATCTCATGGTCACAACCTCCTCAAAGCGATGTGGTTTGGAGCCTCGCCCCTTCCGGGCCCGAGGCCTTGCTTCATCCGCGCGCCATCAGGCCGCGCGAACACCCCATACATAAGCGGCCCGCCAACCCCTTCAAGATGGTGATGACAAAAACTGTGCGGAATTTCCATCGAGTTGTTTCAATGGCTTATGAGAACAGAGTTCCCATTCGAACCTCGGAAAATTGGGTGGGACCCCCTCCCAAGCATCTTCCCGCGTTCGCGGACGCGGGGGTCTTGCCCAGTCGGGCTACGACTGAACGTAGATGGAACGGAGTGGGCCTCGTACAAGGGGTGGGCGACGCGGGCGGCGCGTCGATCCGGCGCAAGTGTGCCTTGGAACCCAATGGACCAAGGTCCAATGGAGGAGCGACACAATTCTCCCTGTTATGGCCTTATCCGCAGCTGTTCGTTTATCAGGGAGGCGAGAATGATGAGGATCGTTGTGATCGCGCTGGTCACTCTGGGAATGTCGCTGGCATCCGCGCCGCCGGTTATCGCGAAGCAGGGCTGCGGCGCGGGCATGCACATCAACAAGAAAAAGGGCGTCTGCGTCGTCAACAGGAAAGGACACGGAAAACACCAGAAGATGCATATGTATTGAGCTTCTTGTTCTCCATGACCTCCGCGACTGCCGAAGAACGCAACTCAGGCAGCCGGATTATCCTTCGCGATGAAGTGAAAGCACGCTTGCGTCTGACCGGCGGCTTCGAACGAGTCGCCTCTTTTTTTCTTTATGTCAGACCTTGTCGGCGTAGATCAGGCGGCCGGAACCAAGGCGATCCAGGATTTCCGGCAGGCAGGTGGACGCCAATGCAAAGCAACCTTCGCTGCGCCCCAGCACTCCATGGGCGCGCACCATGGCATCGCTCACATACCAGGCGCCGTGCACGACGATGGCACGCGGCAGCGCGTTGTTGTTGCTGGAATCGAGCCCGCTGAGACGGATAGAGCGGCCATGGCTGCCGACATAGATACCCTCGGTGCGGTAGGCGCCCGCCGAGGTCGCGTGCGATTGAGGGGCATTGGAAAAGCGCTGGAGCCAGCCTGTGTGCCCCGGATCCGAACCGCGGCCATGCGCCACCAGATAAGAACTCACCCGCCCATTGGCGATGTCCACCAGATGAAAGCGCGGCGACCGCGATGGCAGCGCGAAATCTGCAATCGCCATTACGTCGCGATTGAGGATGGCGGAGGCGTGCTGGTCCAAGGCGGCTAAACCGCGCCGCAGCAGCGTAGGGGAGATTGTCGGGGCTGCAGCCACCGCCGAGAGTGGCCTGAGGAGCGTTGCCGCCGCCAAGCCGCTGGTTGCGCCGAAAAGCGCGCGCCGGGAGAGAATCATATGCAAAAGGCTCCGCCAAGCGTGCCGATTCGACAAGCGCGTTTGAACAGCTGCGTTAAAGCTGGGCTCCCAAGCCCGATATGTGAGTTTACAGGGATACTACTGAGTTAATGCGAATCAACTCTCTGTTAGGCTCGCGCAACAATGCGAAGGTTAATTTCTGCCACAGGCCTGCTTCTAGTCGTTCTGCTCGGCTTTTCCGCGCCGGCGCTGGCGCACCCCCCTGGCGATTCCGGCGTCGCGGAATCGGAGGTGGACGGGCTCAGCCCGGGCGAATTCATCTGGCGACCCGAAATCGAGCCGCATGGGCCGCTGACCGCCATCATCAGCCTGCCTGCGCAGCGTGCCTCCGTCTATCGCGGCGGCGTTCGCATCGGCGGCAGTACGGTTTCCACCGGCAAGAAGGGGTACGAAACACCGGCGGGCGTCTTCACGGTGGTGCAGAAGGAAAGGATGCACCATTCGAACAAATACGATAACGCGCCCATGCCCTACATGCAGCGCCTGACCTGGAGCGGTCTTGCGATGCACAGTGGGCGCGTGCGCTCGCATCCTTCGTCGCATGGCTGCGTCCGCATGCCGCCCGGATTCTCAAAGGCGTTATTTCAGGAACCGTCGATGGGGATGAGGGTTGTCATCACCCGCCGCCGCAATACCAATTACGTTGAGCCGCCGCCGCCACCGCTACCGGAGGTCACACCGGTCGCGAGCGCACCGACGGAATCGCCTCGGCATGGGCCAGAACACACCACGATTGAAACTTCGCCCACTGAGTGGGATGCGCCCGTCGAAGAACCTGCAACGATAGAGCGCGCGCCGGTTCAATCGCCCGCGCCCGGATAGAGTGCTCTCACGCAGCCGGTATCCCGCTTGGCTCGTCGAAGGCTCGATCACCGGGGCGGCGAAGGCACCAAGCTGACCGTCTTCTCGAGTTGAGAGCCCCCGCGCTCAGGCGTGCTCAAGCGCCGTGTAAAGCAAACCGGACGGAAGTGGACCATTTTCCGTCCGGCTGACTCGCGACAGCCCATGGGGGAAGAACGTGCGCCGCGAAGACTGGAATCTACGCTCCCCGCGCACGTTGGCGATTGGACTTTGGTCCAGCGCAATCGTGACGACCGGTAATCTGTGCCAGGATGACACGAAACTTGGTCAGGTTTTCTGTCGCGCCATGGAGGCGCTTGCCTTCACTGAAATCGCAACGTCGGAGGCATGTTCGCCCAACGGCAGCGGTGGCGCCTTCAGGAACGTCTGCACGCCGGTGTGAACGCTGGCAAACAAATGCGCAGCGCCGATTTTCTCCGCCAACCCACTGTGCTGCAGCATCATGCGGAAAAGCCCTTTTGCGCGAGCGATCGCCACTACGATTCCCAGCGAATGTAGTTCGCTGCGAAGCGCCTCCAACGCGTCCGCACCGGTGATGTCCATGAAGGGCACGGATTCGACATCGAACAGCACCCACCGCGGTGAACCACCTGATTCCCCAACGGCGGCCAGCGCGCGGGTTTTGAAATAATCGGCGTTGAAGAAAACGATCGATGCATCGAAACGATAGATCACGATCCCGTCGACAGGTTTTCCCCCCTCTTCCGCCGAGCAGTAGCTTCCCTCCACGGCATCCTTCAGCCCGAGAATGGCGTCGTGCGGTCGCGAGGCAAGACGAAGCAGCCGGAGCAACGCCAAGGCGATCGCGATCAGCACGCCGGGCAAAACACCCAAGGTCATCACGCCGATCATCGCCACCGCCGCGTGGACAAATTCTCCCTTGCTCACCCGGTAATAGCTGCGGAGCGAAGCGAAATCGAACAGGCTCGTGGCCGACGAGATCAGAATGGCGGCAAGTGCTGCAACAGGCATGTAGGCGAGCGGCGCCGTCAGGAAGAACAGCACGGCCGCCATGGCGACGGCGGCGATGATGGCGGTCAGTTGGGTCTTGCCTCCGGCAGCATCCGCAACGGCGGTGCGCGAATCCGCGCCGCTCACGACAAAACCATGGCTGAAAGCCGAGGCGACATCGCAAATGCCGAGCGCAACCATGTCCTGATTGGCGTTGATCGGATAGTGATTCCGGGCCGCAAAGCCGCGTGCAGTTGTCATCATGCTGCAGAAGCTCACGAGGACGATGTCGGCCGCACCGAATATCAGCGACCACAGATCGTTTTCACGAATGGAAGGAATTTTCGGCGCCGGGAAACCCGCCGGCACGGGCCCAACAACAGCCACGCCATGCGCCGTTAAATGCAAGGCATAGACAGCTGCAATCCCCAGTATCACGGCGACGAGCGGCGCAGGTATTTTCACGGAAATGCGCTTGAGAATCCACAACCCGGCAAGCAGGCCAAGGCCCAGTGCCAATGTCGCGGGCCGCGTCTCGCTGAGCCGCGCGGCCACTTCCACAAGCATCCGAAAGAATCCGCCGGATGGGACTTTGTATCCGAACAATGTGCCGAGCTGGCCCGCGATGATGCTGAGCGCAATGCCGTTCAGATAACCGGTGAGAATCGGCCGCGACAGGAAGTTCGCGATTACGCCAAATCCCACCAGGCCACCGACAATGCAGAAGAGTCCGGTGAGCAAAGTGAGCGTGATCGACAGGTCGGCGTAGCGCCCCGGATCGCCGCCGGCTAGGGGCACCAGGGTTGCAGCCACGATGGCGCAAGCTGCCGCATCCGGGTTGACAATCAGCTGTCGCGAAGACCCGAACACCGCATACGCCACCGCTGGCAAGATGCTCGCGTAAATGCCGACGACCGGCGCGAAACCCGCGAGCCGCGCATAAGCAATGCCGACGGGAAGGGCAACCGCGGCTACGGAAATGCCCGCGGCCACGTCGCTCCCCAACCATTCGCGGCGATAGGTGCGAAGGAGTTCAAGCCCCGGAATCCACGAGGCGAGGTGCTGCCGACCTTCCACCCGCATGTTTCAAACTCTGGTCAAGGCGAGGGGCGGCGGGAATTGGACCTAGGTCCAACGCGGCGCAATGGACGTTCGTGCCGTCCTTCGCGAGCTAGAGAAGCACGCCGGCAAGCTTGTGCACGATCTCGCTGAATGGCACCGACATCAAGACCACGGGAATGAACGGCAGCAGCATGGCCACAACCAGCGCGGCAATGTTCATCAGGGTGAACGGGATGACATTCATGTCGTACGCGTTGGCGGCGATGGAATAGAGATCGGTTGCGGCGGAAAAATCCGGAGCATCAAGCGCATTCGGGCTGGGCGGCTGCAGAAGCCATTTGCGTTCCAGATGCATTCCGATGCCCCGCGCGAGTGCGCCGTATTCCAGAATTCCGCGCTGCCAAGTGGCAATGAGGGGATCCATGAAGACGAAAAGCGGGCCCACAAAAACTACCAACGCTAGGATAACGGCACCCAGAATTGCGAACTGAAATGAGAGGATCGACGCGCCATCGTGCATGACGCGATTTGCCGCTGCCCCCGCGATGATCACGCTCATCGCAAATGCCACGACGGAGAATGCCTGAACGGAAATCCCCAGGAAGCGCAACCCGCCGGCATGATCGGGGTGCGCTGCAATCAGTTGCAGCCGCAGACGCGATACCAGAAACAGAAAGCGCATCCAAAGGGCTATTCGCCAGATCCAACCCAAAACCAGCATCAGAAGAATGGGAGCGCTGACGAAATTCTGCCACCAGCCGGCGGCCGATGTGGCCTTTATCCCGTGCCATCGCGGAAATGCACCAAGCGGAAGCCAGAGCCACAACGCGACCACGATGCCTGCAGCCAGTGCAAGCAGGACAGCTTCTACGACCAGCGAATCAAGCAGCCGCAACGTAGATTTGACAATCCTGTCGAAGGCCGGTTCGTCCAGTGGCGCAACGATACCCGACGACGTGAAGTGCGCCGCGACTGCGCTCAGCCGCGGTGCGCAAACGGCTTCGGCGATGATCAGCAGCGGAGCCGCGATTAACGAACGCGCATGTACACCGTAATCCGTGGCAAAGGACGCGAAGGCGCCCTCGTGCATGGACATTGTCTGAGCCGCTGCAAACGCCGCGAGCGGCAACCAGCCGAAAGCGACCGCGAGGGCGGCCCGCCGGCCGACATTCACACGCTCTGAACGCATTAACCCGGCAATTGTCTGCAACCGGTCCGGCGGCCCGCGGTTGAAGACTTCGCTACGCTTCTGGACGCTGCTGTCGGCGGTCGTCATCCTCTCTGCTTTCAAGAGAACGGGCCGTCAGCCTCCCGCTGTCCGGCCCGTTCCTCATCACCTCCGGCGCAATCGCCGAAGATGAAACTCAGGGTCTTCGGGATCACAATCCTCCGTCGACCACGGCGAGGTTAACGGCCCGGTTTCCGGCATTCGATTGGACCTAGGTCCAAGGAGACATCGAAAAAAAGGGCCGGCGTATTTGCCCGCGCGGCCCATTCTTCGTCCCAGGGGGTGTCTACGGGACTGACCTAGTCTTCACACTTTCACATTAGGAGAAGCATTCGGCGTTATCGATTGGCCTTAGGTCCAACGCGCACCTACTCGACTCGTGAATGCCCCGTCCTGCGAATCCCTAGGCCGCTGCGAGCGCTGCCGCCGCACGCCGCGTCGACGCGCCAGCCAATAGAACAGCGCGCCTGCGCCGAACATAATGGAGGCGGAAATCATGATCTTCAGGAATCCGGCAAACGGATGCGCATCGCTGGAACTCGGTACCAGCGTGCATCCGATCGCGACCAGCGTGGCGATCTGCCCGATCCACCCCATCGCCGCTCTCACGCGCTTGCCACCCGGCGGCGTCCACACGCCGGGAGTAGAGGGCAGGCGTACCATTTTGAGATAACCCGCAAACATAAAGACATAGGGTATGGTCGCGCCGAGCACTGCCATGGCGACAAGGTAATCGTAGGCCCCGGCCACGCTGGTGCCGAACTGGCTCAACATTATCATCACGAGCATCATCGCGGCTTGCAGCAGGATGGCGGGAATGGGCGCGCCGGTTTTCGGGCTGCGCCACGCAAAGGTGCGTGGAAGGAAGTTGTCGATGCCCGCCGCGAACGGAAGCCGCGCACCCACCCCGAACCATCCGACGAAGGCCCCTATCATCGACAATGCGAAGAGGCCGATCACCACCGGCGCATAGGCACCGAGCCCGACATGGGTGAGCCCGATGCGCAGTGCGTCCGGAAAGCCGGCGAGCCGCGTCAACTCATGCTGCGGCAGAATGACGAGAAAGGCCGACGTTCCGGCAACGTAAATAAAGAGCGATCCGACAGCCAGAATCGCAAGCACCCGCACGACGGTACGCATTCCGCCTTCGATCTCGTTGCGCAGGAAGGCAACCGCTTCCGCACCGGAATAAGCAAAGAATATCGTACCCCACAGAATGGCCGTATCGAATGTCATCGGCGGCAGGTAGAAGGTGTGCGAAAAGTGCGTTGCGGTTTGCCCGCGCGCGCCGATCACCACAGCCATTGCGACGATGATTCCGACGACGATCCATCCGCCCGCCATGCCAAAATTCGGCAGCCATTTGCCATATTTGAGCCCCGCGATCTGAACGCCGGTGACAAGGGCGGAGATCGCCACGGAAATCGAGATATAGAGAACCGTATCCTTGGGATCGCCGCCCAATGCCGCGAGGATAAGCCCGCTGAGAAAGTAGAGGATGCTTGCGAAATACGGCATCAGCGCGATCCAGTAGAACCAGCCGCAGAGAAAGCCGGCGAACGGCCCGACCGTGTCGCGCACCCAAAGATAGATACCGCCCTCGCCATCGAAGCGGGCGGTCAATTCCGCTGTCGCGATCGCGAGCGGAATAAAAAACGTAACCAGTGCCAGAAGCCATAACGGCAATGACGACGGACCTACCGCCGCAGCCACAGCGATCCAGCGGATGCCGGTGCCCACGGCGAGCGTGTAGAGCGCCGTGTCGAGAAACTTCAATTTCTGTTTCATGGATTTGCCGGCGCGCCCCGCGCGAACCTCTATCGCATCAGTCGTGCAAAGGCGAGCAGCCAGAGCGCCAGCATCACACCGTTAATCACCACATCCATTTGCGCGCGCGACAAATTCCAGCCGGTCCGCTCATTCACCAGCGTGCGAAGCCAAGCGCCCTCTTCACGGTTTGCCGGATTGCGCCAGCGGCCGTTGCGAATCAACGACTCGATATTGTTGAGCACGCAGGCGCCCCTGTTGAGCTTCCATTGCAGGAACATGGCAGGGATGAAGATGAGGTAGACGATGAGCCATGTGCGATCCCGCGCAAGCCATCCCGTCAACGCATAAAGTAATGGCACAAAATGTACAATGAAGCAGGCGCGCCCGAGCGCGTCGCGGTGTTGCGGCCGTAGTGGAACGACGGAATCCAGTTCGCCCGGCCGGGAGTCCTCAAGCGCCATGCCCTCCACCAATTTGCAAGCGGCTTGCAGACTATCTGCCGGATTGCGGGACGCCTAATAGTGCGGTTGCGGGCCGTTCAGCAAACGCCCATAGTCTCGCACGTCTCATCGCTGCCCGTCGCAAAGAATTGGGCGAACAGGAGGAACATTCATGAGTTCGGAGCAGATCAGGCCGATCATTGAGCGCCTGGGCAGCCTGGTGGGCCCCAGTTCCGGCCTCGGCGGCACCTTGAAGTTCGATTTCGGCGAGCCCGGCAGCGTGCTGATCGACGGCAGGTCCAATCCGAACACCGTCACTGAAGGTGAGGGCAAGGGCGCCGATTGCACCATCAGTGTGAGCCTGGACAATTTTCAGAAAATGTCTTCCGGAGAACTCGATCCGACGAGCGCCTTCATGCAGGGCAAGCTGCGGGTGGCGGGCGATATGGGGCTTGCCATGAAGCTCGGCCCGATGCTGCAGAGGGCGCGCGCCTAAACCCTTCGTACGCGCGGCTCGCGAATATCCGAAAGTCGTCACAATCCGGGCAAGCTTCCGCCCAAAGAATCGGGATATCATTTGCGTGGTGAAGGAGCTTCGCTGCGGTCATGGATATCCGCGCGAGTGTCGGGGCAACGGTCGGCCATCCTCTGGTTGTGAGGACGGAAGACCTGCAGCCGCGCTTCGTTTACGGGCGCGACGGCAAGGCGCTGCGTATCGTGACGATCGCTGCGCCGCCGGAGCTTACCCCGCGCGGCGTCTGCGTTCTCCTTCATGGCCAGACGGAGTTCATCGAGAAATATCTCGAGGTGATCGGTGAACTGCTGGGGCGGGGCTACACCGTTGCAACGATGGATTGGCGCGGGCAAGGCGGCTCCTCTCGGGCGCTCGACAATCCATTGAAGGCGCATATCGAGGATTTCAGCCAATACGATTCCGACCTTCAGATCTTTCTCGACAAGGCGGTGCGCAATCTGAGCGATCGTCCTCCGATCGCGCTGGCCCATTCGATGGGTGGCCATATCTTGCTGCGCGCGATGCACGACCAACCCAAACGATTTTCTGCCGCCGTGCTCGTCGCGCCCATGCTGTGCGCTCGCACGCGCGGATACTCACCGCGTCTCGCGCGCTTCATGTGTCGCGCGCAATGCTTCGCCGGGAGGCAGGGACAGTGGGTGCTCGGGATGAATGAGCGCGACCCGCTCCGCATGACATTTGCCGACCAGCTGGTCACGTCCGATTCACAGCGGTTTGCACGTGCGCAAGAGATATTGCGCGAACATCCAAACCTGCGCCTCGCCGGCCCTACCTGGGGCTGGCTCGAAGCCGCCTACCGCTCGATGGAAGCGGCCATGGCGCCCGGCTATGCCGAATCGATCACCACGCCTGCGCTGGTGTTCGGCGCCGGCCGCGATCGCATCGTAGATACAGAAGCGACGCGCGAGTTCGTGGCGCGGTTGCCGAACGGCCGCTATGTCGAGATCGGCGACGCCGAGCATGAAATTCTGATGGAGAACGATTCGATCCGCCACCGTTTCTGGGAGCCGTTCGACAGCTTCACTGCGAATTACATCTGAAGCGGCATTCTCGTCCGGCGCTCCCGCTACGCGCCCTGCCGGCGAAAGGAATGCGCCGGGTAGACTCCCAACACAGTCACCACAGCAGAGAAGAACTTCAGTTCCTCCAGCGCCAGCCGCACGTGCCGTTCCGATGGATGCCCTTCGACATCGGCATAGAACTGCGTGGCGTTGAACGTGCCGCCCAACTGATAGCTTTCCAGCTTCGTCATGTTCACGCCATTGGTGGCAAAGCCGCCCAATGCCTTGTAGAGCGCGGCTGGCACGTTGCGGACGCGGAAGATGAACGTGGTGACGACCGGCCCGGCGTCCGGCGGCGCATCGTCTGGCTCGGCTGCCATGATGAGAAAGCGGGTCATGTTGTGCGACTCGTCCTCGACATTGGCGCGCAACACTTCGAGCCCATAGATGTCGCCTGCCAGCGAAGACGCAATTGCAGCCGCGCTCGTATCCTTCAACTCCGCCACGTGTCGTGCCGAGCCGGCGGTGTCGTGCCACACCTGCGCATGCAGACTCATATCCCGGATAATTCTGCGGCATTGCCCCAACGCCGGCCCCTGGCTGAACACCGTCCTGAGCCCGGCGAGCGTTGCGCCCTTGATGCCCAATAGCTGGTGGCGGACGCGGTGAAAATGCTCGCCGACAATGTAGAGGCCTGCTTCGGGCAGAAGGTGGTGAATGTCGGCGATCCGCCCATGAAGAGAATTCTCGACCGGGATGATGCAAAGATCGGACGTCCTTTCGCGCACAGCGACAATGGCATCCTCGAAAGTCGGGCAGGGAATCGCCATGGCGTGCGGCAGCGCTTCGCGCGCTGCGAGATTGGCGTACGCCCCCGGCTCGCCTTGAAATGCGACACGCGTGCCGCCGGCGGTCGGTGGGGCTGTCATTACAAAAGTTCTCGGTGAAACAGCGCGCGGGCTCGCGCGAGATCTTCCGGCGTATCGACACTGAGCGGCACATTTGCAACGCGTGCCACGGCGATGCTCATGCCCGCTTCAATCGCCCGCAACTGCTCGAGTTTTTCGC
>JBJMVL010000075.1:0-16248 GCA_045810735.1 Alphaproteobacteria bacterium
ATAGACCACCACCCGGCCCATTCCGCCGAGCCGCGCCAGGCGCAGGGAAAAGCTGGCCGCCATGAATACCATTGCGGCGAACAGCGCCGGCAGAACAAGCAGGCTGTCGAAATACAATTCATAGCGGTTGGCTGAGAAGCCGGCCAGTCTTGCATTCTGGATGAACCCCGGCAGATCCCAAAACGACATCGTTTCCGGCGAAGCGAAGCTTTCCTGAATGCGGGACGGCGTCAGCGTCGTGGGAATCTGAAAATCGCCGCGATGCGCCGGATGGCCGGAGGGGCCGCTCACCCACGCATTGTGCAGGAGCCAAGCTCCTGACTGGAGAAGTGCGGACTGCGCATCGATGCGGCCGAGGAATGTATCGTTCGGTCCGTAGAGAAAAACGATGACCTCTTCGAGTCGAACGCCTTGTTCGGCAACCCGCAGTGCATGAATGACGGATTGCTTGGCAAGATTGCCCTGCCGCAGCCACAGTCCGTTGCGGGATACCGCAAGCTGTGAGGGTTGATCGTGGATGTATCGCGCCTCCAGGCCGGCAAATCTTTGAAGCAGCAGCGAAGAGAATGGCGTAAACGCCACGGCGGCGATGACACCCAAAGCAACAGCGACGGCGAGCGGCGGAGCGAGAAGGTTCCATGCTGAGAGCCCGGCCGCTCTTACTGCAATCAGCTCCTGACTGCGTGAGAGGCGCACGAAAGTGAATACGCCTCCAAGCAGAACCGCAAATGACATCAGCCTCAGACATAAATCGGGCAGCTGCAGCAGCGCCATTCCGATAACCGCCGAGGTGGGCACGTGCTTGCCCGCGGTCTGGTTGAAAAGGTCCACGACGTCGATTGAAAAGGACAGGAACGCGAAGGTGGCGAAGACTACGGCCACACCAAAAAAGAACTGACGCGCCATGTAGCGATAAAGCGTCCAGGACCAACTCATACTGCGGGCTCGAGCGTTTCGCGCCGAAACAATCCCCAAAATGGTTCGAAGCCTGCGCCTGTTACCTCTAGCACCGCAGCAACCCCTCCAAGCAGCGGGATGAAATAGAGGAGCAGATATGCGCTCGGGTGCCGTACGGCCATGCCCTGCGCGCCATATCCGAGGAGGCGCAGGAGGCCAGCAGCAACAGAGGCGATGGTGAGCCGCAACGCATACACCCCGCGCGCGCGCCGGCCTCGCGTCACGGTTGCAAGCGCAATCAGTGCAAAAGCCAGGCAGTAAAGGGGCGCCGACAGACGATTGTGGGCTTCGGCGAGCAGGATCCTTCGTGTCCGGCCCTTCGGGTCGTGTGTCAGGTGAGGAAAGAAGAGTTCGGAAAGAAACCGCTCGCTCGTCTGAAGCGTCTGCTGATGTCTCTGCTCCGCGAACTGGTCCAGGTTGAAAACGTAGCGTTCGAATTTCAGCACCGAAAGCTGCGCGTGATTGGCGGCTCCTTGCTCCACAGTTCCGTTCATCATGATCAGGCGCGGGCCGGCTGGCGTCTGGGCCAGCACACCAGTCTGTGCGACGTAGGTGGTCGGCCGCTTCGGGTTCCGATTGTCATGGACAAGAATTCCGTGGATGTGCCCGTCCGTCTCGAGTTCGCGGATGAACACCGTTAACCCCTTGACAGGCGCATTGAAGTTCCCCTCGCTCAGCAGAGCCGTGGCGATGTCGGCGCGGATGCTCATTACTTCGGCCCGCATGCTGCGCTGGCCAAGCGGCATAAAATACAGGGCGCATAAATAAGTCGCAGCCATTACGATGACCGCGGCGAGCAATACCGGCACTGCAAGCTGTGCGCGGCTGTATCCCGAGGCGCTCATGACCACCAGTTCGCTTTCCACATTAAGACGATGCAGGCCGTAGAGAGCACCGCCAAAAAAGGCGATGGGGAGGATGATCACCAGCAGCTGAGGCAACATCATCACCGTCAAATAGAGGAAGGTCACTGCGGATTGGCCGCGGTTGATGACCAGGTCCAGCAGCCGCAGGGACTGAGAGAGCCAGATGACCAGCGTCAGCAAGGCGGTAAACAGCACGATCGGTTCGATCAGCTGGCGCAGGACATAGGAGGACATACGCGGGATCATGAGGGGCACCGTCAGGCGGCGAAGGAAGGTCCGCGCCCTTTCGTCTCGTCCGGAATTTCTCCTAAACTACCACTTTCCTGCCGCCCTTCGGCAATCCCGAATTCCACGCATCCAACTGAAACAGCGTCAAAATTTTTGAACCGACAGAATGACTGGGAGATGACACATGCAAATAGGTTTCGCCGCGCCTGCCGCCGACCCGAAAGGCAGCCTTGCGGTCATAGGTGGCGAGCGCGAGTTTTCGCCGGCCGCAAAGGCTCTGGATGAGCGGGTTGGCGGAGCGCTGCGGCGTGCAGCCGAGGCGAGCCGGTTCAAGGGCAAGCCGGGACAGGTGGTGGAGCTGCTGGCACCCTCGGGTGTGCAGGCCTCGCGCATTCTTCTCGTTGGCGTCGGCCGCGCGGACAAGCTGGACGGACCAACCGCGGAGAAGGTCGGCGCTGTGGTTGTTGCCCGCCTGCTCACGAGTGGTGAGACTAATCTGACGTTCCTTGTCGACCAAGTCCGCGAAACCAAAGCCAAGCCCGCGCAATTGGCGGCGCATATCGCTCTCGGTGCGCAGCTTCGTAGCTACACCTTCCACAAATATCGCACGAAGCAGCGGGACGAGCACGAGCCCACGCTCACCAATGTGACAATCTGCACAAGCGAAATTTCCGCGGCGCGCAAAGCATGGGAGCGCTTGCGCGCCGTTGCCGACGGCGTATTCCTCGCGCGAGATCTGGTGAACGAACCACCCAATGTGATGTCACCGCAGGAATTCGCAGAGCGCGCGCGAACGCTGGCTAAACTGGGCGTCAAGGTGGACATCTTGGGTGAAGACGCGATGCGCAAGCTTGGGATGAATGCGCTGCTTGGCGTGGGGCAGGGTAGTGAGCGCGAAAGCCAGCTGGTCGTGATGCAGTGGAACGGCGGGCGCAAGAAGGATCAGCCGGTAGCCTTCGTCGGCAAGGGTGTTTGCTTCGACTCCGGCGGTCTGTCGCTGAAGCCAGGTGCCAGCATGATGGGAATGAAGGGCGATATGGGCGGCGCAGCTGCGGTCACCGGCACCATGTCGGCCCTCGCCTCGCGCAAGGCGCGGGTGAATGCAGTGGGCGTGCTTGGCCTGGTCGAGAACATGCCCGATGGTAAGGCACAGCGGCCCGACGACGTGGTGACCTCCATGTCTGGCCAAACCATCGAAATCCTCAACACCGACGCCGAAGGCCGGCTCGTGCTGGCCGATGCGCTCTGGTACGCGCAGACGAAGTTCAAACCGAAATTCGTCATCGATCTTGCCACGCTGACCGGCGCGATCTTGATTGCGCTGGGTCTGGAGCATGCCGGCCTGTTCTCCAATGACGACAAATTGGCGAACCGCATTCAAGAGGCCGGCCGCGAAGTGGGTGAGGCGGTATGGCGGCTCCCACTCAGCGATGCTTATGACAAGATGCTCAAGTCGAAGATCGCAGACATGAAGAACATCTCCGGCGTGACGCACGCCGGATCAATCGTGGCGGCGCAATTTCTCCAGCGGTTTATCGACAAGACGCCGTGGGCACATCTCGATATCGCCGGCGTCGCCTGGCAAGACGGGGAACAGAAGCCGTTGTCCCCCGGCTGGGGCGTGGGCTGGGGAGTACGCGTTCTCGACCGGCTGGTTGCGGACCATTATGAAAAGTAGCATGCGGCTTGCGGCGGTTTGCTGCGCGCTCCTGATTTCAACGAGAGCGTTGGCCGTAACGTCGGCCGCGCTTGATCCAGCCGGTGGCGCCGTACTTTCGACGTCAGCGGCCAAAGGCTTATTGCACCAGTGCAGCCGCGGGACGCCGCAGAATGTTCTCGGGACATGGACTCCAACGAAACAGGACATTCGTGAGCTTGAAATACGGTTACCCGCTGCTCTCGCGAGCGAGGCGCAGAAGCACGGACCTCGGTACATGCCGGATATGACCTTCCAACGCCAATACGCCGGCTTTGTCGTCGGGAAGCGCCGCATCGTCTATGTAAACGGCTTTCCACGGGGCGCGGGCGATCCCGCCAGGGACGGAACGACTGCCGCGCGCAACTTCGATTGGCACAGTGAGCCTGTGGTCGTCTGCGACGGCGGGCCGGGATTTTTCGGCGTCGAATACGATCCGGAGAAGAAGACTTTCACGCACTTTGAATTCAACGGACCGCCGTGATGGCGGAGGTTCTCCTGTATCATCTGGAACGCCGCTCGCTCGAGGACGTGTTGCCGGGACTCGTCGAGCGCACGCTAGAGCGCAAATGGCGGGCGCTTATCCGTTGCGAGTCTGCCGACCGTGCGGCATCGCTCGATAATCTCCTCTGGACCTATGACGACCAGAGCTTTCTCCCGCACGCGCAATCGGGCGACGGCGATCCGGCGCGCCAGCCGGTCCTCCTCACCACGGAAGAGCACAACGCAAACGGCGCCAATGTGCTGTTCCTTGTCGGCGGCGCCGAATCGCCGGACTGGAACGGCGATCTCGTGAGCTCGTTCTCGCGCGTGGTGCTGCTGTTCGATGGCCGGGATCCGGAGGCGCTTGCCTCGGCGCGCAAGACATGGACCGCCGCCAAAGCGGCCCAGCATGACGTGACCTACTGGAAACAGTCGGCGGCAGGCAAATGGGACAAACAGGGTTGACAGCGGCGCGTTCCCGCCGCTTTACCTTCAAACGGGGCGCCGCATCGGTCTGAGCCATGTTCTCTTACGGCCCCTATATTTTCATTCTGCTCATCCAGTTTGCCTTTGCGGCGCACGTCATCCGCAGCGGGCGTTCCTATCTCTGGATTTTACCGATCATGTTCGTGCCGCTGATCGGTTCCATCGCGTATCTCCTCTTCGCCATCGTGCCTGACATGGCTCGCAGCAGCTCCGCGCGGCGGTTGGCGGATGACGTAGTGAATACGGTGGATCCCGGGCGCGGCTACCGCGAGAAGAAGAGGCAGGTTGAGATGGTTGGGTCGGCGCAGGCGAAACGCGAGCTGGCCGATGAATGCATCAAGCGCGGTTACTTCAAAGATGCGATTGATCTCTACCAAAGCGCGCTGGGCGGTGGCTTCGAAAATGATCCCGCCATGCTGCATGGATTGGCGCGCGCGAAGTTGTTGGCCGGTGACGGGGCTGGTGCTCAGGCGGCTTACGAAAGACTGAAAGCTGCTGATCCCGTCGCCTTCAGCGCCGAAGCCGAGCTCGATTATGCCCGCGCGCTGGCTTTGCAAGGCAAGAACGACGAGGCGGTGCTGCAATACGAGAAGGTGCTCCCGAAATATCCCGGCGAGGAAGCGCGCTGCCGCTATGCCCTTTTGCTGCTGAAGCTTGGCCAGAAAGAACGGGCGCAACGGGTGTTCCGCGAAATCGTGGAGTCGGTACGCGGTGCCCCGTCCTACTACCGCAGCCGCCAGCGCGAATGGCTAAAAATTGCGCGGCAGAACCTGAGCTGAGGAAGCAAGGCCATCAGGCGCTTGGCTCAGCCGCCATTTCGCTCATCTCGCGTTCGTACTGCTCGTTTGCGGAAATCCAGCGCGCCTCCGCGGCATCCAGCTTGCGCTTCGCTTCAGCGCGTTTTTTTGAGACGGCGCTCCCTTTGGCTGGATCGTGCAAAAACAAGAGCGGATCCGCCAACACGGTATCGAATTTCGCAAGCTCTGCTGTAAGCATCGCGATGTGCCGTTCCTCTGCACCGATCTTTTCCTTCAGCGGCCTAAGCTTTTGCCGCCGTTCGGCTGCCTCGCGCCGCGCGTCTTCTTTCGAGCGCTTCTGAGCAGGTTCTGTTTGCAGGCGTGGCTCTTCGCCCGAGAACAGGAAGCGACGGTAATCGTCCAGATCGCCGTCGAACGGGTGCACGCCTCCGTCCGCTACGAGGAACAGGCGGTCCATCGTCGATTCAATTAACCGCCGGTCATGGCTGATGAGAATCACCGCCCCTTCAAAATCGTTCAGCGCAATAAGCAATTCCTCACGCGCATCGATGTCGAGATGGTTCGTTGGTTCGTCGAGGATGAGCAGGTTCGGCCTGTCCAGCGTGACCAGCGTCAGCATCAGCCGCGCGCGCTCACCGCCGGAGAGATTGCCCGCCAGCGTCAGCGCCTTGTCGCCAATTAGCCCCATGCTGCCCAACCGCGTACGCAGTTCCGTTTCGGTCATCTTGGGCCGGTAACGCGCCAGCGTTTGCACGGGAGTGATGGTTGAATCCATTTCTTCAAGCTGGTGCTGCGCGAAGTACCCCACGCTGAGCTTGCGTGAGAACACGGCATTGCCGCTCATGGCGTCCAATCGTCCCGCAACCAGCTTCGCCAGTGTCGATTTGCCGTTGCCGTTTTTGCCCAAGAGCGCGATGCGATCGTCAGGATCAAAACGAAGCGAAATGTCGGAGAGAATCGCGCGGCCGTCATAGCCGGCCGAAACCCTTTCCATCGTCACGAGCGGCGGGCTAACATTCTGGGGCGAAGGCAGCTTGATCGGCGCGATGAATTCGTCGGGCGGCACTTCTACCTTCTGCAGCCGCTCCAGCATCTTGATGCGGCTCTGCGCCTGCCGTGCTTTGCTCGCCTTGTAGCGGAACCGTTCCACGAAGGCCTGCATGTGCTTGCGGGCGGCTTCCTGCTTCTGCGCGAAGGCCTGGTCGTTGGCCCGGCGCATCGCGCGCGTGGCGACGAAGGTATCGTAGTCGCCAGTGTAGAGCGTGAATTTCTTGTATTCGAGATGCAGAATGAACTCGGCCACATTGTTCAGAAGATCGCGATCATGGCTCACGATCAACACGGTGCCGCGATAGCGTCTGAGATAGTCCTCCAGCCACAGCACGCCTTCGAGATCCAGATAATTGGTGGGCTCGTCGAGCAGCAGCAGATCGGGTGCCGCGAACAGAATCCCTGCCAGCGCCACGCGCATGCGCCAGCCGCCGGAGAACTCGCGGCATGGGCGTTGCTGATCTTCGACCGAGAATCCGAGTCCGGCGAGGATCGACGCCGCGCGGGCAGGCGCGGAGTAGGCATCGATGGCATCGAGCCGGTGGTGAATGTCACCTAACCTGTGGGTATCGCTTTCGGTTTCTGCCGCGGCCAGCAATGCTATGCGCTCCGTGTCAGCCGCAAGTACCGTGTCGATCAGGCTGGTGTCGCTCGAGGGCGCTTCCTGTGCAACCGCGCCGGTGCGCCAGCTCGCCGGAATCCGGATTTCCCCATCATCGGCATGAAGCTGGCCAAGAATAAGCTTCAGCAGCGTGGTCTTGCCGGCGCCGTTACGGCCAACGAGTCCCACGCGCCGTCCCGCCGGCAAACTTGCACTTGCGTCTTTCAGGATTTCGCGTCCGGCAATCCGGACGGTGACATTGTCGATCAGCAGCATGCGGCCGTTCATAGCATGGCTTGCCGCGCCGCAAACCCGCCCGTATAAGGCGCGCGCTTTCCCTACTTTGGAGCCGTACGCATGCCGGTCGAGCAGACGCTGTCCATCATGAAACCCGATGCAACCCGACGCAACATCACCGGCGAAATCGTTGCGCGTTTCGAGAAAGCCGGACTCCGTGTGGTGGCGCAGAAACGGGTGATGCTCTCCACTGCGCAGGCCGAGGCATTCTATAACGTGCACAAGGCACGCCCGTTCTTTCAGGGATTGGTGGAGTTTATGACCAGCGGCCCGGTGGTGGTGCAGGTGCTGGAAGGTGAAAACGCCATCTCCAAGAACCGCGAAGTGATGGGCGCGACCGATCCCGCCAAGGCTGCCGCCGGAACCATCCGCAAGGATTTCGCGGAATCGATCGAGGCCAATTCCGTGCACGGTTCCGACGCGCCGGAAACGGCGAAAGGCGAAATCCGCTTCTTCTTTAGCGATCTCGAAATCGTCGGCTGATGGATTACGCGCCCGGCGCGATGCGTGACAAGGTGGTGGTGATCACCGGCGCCACGTCCGGTATCGGGGAGGTCGCCGCCGACCGGCTTGCACAAAAGGGCGCGCGCATCGTCTTTGTGGCGCGCGATCGCGCCCGTGGCGAGGAAATGCGCAAGCATCTGCGCGCCATCGCCGGGCATACCGATCACGTGGTACATTACGGCGATCTCTCGCGCCTCTCTGAAATGAAGCGTATAGGACAGCAGATTGCGGCTACCGAGCCGCTCATCGACGTGCTGATCAACAACGCGGGGGCGTTATTCGCGCACCGGCAGATGACCGAGGACGGGCTGGAGCGCAGCTTCGCGCTCAACCACCTGTCCTATTTCGTGATCACCAAGCTGCTGCTGGAGCGGCTGCGCGCCACGCCCGGCGCGCGCATCGTCTCGACGTCTTCGGACGCGCATAAGCGAGCCCGGTTGAATTTCGGCGATCTGCAGTCGGCGAGTAGCTACTCCGGATTTGCCGTGTACGGCCGCACGAAGCTGATGAACATCCTGTTCACCCGTGAATTGGCGAAGCGGCTGGCCGGAACGGGTGTGACCGCCAATTGCCTGCATCCTGGTTTCGTCGCTACCCGCTTCGGCGATCAGAGCGGTGGATTTCTGTCGCTGGCGGTGCGCCTTGCCAAGAACATTGCCATAACCCCCGAGCAGGGAGCCGAAACCATCATCTATCTCGCCTCATCGCCGGCGGTGGAGGGCAAAACCGGCGGCTACTACTACAAATGCAGACTCGAAACGCCCTCGCGCGCTGCGCAAAGCGATGCAGATGCTGTGCGCCTCTGGGAGATTTCGGCGAAGATCAGCGGTATTGGATTCTAGAAGAAAACCACGCGGCCTTTCGCCAGCCTCGCTTTTCCCGCGGCAACAAGTTTCAGCGCTTCTGGGTAGAGCTTGTGCTCTTCAGCAAGCACACGCGCGCCAAGCGTTTCAGGCGTGTCATCCGGCAGCACGGGCACGGCGGCCTGCGCGATAATCGGGCCTGAGTCCAGTTCCGGCGTCAGGAAATGCACGGTGCACCCTGATACTTTCACACCGGCTGCCAACGCCTGCTCATGAACGCGAATACCGGGAAATGCCGGCAGCAGTGAGGGATGAATATTGAGGATGCGGCCCTCCCAGCGCCTCACGAACCATTCCGAATGGATGCGCATGAAGCCCGCCTCGCAAACTAATGAGACGTCGGCCTGCCGCAATGCCTCGTCGACAGCGGCGTCGAAGTCCTCGCGCGAAGCGAAGTTCTTGTGCGGAATGACCCGGGCAGGCACATCGCGCTCGCGCGCAGTCTCAAGCCCTGGAGCATCGGTTCTGTTGGAAATGACAAGGGCAATGTCTGCGGGATAATCCGGTGCGCGGCACGCGTCGACCAGAACAGCAAGATTGCTGCCGCGTCCCGAAATCAGCACCGCGGTCCTTACTCGCATGGCGGCGCATCCGTTACTGTCATACCATCGTCGCGATCAGTGGTCAGAATGCGATGCGAGCAGAGGTCGACGTCGATGTAAATATGCGGCGGGTCGAGTAAGCTCCTGCCGTCGGGCTCCAAGTCCCCGCTAAACATGAGACTGGCCTTTGACCGGCAAACGGTGACGATGGGCCGCTTTGGGTCATAGAAACGAGCGCCTTCTGAAGACAATTGATGCTGCAAGAGCGATAACACGCGCGTCTCAAGCTTTTCGTCATAGCGAAATGCGCAACGCGGCTTTTGCGCAACGATGTATACGGCACCGTTGTCTGCGCTATGTGGCGATGCGGCGTGGCTCGCAGCACTATTCGCGGCTAAGCCGACCGCCAAAGCAAGACAGGGAAATCCTACCATCAAAATTTCAGCGTGCCGGTGTAGCGCACCTGCGGCTCGATGCCACCTATGACCAGATTGCCGATCCGCGTGGCGCGGTCGCCGTTTTCCTGGAAGGCGTCAATCACGTGCCCGGCTGCCTTTTCGCGCGCGATCGCAACCATGCCGATGCCGCAGTTGAACGCCCGGAGCATTTCGCGTTCCTCGATACCGGCGCTTTTCGAGAGCCAAGCGAATACAGGACGCGGTGCCCAACTGGATAAGTCGATCTCCGCGTCCAACCCTTCCGGCAAGATCCGGGGTATATTTTCGGTAAGGCCGCCGCCGGTGATGTGTGCGAAACCTTTCACACCACCTGTATGCAAAGCTGCGAGCGCGCTCTTCACATACAAGCAAGTCGGCTTGAGCAGCGTTTCGCCCAGACTCTGGGCCTTGTCGAACGGCGCAGGCTCCTCGAATTTCGCACCGCTCTCTGCAACCACGCGGCGCACCAGCGAAAAGCCGTTCGAATGAAGGCCGGACGATGAAATGCCGATCACGACATCGCCGGCTGTCATACCGTCGCTGTTCGGCAGGATCGCCCCG
Source organism: Alphaproteobacteria bacterium (assembly GCA_045810735.1). Classification (GTDB taxonomy): domain Bacteria; phylum Pseudomonadota; class Alphaproteobacteria; order Micropepsales; family Micropepsaceae; genus Rhizomicrobium. Next base: position 10,330 of record JBJMVL010000075.1, read on the forward strand.
CGTTCTGCTGCTCCCACCGCGAAACCCGCAAGATCGAAATCGCGATCCGAATACAGGCCCGGCATTTCCGCCGTTTCGCCGCCGATCAAGGCGCATCCGGTTTCACTGCAAGCTCGCGCGATGCCCTCGATCAAGACTGCAGCGGCATCAACGTCGAGTTTTCCGGTGGCATAGTAGTCGAGGAAGAACAGCGGCTCAGCACCCTGGACAACGAGGTCGTTAACGCACATTGCCACCAGATCCTGGCCGATGCCGCCAAGCCGTCCTGTTTCGATGGCGATTTTCAATTTCGTTCCGACACCATCAGTGGATGCCACCAGCACCGGATCGCGAAAACCAGCCGCCTTGAGATCGAAGAGGCCACCGAAGCCGCCAAGATCAGCCTCCGCGCCTGGCCGGCGGGTGGCGCGTGCGGCCGGTGCTATCCGGCGCACGAGCGCATTTCCCGCATCGATATCGACGCCGGCGTCCTTGTAAGTAAGGCCATTTTGTCCGAATTTTTGTGACATAACGGGGGAACTTGCGGCGGCAGTTTCGTTTAACCAGCGGGCTTAGCGGCCCGCAAGGGCTCCATGCGTCGCGCCTTTCGTCGCGGCGGCTGTCTCCCTATACTGCATTTGTCCAAAGGGTTCTCATGCGTATTCTGCCCCTCGTTGCTTCGCTTACGGTGGCCTGCATCAGCCTCGCCGCAGCACCGCCAGGAAAGTCGCCGCAGGCGAATCCCGCTAAATCGGCTCCGTCCAAAGGCGATCCGTACAGCGTGACCGTCCCGGTGGACGCGACGGCCGCATCCGCCTCCGTGGCGCAGAATAATGCCATCAATGGGGGGCGGGCGAGAGCGTGGACGGAACTTTCGCATCGCCTCGTGCCGCAGAAGGACTGGGCCAAACTGCCCGGTCTGGACAGTGGGGCCCTGGAGCGGATGGTCCGCGGCTACACGGTGAGCAGTGAACGGCGTTCGACGACGCGCTACGTTGCGCGGATTACCTATGTGTTCAACCCGAACGCCGTGAAGCACCTGCTTCGCGTCGCCAACATTGGCGTGTCGGAGCCGTCCGGAAGTGCGATCCTGCTGGTGGCGATGTCGCCGACCTACAATGCCCATTCCCCCTGGGAGCAGGCCGTCGCCGCTCAAAAGTCCGGAGCTGCCGCGTTTCCGCTGGTAACGCCAATTGGCGACGAGGTGGATCAGTCCTCGCTGGGACCACTGCGCTTTGGAGATGCGGGATGGGGCAGGATTCAGGCGGCAGCAGCGCGCGTGCACGCCGGTGAAGCTGTGCTGGTCCAGGCAACCGATCCCGCCGCCAGCAAGGTGACGGTGCGAATGCGGCGGGTGGGTCCAGGAAAGCCGGTTGTGCTAGGCGACATCGAGGTTCCGGTGAGCGCGGGTACACCGCCGGAAAAGGTCTACGCCACTGCTGCACAACAGGCCACCGCAGCGATCGAAGATGCCTGGAAGAATCGCGGCACGGTGGAGGTGAGCAAGAAGACAACAATGGTGGCGGAAGTTCGCATCCCCTCGCTATCCCGATGGGTATCTCTGTTGGGACGGTTATCGGCCATTCCTTCGGTAACGGATGTGAACGTCGCTGCGATGAATACCGGCGAAGCACGAGTTAATTTCACGTATTCCGGCACACCGGATCAGCTGAAAAGCGCGGCCGCGCAGGCGAACCTCAATCTGGCCGATCGCGGCGGCACATGGTGGCTCGGTTCCGGAGCACCGGCGGGCGACGACGCTGGCGCCGCCGAATGATACGGCAGCTCCCCAATACGTTAACGACCATGCGACTCTTGTCGGCGCCGGTCCTCGTAGCCTTCCTGCTTTACCGCAAGGAAACCTACGCCTTCGCAGTTTTCGCGTTCGCCGGATTTACAGATATCGCCGACGGGTTTCTTGCCAAGCGGTATGGGCTGGCGACGCTGGTTGGACGCTATCTCGATCCCGCGGCCGACAAGCTACTTATGACGGCGGCTTTTCTCGCCCTTACAATCGTTCATCAGACGCCGGTATGGCTAACCTTGCTGGTGATTGGCCGCGACGTGAACATCGTGCTCGCGATCGCTGCGGCGCGCTTCCTTGAGTTGCCGCTGCGCGTGCGGCCCTTGCCGATCGGCAAGCTCTGCACGGCAATTCAGGTGGCTTACGTTGCGTTGGTATTGCTGCTCCTCGCACTGGGTATTAAGGCGCCAAGAACATTGGAACTGGCGGCGTTGATCGCCGCCGCGTTCACAATCGCGTCTTGGCTTGCCTATGGAGCGCTCTGGCTGAAAGCCGTGGCGGCGCGTTACCGCCCGGCAGGCTAGAGCGGAGCACAAGTTGCCATCGCAAATCCCTCTGCCACTTGAAAGCGCGCCCTCTCTGACGCGGGCTGATTTCATTGTCTCGAACGGCAATCGCGACGCACTCGCCTTTATCGATTCTTGGCCAGCATGGGCTGTCGCCGCTGCAGCCGTTTATGGGCCGCCGGCTTCCGGGAAAACACATCTGGCCGAGATCTGGATTGCAAAAAGCGGTGCGCAGCGCGTTGCGGCCGCGGCGCTGAGCGGGAGTGCGTTTGTTCTGCTGCAGCGCGACATGCCCGTGGTCATCGAGGATGTGGATTCGAGTCTGCCGAATCCTGCCCGTGATACAGCAATCGTCGAGTTGATGGATTCGGCAAGGAGAGCGAATCCCGTGCTGCTGACGGGGCGTACAGAACCTTCATCATGGAGCTTTGCGCTACCCGATCTGGGCTCCCGCTTTGCGGCCATGGTATCATTTTCCCTGTGGGAGCCGGGGCACGAGCTGCTGCGGCAACTCGGGCACAAGTTGTTCGAGGATCGCCAGATTTCCGTCCCGGAGTCGGTTCTCGATAGGATTTTGACGATCAGTGAACGCTCGCCTGCGGCCCTGCGGGACTTCGTCAGGCGGGCGGACGCCAAAGCACTGGCAGAGGGCCGGCCGGTGAATGCTGCGCTGGTGCGGGAACTCTTGGCCCAGACACCGGACTGCAATGACAGAACCGGCTAATTCGTTTAGCTTTGGTCATCAATTTGCGCGAAACTCGGACCATGGCGAACGCAAGGGTTAGTCTGGAGGAAGTTGTCCCGACCGGCGACGGATTGCCGTTCGAGGCCGAACGTTTTTCCGTTCCGACGGCGGGTTCCGAGTCCCCAGACCGCTTCATCAACAGGGAGCTGTCCTGGCTGGCTTTTAACCGGCGTGTGCTGGAGGAAGCGAAGAACCCTCGCCACCCGCTGCTGGAGCGGCTGCGTTTTCTCTCGATCTCCGCTTCGAATCTCGATGAATTCTACATGGTCCGGGTGGCGGGCCTGCGCGGCATGGTCAGCGCCGGCGTTAGCACCATCAGCGACGATGGCCTCACCCCGGCCCAACAACTTGCAAAAATCGACACCGCCGCCGGCGAACTGATCGCCGATCAGCAGAATCTTTGGTCGCGTTTGCGAAGCGAGCTGCGCACCGCGGGTATCGCCGTTCTGAAACGCGAGGAACTGAACCCGGCCGACCGTGCCTGGCTCGACGCGCATTTTCGTGAACAGATTTTTCCGGTATTGACCCCGCTCGCGCTCGATCCAGCCCACCCGTTCCCCTTCATTCCAAATCTGGCGTTCACGCTCGCTCTACAGCTGACGCGAAAAAAGGACGGGAAGAGCATCACTGCGTTGCTGCCAATTCCGCCGCAACTTCAGCGCTTCATCCGATTGCCCAGCGAGGGGCGCGAAGGGCGATTCCTGACGCTGGAACGGGTTATCGGCCTTTTTCTCGACCAGCTATTTCCGGGCTACCACGTGAACGGGTCTGGCTTGTTCCGAATCATCCGCGACAGTGACGTTGAAGTAGAAGAAGAAGCGGAAGATCTGGTGCGGCTTTTCGAATCACTGCTCCGCCGCCGCCGCCGCGGCTCCGTGATCCACGTGCAGTGCAGCGAGACCATGCCGCAGGATTTACGCCGCTATATCGCTGATCATCTCGACGTCGAGCTTTCCGATCTCATCATCGTCAAATACCTGCTCGGATTGAACGACACCAAGCAGCTTATCCTGGATGAGCGGCCGGACCTCCAGTTTAAGCCGTTCGTCGCGCGCTTCCCTGAGCGTATTCGCGATCACGGCGGGGACTGCTTCGCAGCCATTGGTGCCAAGGACATCATTGTCCATCATCCCTTCGAGAGCTTCGACGTGGTGGTGCAGTTCCTGCGGCAGGCGGCGACTGATCCCAATGTTGTCGCCATCAAGCAGACGTTGTACCGGACTTCGGAAAATTCACCGATCGTCAAAGCGTTGGTGGAAGCGGCCGATGCCGGAAAGTCAGTTACCGCGCTGATCGAGCTGAAAGCGCGTTTCGACGAAGCCGCCAACATCAAATGGGCGCGCGATCTTGAGCGCGCGGGCGTCCAGGTGGTCTATGGGTTCATCGAACTCAAGACGCATGCCAAGGTGAGTCTGGTTGTGCGCCGCGAGGCTGGGCATCTCCGGACGTATGTGCATTACGGCACCGGTAACTATCATCCGGTCACGGCGAAGATTTATACTGACCTTTCGCTGTTTTCCGCGGATCCTGCGCTCGGGCGCGATGCGGCCCAGTTGTTCAATTTCGTGACCGGTTATGCCGAACCGGTCAGCCTGGAGAGAATTGCGATTTCACCGCTTAACCTCCGGGCGAGGCTCGCCGATGCCATCCAGGAAGAAATCGCCCACGCCCATGCGGGTCGTCCTGCCGCCATATGGGCCAAGCTCAACTCCCTCGTCGATCCGCGGATTATCGACGGCCTCTACAAAGCCAGCCAGTCCGGCGTCCGGATCGATCTGGTGGTCCGTGGCATCTGCTGTCTGCGGCCTGGCGTGCCGGGCCTCTCCGATAATATCCGGGTGAAGAGCATTGTCGGACGATTCCTGGAGCATGGCCGGATTGTGTGTTTCGGGAATGGGCACCGCCTGCCGTCTCCAAAAGCGAAAGTCTTCATCACTTCTGCTGACTGGATGCCGCGTAACCTGGACCGCCGGGTCGAGACGCTCGTTCCCATCGACAATCCCACGGTCCATGAGCAGGTGATGGGGCAGATCATGATTGCGCTCATGAAGGATCATGCCCAAAGCTGGTATATGCAGCCGGATGGCACCTACATTCGCGACCCGAACTACGCGCGCGAAGACGCCTTCTCTGCCCACACCTATTTCATGACCAATCCATCGCTCTCTGGTCGCGGCCGCGCCCTGAAGATGACGCAGAAGCGGCCGGTTTCGATTGCGACGCGAAACGACTGACGCTGTGAGCCTCGATACCGCTACTGCGGCACCCTTTCAGACTGCGCGCGGACGACCTGTGCCGTCGGGCGCCATCGCTATTGTGGACATCGGCTCCAACTCTGTGCGGCTGGTGATCTATGAATCGCTCTCCCGCACGCCGGCCGTCGTGCACAACGAGAAGGCGATTTGCGCCATTGGCCGCAACATGGTGTCGAGCGGTCGCTTGAGCGAGGAGGGTATCCGTTCTGCGCTCGAAGCGCTGGCGCGATATCGCCTGCTCGCCGACGCGCACCACGTGGAAATGAGGGAAGCGGTCGCCACCGCCGCGGCGCGCGATGCGCCGAACGGAAAAGAGCTGATACGCCGCGCAGAGGCCGCGTGGGGCGCGCCAATTCGCATTTTATCAGGCGAGGAAGAGGCCGGCATTGCCGCTGAAGGCGTTATCGCCGGAATTCCCGATGCGCACGGGTTAGCTGCTGACCTTGGCGGCGGAAGCCTCGACATGGTTCCGGTGAACAACGGCAACACGGGCCAGCCGCTCACATTTCCCTTCGGCCCGCTGCGGCTTGTCGATCTTGCGAAAGGCGATTGCGAGGAAGCGCGACACATCGTCGAGAAAGCACTCGCGAAGGAAGAAAGCCTGCGAAACATCAGCGGCGGGACGCTTTA
>JBJMVL010000076.1:0-28459 GCA_045810735.1 Alphaproteobacteria bacterium
AGGCCGAGAACCTCCTGCATGATATCACACCGCCGGTGCCAGAGGGCCCCTCGTCCAGGCGCGAAAGAAGTGACGAACCGGCGCACGCCCGCGCTGGCGAGAAATTCCCCTGAAAGGGGGGCAACCTGACAGTTGTTCCTCGCAACGAAAATTATTTCACAGGATTGCTTGACAGGGCGGTTGGCCCGAACTTGACTATCGGGCTGCCAAAAGGCTACTGATTACAGTCCTAACCTTGGCAACATTATTGCTCGGAGGGCTGGGGGCGGCGCGGGCGTCAGGTGGCGCTATTGCCGGTAGCGTCGGGTCGCAGCTTTCCACCCTCCACCGGGCCGTCGCCGCCGAACGTGAGGCGGAATTGGGTGCGATGTCTGAGGTGGAACGCATCGACATAGTCGATGGAGCCCCAGACAAGCAGTCCGGCAGCATGGGTGCGGATTGCATCAACTTCTTGTTGGGTCATCGGTCTAAAGGTTGGAGCAGACATGGTTGCCTCAGCCTCTGGCCCGATGGTGAGCACGGAGGCGTGCTCAGGACTCATTTTCACATCCGGCGTCTTGTTGCCGAAAGGCCCGACCACATAGGCAATCTTTATGGTAGTCGCGGTTTCATAGGCAGGCGTGGTGCCAACATTCTTGATGACAAGCATGGCCACCGTTGGCTCGGTTGTGGTTCCGAAGTTCATGACTTGGCCTTGCAAAACAGCAACATAGGCTCGCTGCTGCCTCTTGGCGCCGCTTCCAGCAATTCCATTAGCAATATCGGCGCGTGCGATAGCCGCCATAGTATCCTGGTGCTGTTGAATGGCGTTGGCACTGGACTGGGCGATAGCCTGCGCGGTCTGTTCTTCAGCGCGAAGGTTGGAGAGATGGGATTCTCTCGCGCCGTCTCGGGCATCTATAACAAGGGTGCGCGTGAGGAACGCCAGCCAACACGCAAAGATCGCAGCGCCAACGGTGCCAACAGCCAAAACGCTATTGATGATAAGGCCTGTCCATTCAAAGGCGTCGTGTGGCCTTTTGCGCTTGCGGGGTTTTGTTTCTTTGCGGGGTTGGGGTGTGCGTGGCTCGCTGCCCGCTGGGGCTACGGCTGGGGGATTGTCGGCTGCATTGTTGCTCCCGCTTCCTTGATCTTTGCTGCTATCGGCGGGTGGAATTTCGGCTGCCACTTAGACCCCCCACATGGCGTCTCCCACAGTATCGACATTCCAGCCGACAATAAAACGGCGGTGGCGTCAGATGACGAGCCGGGTTTTGGTGGACTTCTCGCGCCTATTGTGCGCGACGTCATCGGGGCGGAACCCCCTCAGTTTGTAATCCCAACGCAGTCCGAACGTCTGGCTCCAGTCATTTCCGAATATGTCGGAAAACCAGATCACTCCGTAGACAAACAACTTTGTCCTATTGGCTTTGATTTTGGCGTGAGTTTCCTTGTCGATCACCTTGGGCTTGGGCCTGAACGTTCGCTCAGTGATGCCACCTGGTTCTACGATGAACTGGGTCGCGGCGTCCGAGAAAAGGTCCTCAATGTCAGCGTCAAAGAGGAAAACAGCCGTGTCCATTCTCACTTGCACAGAGCGGAAGATAGCGGGCGTCCGTCCGTAGTTTTTTATCTGAATTTGGACAATTGGCTCGACCGGGCTAACTGGACTGCTGTGGTGATCGTAAATCTCGAAGGTTTTGAAAGCAGCGGAGACACTCTCGTCGCAGATGAAGGGGTACAGAATCGGACTTTCCAAATCGACGAGAGCTTGCTCCGCGATCCGCGCTTGTTTTTGGGCAGCCTTGGCGCTGTGCAAGCTCGCGAAAATAGCGCGGCGATTGTCACGCCGCTGAAGTTCCCCGGCTTCCCACAGGTTGTCAGTGGAATTCTTGAGGAACAACGTGAACAACGCGATGGCGACGCTGGCCAAGGCGGTAACCAGCACACCATTGGCGTCGAGCGTGACTCCTTCGCAGATAAAGAAGTAGCGAACTTCTGGAAGGTAACCGGACTGTTCTGGGTGGCTGGCGTGGCGTTCCTGTTGGCATATTTCATAAGACGCGGTGGATGTTGATGCCCATGAAAGGAACACAACGCCTATTGCGACGAATACCGCAACCCTCACATTGCGTTGGTGTTCGTTCAGCATCCCCTAATCGCTTCCGCGAAAATATCAGGGTTCAAGCGGTTGTTATAGCGGAACTGGAATTCAGCCACATAGAGCGGAAGGTACTTGCGCGACACCTTGTGATAGCTGCCCATCACCCCGCGCTTAATCAGCGACCAGAAGCCTTCAATCGTATTGGTGTGAACGGCACCGACAACGTATTGCTTGGCGCGGTGACTTACCGCCTTGTGAGGAAATTCGCGGCGCAATTGAAATAGGACGTGGCTTCGTCGGTGGAAAGCAGAGAGACTTTTGTGGAGACGAACTCGCGAATGAACCGCTCAAACGTCTCTGTGCGGGTGTTCTCAATTACGCGGGCCACAACGCCGCCCTTACGTTCGCACGCGCCGATCACAATGAATTTGTTGGGGTCGCCTTCGCCGCCTGTGCTGCCGCTCTTTTTGTCCCAGTGGCGATTTTTGTCTTTGCCGCCGATGTAGGTTTCATCAACCTCCACATAGCCAATCAGCTTGCGGAAATCTTCATTCGCAAGGCCGCCGCGAATACGCATGCACATATACCAAGCGGTTTTGTACGAGCCGAAGCCCATCATCCGGTGGACCTGCAACGCGCTAATACCCTTCTTGCTAGTCAGCATGAGATGAATAACCCGAAACCAATCCCGCAACGGCTTGTTCGTGTTCTCAAAGATAGTCCCCGCGATCACAGAGAAGCGATAGTTGGTCGCGGAAGGGGAGCAAACATTGCACAGCCAATTAAAGGCCATAGTGCCGTGGGGCTTCACCAGTTCGTTCCCGCAGCGGGGGCAGCGCACAACAGAAGGCCAGCGGTAGCGGGCGAGATAGGCTTGGCAGGACCGCTCATCCGGGAAGGCGATTTCCCACTCCGGGATGGTCATTTGGTGGATGCGTTTATTCCTAGCGCTCATGGCCGGACCTCGTTGGACCGTCCAGAAGATAGGCGGTTTCCCGCCGTTAGTCAAGTACGGGTCAATCGCCCTTGACAGCGTCACGCTGGTTTTGTATCTTCTCACCATCTCCGAAATTGTGTCCGGAGGCAGCCCGGTGCGGAAAACCCCGCAGATCCGGGCTTTTTGTTGCCTGGGGCGAATGCCGCTCCATCCCAAAATCGAAAAACTAGACTGGAGGACTTCATGTCCAGCCACTGCATCCGCGCGGGTCCCTGATCCGTGCTGTGTCCGCGTGTGCCCTTCGCCTGCTGTTGCCCCGTCGGAGCAAACTCCGAAACCGGCTTTAGCGGCGAAAAGACAAGCCCCTCTCGATCGCGAAGAAACGCGAGCGCCAAAGCCTCAGCCCGGCGCTTCCGCGAATGTGCGATTCCCGTCCGAGCGCGGAACAGACAAACGGGATGAAAATCTAGAAATATTGCCTGCCACCCGCGGTGTGTGCCGGCATGACAATTTGGACAGAAGAACTCGAAGCCCGAATTGCGTCCGCAGCGATGCCGTTTGCGCGCGTCTCACCCCTTCATCCGCCCGGAACAATGAGCTAATGAGGGACGTTCCCAGTCCAAGGCGCCAGCCCCCGCCTTCACCGCACAACCCGCCCGTCGAAGGATGATGTCGGAAAACATCGACAAGCTTGCCATAGACACCATTCGCACGCTGTCCATGGATGCGGTGGAGAAGGCGAATTCCGGACATCCGGGGACGCCGATGGCGCTCGCGCCGGTGATCTACACCCTCTTCATGCGGCACATGCGGTACGATCCCGCGGATGCGCGCTGGCAAAACCGCGACCGGTTCATCCTGTCGGCCGGTCATGCCTCCATGCTGCTCTATTCGATGCTGTTCCTCGGCAATGTGCGCGAGCCGGACGGCGAAGGGTTGACGCTCGATGACCTGAAGAACTTCCGCCAGGTCGGCAGCCGCACCCCGGGCCATCCCGAGTACTGGCACACGCCCGGGGTGGAAGTGACGACTGGACCGCTTGGCCAAGGCGCGGGCATGAGCGTCGGCATGGCGGTCGCGGCGCGCTGGAAGGCGCATCACTTCAACCGCGACGGACTGGAACTGTTCAATTATCGGGTGTTCGCCATCTGCAGCGACGGCGACATGATGGAAGGCGTGTCCAGCGAAGCGGCGTCGCTCGCCGGGCACTGGAAGCTGTCCAACCTCTGCTGGATCTACGACCAGAATCATATTTCGATCGAAGGCGATACCGATCTCGCCTTCACGGAAAACGTCGCCGAGCGGTTCTCGGCCTATGGCTGGAACGTGCTGCACGTCGCCGATGCCAACGACACCGAGGCGATGAGTGGGGCGCTGTCGGTGTTCGAAGCGACAAAAGAAGGCCCGACGATCATCATCCTGCGCAGCCACATCGGTTATGGCGCGCCGGCCAAGCAGGACACGAAGGAAGCACACGGCGAGCCGCTGGGCGAAAAGGACGTCCGCGGCGCGAAAAAAGCCTATGACTGGCCGCAGGATGCGCAATTCCTGGTGCCAGACGGTGTGCGCGAACATGTGTCCGACAGCCTGGGCAAGCGCGGGGCTGAGCTTCACGCGCAATGGAACGATCTCTGGGCGCGCTATCAGCGCGAGCAACCGGAAATGTCCGAGCAGCTCGATTTCATGCGCTTCCGCGAATTGCCGCCGGGCTGGGCGAAGGACATTCCCTCCTTCGCGCCGGATGAAAAAGGCGTCGCGACGCGCGATTCCGGAGGTCAGGTGCTAAACGCGATCGCGGCCAAGATGCCGTGGCTCGCCGGCGGCGCTGCCGACCTCGCGCCGTCGACCAAGACGCTGATCAAGGGCAAGGATGCGTTCGAAGCGGACACCACCGGCTGCAACTTCCATTTCGGCATCCGCGAGCACGCGATGGGCTGCATCGTCAACGGCATGACGATGTCAGACCTGCGCGGCTACGGCGCCACGTTCCTGATCTTCAGCGATTATATGAAACCGGCGGTGCGCATTTCCGCGCTGTCGCACATTCCGAGCATCTGGATCTACACGCACGATTCCATCGGGCTTGGCGAGGACGGGCCGACACATCAGCCGATCGAACAGCTGATGACGTTGCGCGCGACCCCAAACATGCTGGTTATCCGGCCGTGCGACGCGAACGAAACGGCCGAAGCCTGGCGCGTCGCCATGGAACAGAAGACCCGGCCGGTGTGTTTCGCGCTCACGCGCCAGAAGGTGCCGACCTTCGACCGTAAGAAATACAACCCGGCGGACGGGCTGTGGCGCGGCGCCTACATCCTCTCCGATCCGCCGGGCGACAAGGTGGATGTGATCCTCATCGGCACCGGCAGCGAAGTGCAGCTGTGCATGCAGGCGCAAGAGGCACTGGCGAAGAGTGGAATCGGCGCGCGCGTCGTGTCGATGCCGAGCTGGGAATTGTTCGAGCAGCAGGACGAATCCTATCGCAATGCGGTGCTGCCGCCGGCAATAACCGCACGCGTTTCGGTGGAAGCGGGTGCGGTGCTCGGCTGGGAACGCTATGTGGGCATGACAGGCGCGATGATCGGTATGCGCAGTTTCGGCGCGTCCGGCCCGGCGCCCGACGTTTACAAGCATTTCGGCATCACTGCCGAGGCGGTGGAAAAAGCGGCGCGGGCGCAAATTGCAAAGGCGTGGCAAGCATGAATCGCCTGAAGGAACTGGAGACGCTCGGCCAATCGCTGTGGCTCGATTTCCTGAGCCGCGAGTTCCTGGCGAGCGACGAATTCAAGCGCATGATTGCGGAGGACGGCCTGAAAGGCATGACCTCCAACCCGTCGATTTTCGAGAAGGCTTTCGCGCATGGCAGCGCCTATGACGAAGACATCCGGAAGCTGGCGGAGGAAGGCTGCGGCGTCGGCGCGATCTTTCGCAAGCTCGCCGTCGCCGACATTCAGCACGCGGCCGATGCCTTTCGCCCGACCTATGATCGGCTGAATGGCGCGGACGGATTCATCAGCCTGGAAGTCTCGCCCTACATCGCGAAGGATTACGGGGCGACGGTCGCCGAAGCGAAGTCGCTGTGGAGCGAAGTCGACCGACCCAATCTGATGATCAAGGTGCCGGCGACGCCGGAAGGTTTGCCAGCCATCCGCGATCTGCTGGGCGCCGGCCTCAACATCAACATCACCTTGCTGTTCTCGCGCGATGTCTATGAGCAGGTGGCGAACGCCTACATCGGCGGCCTCGAAATGCGGCCGAAGAATGAAGACCTCAGCCGTATCTCCAGCGTCGCGAGCTTCTTCGTCAGCCGTATCGACACCAAGGTGGATAAAGCTATCGACGAGAAGTTGAAGAACGGCGCCGACCCGGCGCTCGCCGAACTGCACGGCAAGATCGCGGTGGCGAACGCAAAGCTCGCCTATCAGCAATACAAGCGAATCTTCTCCGGCCCGCGCTGGGAGGCGCTCGCGAAGCGCGGCGCACGCCCGCAGCGGCTGCTGTGGGCGTCGACCGGAACCAAGAACAAAGCCTATTCCGATGTGCTGTATGTGGACACGCTGATCGGAGCCGACACCGTCAACACCATGCCGCAGGAAACGATTGAAGCGTTCCGCGATCACGGAGATCCGCAAAGCACGATCGAAGGTAATGTGCCAGACTCCATACGCCAGCTAGAGACGCTGCATGTGTCCGGTATTTCGCTCGATGCCATCACGGCGCAGCTCGTGGACGAAGGCGTGCAGCTGTTCGCCGATGCCGCCGACAAGCTTTATGGCGCACTCGCGGAGAAGCGCGCCAAAGTCCTCGGCGGCAAGTTACCGACGGTCAATTTCCAATTGGACAACGCGGAGGAGGCCGTCACCGCCGAAGTCAAAAAGCGGACCGCCAGCGGCGACGTGCGCCGGCTGTGGGCGAAAGACAAGTCGCTGTGGACCGGCGCGGATGAGAACAACTGGTTCGGCTGGCTCGACATTGCGGAGCGCGAAGCCGCCGACGCGCAGACCTTTAACGCGTTTCAGCGCTGGGTGAAGGAGAACGGCTTCACGGATGCCGTGCTGCTCGGCATGGGCGGCTCCAGCCTTGGCGCAGAGGTGCTGAATCAGGTATTCGGGGCGCAATCAGGCTGGCCGAAGCTGCACGTGCTCGACTCCACCGATCCGGAGCAAATCCGATCGGTTGAGGCCGCCATCGACATCGCGAAAACCTGCTTCATCGTTTCCTCAAAATCCGGCACCACGCTGGAGCCCAATATTCTGATGGACTATTTCTTCGCCAAAAGCGGCGCTGGCGCCGAGAAGCGGTTCATTGCCATTACTGATCCCGGTTCTGCGCTGGAGAAAGTCGCCACCCAGAAGGACTTCGCCCATATCTTCCATGGCGATCCGCAGATCGGTGGCCGCTATTCCGTACTATCGAAATTCGGCTTGATCCCCGGCGCCGCGATGGGGTTGGACATCTCGCGCATCTGTGCAGAAACGAAAGAATTCATCCGCGCGTCAGACGCCTTTGTGCCTCCGGCCTCCAACCTCGGCGCGCGCCTCGGCATCGCGCTCGGCGTGCTGGCGACACAGTTCAAGCGCAACAAGATCACGATTGTCGCGTCGCCCGAATTGGCGAGTGTTGGACTTTGGCTTGAACAGCTTATTGCCGAATCCACCGGCAAGCAGGGCAAGGGTCTCATCCCCATCGACAACGAGCCGCCCGCCGATCCGGCTGTGTACGGCAACGACCGGGTGTTCATTCAGATTGGCATGGCCGGCGCGGATGAGAATTCCGGCAAACTGGATGCACTCGCCAAAGCCGGTCATCCGGTGATCAAGGTTGCGATCAAAGATAGGTATCAGCTCGGCCAAGTGTTCTTCCTGTTCGAGATCGCGATTGCCACGGCCGGTTCCGTGATCGGCATCAATCCATTCGATCAGCCGGATGTCGAAGCTGCCAAGGTGAAAGCGCGCGAACTCACTGACGCTTTTGAAAAGAGCGGCAGTGCGCCTGAGGAGCGTCCGGTTTTCTCGCACAACGGTGTCGCCGTTTACGCCGATGAAGCGAACGCATCCGCCTTGCGCGGAGCCAACACCCTCGCGCAGACCATGAAGGCGCATCTGAACCGCATGTCAGGTGGCGATTACTTCGCGTTGCTTGCGTTCATGGACCGCACTGCGCAAAGCGAGGACGCTCTGCAGGACATCCGGTTGCGCATGCGCGACGCGAAGCATGCCGCCACCTGCCTGGAGTTCGGGCCGCGTTATCTGCATTCGACCGGCCAGGCCTACAAAGGCGGGCCGAACTCCGGCGTATTTGTGGAAATCACCTGCGATCACCCGCACGATCTGAGCATTCCCGGTCGCAAGGCGACCTTTGCGCTGGTGGAAAAGGCGCAGGCACTGGGTGATCTTGCAGTGTTGAACGAGCGTGGCCGGCGGGCCGTGCGCGTTCATCTCAAGGATGTCGCGCAGGGGCTCACCACCTTGCGCGATGCCGTCGCGGAAGCACTTCAATAGGATCGCCCATGCAGCTCGGGATTATCGGACTGGGGCGGATGGGGGGTAACATCGCGCGCCGGCTGATGCAGCACGGCCATGAGGTCGTGGTGTACGACCGCAACCCGCAAACTGTCGATGAGCTGGCGAAGGACCACGCCACGCCGGCGCAATCGCTGGATAAACTTGTCGGGCAGCTGAAGGCGCCGCGCGCAACGTGGGTCATGCTGCCGGCCGGCGACCCCACTGAATCCACGGTAACGGCGCTTGGCCAGCGGATGGAGAAAGGCGACGTCATCATCGATGGTGGCAACACGTTTTTCAAAGACGACATCCGCCGGGCAAAACAGCTGCGTGAAAAGGGCGTTCACTACGTGGACGTCGGAACGTCAGGAGGCATCTGGGGACCGGAACGCGGCTACTGCATGATGATCGGCGGCGACAAGGAAATCGTCGATCGCCTGGATCCCATTTTTGAGGCGCTGGCGCCGGGCTTGGGCGAAATCCCGCGCACGCCGCATCGCGAAGGGCGCGATGCACGCGCCGAGAAGGGCTACATTCATGCCGGCGATTGCGGGGCCGGTCATTTCGTCAAGATGGTCCATAACGGTATCGAATACGGGTTGATGCAGGCCTACGCAGAGGGTTTCGACATCCTGCGCGGCCGCAAGCACGAAAACCTGCCGGAAGATGAGCGTTTCGATCTCAATCTGACGGACATCGCCGAAGTGTGGCGGCGCGGGAGCGTGATTTCATCCTGGCTGCTCGATCTGACGGCAATCGCTCTCGCACAGGATACCGAATTGAATCACTTCCAGGGGTATGTGCAGGATTCCGGCGAGGGCCGCTGGACAGTGAATGCGGCAGTGGAAGAAGCGGTCCCGGCGACAGTCATCACCGCGGCGCTGTATGCGCGGTTTGCCTCGCGCATGCAGCACGATTTCGCCTACCGCCTGCTCTCGGCCATGCGTAACCAGTTCGGCGGACACGTCGAAACCCCGATCGTCAAAGGTACAGCGGAAGGCGAACCGCAGGGTCCGCGATGAGTCGCAAGCGGGACCGCTGCACCCGGTGCTGCGCGTTGGTGATTTTCGGCGCGGGGGGCGACCTCACCAAGCGGCTAATCACGCCCGCGCTCTACAACCTCGCGAAGCAGGACCTGCTTCCCGAGCGCTTCGCGATTCTCGGCGTCGATCACAACGCGCGCAGCACGGATGAATGGCGCGATGGCCTGCACGATTTCTTGGAGCAGACGGTCAAATCCGGCAAAGGCGAGTTCGAGGCCAGACAGATCGACGAGAATGTGTGGCAGCAGCTTGCCGCGAAGATGAGCTACGTCGCCGGGGATTTTCTCGAATCCGGAACCTATTCGAAAGTTCGGGATCGGCTGCAGGAAATTGATCAACAGCAGCAGCTTGAAGGTGATGCGGTTTTCTACTTAGCGGCTGCCGACCGTTTCTTCGGTCCAATCATCGATGAACTGGGGAAAGCCGGGCTCACCGACGAAAAGGACGGCTGGCGGCGCGTGGTGGTCGAAAAGCCGTTTGGCCACGACCTGCCTTCAGCCAAAGCCCTGAATGCCCGCATCCTGAAGGTGCTTCGCGAAGACCAGATTTACCGCATCGACCACTTTCTCGGCAAAGAGACGGTGCAGAACATCATGGCGCTGCGTTTCGCCAACGGGCTGTTCGAGCCGATCTGGAATCGCGATCGCATCGACCATGTCCAGATCACGGTCGCCGAATCGATCGGCGCGGGAACGCGCGGGAAATTTTATGAACAGACAGGCGCGCTGCGCGACATGGTACCCAATCATCTGTTTCAGCTCGTCGCAATGACAGCGATGGAACCGCCAACGTCCTTTGCAGCTGACGAAATCCGCACGAAAAAGGCAGAAGTGTTCCGCGCCGTGCATCCATTATCCCCGGATGATGCCGTGCGCGGTCAGTATGGACCTGGCAACATCGACGGCAAAAAGGCGGCTGGGTACCGGGAAGAGGATAATGTCGACCAAAAATCGCCGGTAGAAACTTACGTGGCCTTGCGCGTCAGGATCGATAATTGGCGTTGGGCGGGTGTGCCATTCTATCTACGCACGGGAAAGCGGTTGCCGGACCGGTGGACGGAAATCGCGATCCATTTCAAGCATGCACCCCTTGCGCTGTTTCGCGACACGCCAACCGGCAATCTTGGGCCAGACTGGCTGATCCTGCAGATTCAGCCCGACGAAGGAATCCGCCTGCGCTTCAATGCCAAGCGGCCCGGAACCGCCATGCATCTCGAAAGCGTGGCGATGGATTTCAAATACACTGACTGGTTCAAGCAGCCGCCCGCCGTCGGTTACGAAACGCTGCTGTATGACTGCTTCGCCGGAGACCAGACGTTGTTCCAGCGCGCCGATCAGGTGGAAGCCGCGTGGGCCGTGGTCCAGCCGGTGATTGACACATGGGCCAAGAACACGCCGTCTAATTTTCCCAATTACCCGGCCGGCAGCGCCGGGCCGGACTGCGCGAATGCTCTGCTGGAACGCGACGGCAGAACCTGGCGGTCCATCCGATAGCGGCATGGGGGAGGCAATCAGAGTGGATGTATCTCCCGATCCGGAACAGATGGCCGTGCGCGCGGCGGCTTGGTTCGCGGAACGGATCGCCGCAACCACCGACATCTTTCGGGTTGCGTTGTCGGGCGGCAGCACGCCGCGCCGACTTTATCGGCAGCTCGCCTCCGCCGATTGCCACGACCGCATCGAATGGCGGCGGGTGGAACTGTTCTGGGGAGACGAACGCTTCGTTTCGCACACCGATCCGCGCAGCAATTACCGGATGGTTCGCGAAACTTTGCTGGCCCACGCTCCGATCCTTGTCGATCACGTTCATCCCATCATCACGGAAGGCGATCCGGCGAGCGCGGCTTACCGGTATGAGATGCTACTCAAAACGATCTACGGCTCGGACCTTCTCGTTGAGGGCAACCCCTTCTTTGATCTCGTGTTGTTGGGCCTAGGTGAAGATGGGCATACCGCTTCTCTGTTTCCGGGGAGTCCGGTACTCAAGGAGCAGGCGCGCTGGATGGCGGAGGCAAGCGGCCGCGATGAGCCGCGCATCACACTTACTTATCCGGCACTCAATTCGAATTGCGCCGTCGCCTTTCTCGTGACCGGAGGAAACAAGGCAGAAATCGTGCGCCGCGTGGTACAGGACGGAGACGACACATTGCCGGCCACCCACGTGCGCTCGGAAGGCGAGCTCGTCTGGTTTCTCGATGCCGCTGCAGCAAGCCAAATCAACGCCTCCCGGAAATAGCGATCGAGCGCTGATGCCGGGCAAGATCGAAGACTATGGCATGATCGGGGATATGCGCACCGCAGGGCTGGTGTGCAGGGACGGCTCGCTCGACTGGCTTTGCTTTCCGCGCTTCGATTCCGGCGCCTGCTTTGCTTCCTTGCTGGGCGGCACCGACAATGGCCGATGGCTTATCGCTCCCAAGGCGGATGCGAAAATCCGTCGGCGGTATCGTTCGGGCACGATGATCCTGGAAACAACGTTCACTACCAAAACGGGAGCGGTGACGCTCGTTGATTTCATGCCGGTGGAGGAGCCGCGCTCGTCCGTCATACGGCTGGTGATTGGAAAGCAAGGATCCGTGCGCATGCAAACGGACCTCGTAATCCGCTTTGACTATGGAATCTCAGTGCCGTGGGTAAATCGTTGCGATGAAACCACGATCACGGCGATTGCCGGTCCCAGCATGCTGGTCGTGCGCACCCCGGTGCCGTTGCACGGGAAGGACTTGCGCACCCAGGCGGATTTCGTGGTGGGGAAAGGCGAGGCGGTTCCCTTTGTGATGACGTTCGTCCCATCGCACCTGCCGATTCCGCTGCCGATCGATGTCGAAGTGGCATTGGAGGCAACGGAAAAATACTGGAAAGCGTGGAGCGGTCGTTCGAAATTCGATGGCGAATGGCATGAACCGGTGCAGCGGTCTTTGCTGACGCTGAAGGCGCTCAGCTACCGCCCGACGGGAGGAATTGTCGCCGCCGCCACCACATCGCTGCCGGAGCAGATCGGTGGACCGCGCAATTGGGATTATCGCTACTGCTGGCTGCGGGATGCGACGTTCACGCTGCTCGCATTCATGAACGCCGGCTATATTGAGGAAGCCACCGCCTGGCAGCATTGGCTGTTGCGCTCGATCGCCGGCAGCCCCGAGCAGATTCAAACAATGTACGGTGTCGCAGGCGAACGTAGGCTAGACGAATGGGAAATCGGTTGGTTGCCGGGCTACGAGAATTCTGCCCCCGTGCGTGTCGGCAACGCTGCGGCGCTCCAGCTTCAGCTCGATATCTATGGCGAGCTCGCCGACACCATGGCCCAGGCCCAAAAAGGCGGGCTGCCAGCAGTGCCGCGCCGCAGCGAGATTCGACACGTATTTCTAAGACATCTGGAGCAAATCTGGCGAAAGCCGGATGAAGGGATCTGGGAAATTCGCGGCGCGCCGCAGCATTTTACCCATTCAAAAGTAATGACATGGGTCGCGTTCGATCGGGCCTCCCAGAGTGCGAACATCGGCAAGCGGGAGCGGGCGCGCTGGAAGAAGATCGCGGATCAGATCCACAATCACGTGTGCCTGCATGGTGTCGATCCGGAGCGCAACTGCTTCGTACAGTCCTATGGTTCTGACCTGATGGACGCGAGTCTGCTGCTGTTGCCCATCGTCGGGTTCCTGCCTGCAAAGGATCCGCGCATTCGCAACACTGTCCGCGAAATCGAAAAGCGTCTCTTCGTCGACGGGTTGGTGCTCCGTTACGAAACGGAATACTGTGTCGATGGCTTGCCCCCTGGCGAAGGAGCCTTCCTCGCCTGCAGTTTTTGGCTGGTAGACAACTACATTCTGCTGGGCCGCTTCAAAGAGGCCCGCCGCCTGCTGCGACGCCTCCTCAAGCTGCAGAACGATGTGGGGTTGTTGGCGGAAGAGTACGATCCGGGCGAGAAGCGCATGGTGGGGAACTTTCCCCAAGCGTTCTCGCACGTGGCTTTGGTGAACGCGGCGCTCAACCTTCTGCACGCCAGGAAACCGACGAAAACATCAGGCGTGACCAAGCGCAGACAGCGGAGGCCCATTGCACGGACCCACTGAGGTGAAGCTGTCGCAGATCGCGAACAAGAGCGGGTTTCCTGAGTTTGATTTCAACAGGGACGCTTTGCTGCTGGATATCGATGGCACCATCATAGATATCGCGGAGACGCCTGAAGCTGTCGTCGTTCCGGAGTCCCTGAAGCTCAGCCTGTCGCGCGTGCGCGAGAGGCTTGGCGGCGCGTTGGCGCTCATCAGCGGCCGCACCCTTGCTGCCATCGACGAATTGTTTGCGCCGCTGAAATTCGCTGCGGCCGGCGCACATGCTGCGGAATTGAGATTGGATCCTGATGGCGAGGTAAAGCGCTGCGCGGTGCCGCTCACCGCCGTAGGGAGGGCGGCATTTGCCGCAGTTACCAAGCTCGATCCGCGGTTGCGGATTGAGGACAAGGTTTACACTTTTGCGGTGCACTACCGGAACGCACCCGAACTGGAGAATGAGGTTATCGCCATGGTGCAACACGCTGCGGCGAAGCTTGGCGAAGACCTTCGGATCCTTTTCGGCAAGGCAGTTGTCGAGGTGAAGACGCGCGGCTTTAATAAGGGCACCGGTCTACGTCACATTATGGAGCACAGGCCGTTTCTCGGACGCCGGCCGGTCTTCTTCGGTGACGACATCACCGATGCGGATGCGCTGGCGGTCCTGCCCGAGTTTTCAGGGCTTGGCGTTTCTATCGGCCGGTTGCTCCCTGGGGCAGCGCTTCAGGTCTCATCGCCAGACCAGGTGCGGCTTTGGCTCGCCGAATTGGCGGGCGCCTAGTTTCAGGCCGTGAAGGTCCGGGAGTCCTACACATTTGACAGCGTAAGAGAGGAACTTTGGGAACTTCTACACGTTCTTCGTGAGCGGGTGAGGCGACCAGGGCGGCCGGAACGGGTTCGGCACGCGCTTTTCCCCTCTCTTCCGCGACAAGCGTCGGGGTTGTGGAGGGTCGCGTTTGGCGCGCGTTTTCATCATTTCGAACCGCGTGGCGGTGCCCAGTCCGGAGCGGGCCATACATGCAGGCGGGCTCGAAGTCGCACTCAAGGCCACCTTGCGGCGGCACGATTGTGTGTGGCTGGGCTGGAGCGGCGAGGTCAAACCGGAAGGCGAAACGCAGACACGCACCGTCGAGGCAGGCGGAGTCACCTACATTGTCACGGACCTCAGCGAGGAAGACTACGAGGAATATTACAATGGCTTCGCCAATCGGGTGCTGTGGCCGATCCTGCACTATCGGCTGGACCTTGCGGAATTCACCCGGCGCGATCTGACCGGTTACTTACGCGTCAACGAGCACTTCGCAGCGGAATTGGATAATGTGCTGGAGCCCGACGATCTCGTCTGGGTGCACGATTACCACCTGCTGCCGCTGGCCAAAGCCCTCCGACAACGCGGGCGCCACAATCGTATCGGCTTCTTCCTGCATATTCCGATGCCGCCGCCCGAAATTCTGACCGCCATGCCCAATCATGAGCGGCTGATCCCGGCGTTGCTTCACTACGATCTGGTTGGCTTTCAGACAGACGGGGATTCGCAGAACTTTGCCCGTTACTTGGCCAGCGAATGCGGCATGCCCGCCCATATTCCCCGCCGCATCGGCGTTGATGACCGCACCATGCGGGTCGGGGCGTTTCCGGTGGGCATCGAAACGCGGGAATTCACCCGGCGCGCCCGGCGCGCTGTCCGCTCCGAATTCGTGCGTTCCGTTCGCGCCAGCGTTCCAGGCGTTCTGATGCTGGGTGTGGACCGGCTGGATTATACAAAGGGCATCACGTTGAGGCTTGACGCCTTCGAACGTTTTCTGATGGCCAATCCGAAGTGGCACGGCAAGGTTTCGTTCGCACAGATCACGCCGAAGAGCCGCTCAGCCATTCACGAATACGCGCAGATGGAGCGGGAGATCGATACCGCTGCCGGCCGTATCAACGGCACCTATGGCGACGTGTCATGGACTCCGCTGCGGTATATCAATCGTCCGTACACACGCACGGCGCTGGCAGGGCTTTATCGGTTGGCGCGCGTGGGAATCGTGACGCCACTTCGGGACGGGATGAATCTGGTCGCCAAGGAATATGTCGCGGCGCAGGATGCGAACGATCCCGGGGTACTTATTCTCTCTCGTTTTGTCGGCGCAGCAGCGGAATTCGAGGATGCGCTAATCGTCAATCCCTATGACCCGGAAGCCGTGGGTGCCGCGATTTGTCGTGCACTCGAGATGCCTTTGGAGGAACGCATCGAGCGTCATCGCAAGCTGTACGAGGCGCTTTGTGACAACGACATTCGGCACTGGGGAGACCGCTTTCTGACCGAGCTCACCGGATACGACATGACTGGTTCCCCCCGAACAATTTCCCCACGAGAACCTGCCGCGGGAATTGCAAGCCCTACTCGCATCAGACGGCGCAGTGCCGGTTCCGGCTTTACGGTATCGCATCAGCACAGTTAGCCACGCAGAACACTGCGGAACTTCTAATCCTGCTTAAAGTTATATCTTCTCACTGAAGTAACGGGGAACCCTATGGGTCTCATTCTCATCGTCGTGCTCATCGTGCTGCTGCTTGGCGCGTGGCCATCTTGGCCGTACAGCCGCGGCTGGGGTTACTATCCAAGCGGCCTCCTGGGCGTCGTCTTGATCGTGATCCTCATCCTGGTGCTAATGGGCCGCTTCTGATCTCGAGGAGGCACTTTGTCGCGCCTCTCCCTTTACAACCGCAAACGCGACTTCGCGGTTACGCCGGAGCCGCCGGGGCGGATTGCGAAAGCCGCGGGAACCAAGCGGCGGTTCGTGATTCAGCGTCATGCCGCGACGCGGCTGCACTTCGACCTGCGGCTGGAGCTGAACGGCGTTTACAAATCTTGGGCAGTGACCAAGGTGCCGTCGCTGGATCCAGCGACCAAGCGGCTGGCAGTCGAAGTTGAGGACCATCCCATCAATTATGGCACCTTCGAAGGCACAATCCCCAAGGGCGAATATGGCGGCGGCACGGTTCAACTGTGGGATCGCGGCACCTGGACATCACAATCCGCCGACCATCCCGAGCGCGACCTCAAACGCGGCAACCTGAAGGTCTGTTTCGACGGACAGCGGATGAAGGGTGGCTGGGCGCTAATCCGCATGCGTGACCGCGACGAAGGCCGCCGCCGCAACCCACGGCACAACTGGCTGCTCATCAAAGAGACGGATAACGAAGCGCAGCCGGGCGAACCCGAGGCGCTCGCCTCGGAAGTCACCTCGGTGAAGACCGGCCGCACGCTGGAGCAGATTGCAGCTCGTTCTCGTAACGTGTGGCATTCCAACCGGTCGGAAAAGGATGCCGAGCCGGAGCCAAAGCCGCGCGCCGCCGCAACGCGCGCCAAAACGCCGGCGAAGCGTAAAGCGCCAACCAAAGCCAAACCTGCCGCTAAAAAAAAACTCCGCAAGCGCTGAACGCGCCGCGCGCGCGTATGCCCAGCTTCGTCGAGCCGGAACTGGCGCGCATCGTTGACGTGCCGGCAGGCGGCAATCTGTGGGTTCACGAAATCAAATTCGACGGCTACCGCATGCAGCTACGCGTCGAGAAGAAACGCGCGATGCTGCTGACACGTAAGGCGCTGGACTGGTCGCATCGCTTTCCGGAAATCATTGCGGAAGCGCGCGCGCTGCCGGATTGCATTGTCGATGGGGAAATCGCCGCGCTCGACGAGCGTGGCATCTCCAATTTCTCCGGATTGCAGAATGCGCTGTCGGAAGGAAAAACCGCCGGCCTCGTCTATTTCGTGTTCGATTTGCTGTTCCTCGAAGGCCACGACTTGCGCGGTCTGCCGCTCACCCAGCGCAAGCAGCTGCTCGAGGAACTGCTGAAGCAGCGCCTGCCGCACGCGGCACGCTTCCGTTATGTCGAACACTACCAGTCTTCCGGTCAGGAGATGCTGGATGCGGCCTGCCGCACCGGCCTTGAAGGCATCATCTCCAAGCGCGCCGACGCTCCTTATAAATCCGGCCGCGGCAATGACTGGACAAAAGCGAAATGCCGCGGCGGACAGGAAGTGGTGATCGGCGGCTGGCGGGGTGATGGCAACACTTTACGTTCGCTGCTGGCCGGCGCCTGGCGCGATGGCAAGTTCCTCTACATGGGCCGTATCGGCACCGGCTACAATGTGAAATCGGCTGGCGAATTGTTGCGCAAGCTGAAGCCGCTGGAAATTCCGCGCCCGCCATTCGCGAACACGCAAGATGTTTCGCGGGCTCGCGATCTGCACTGGGTCGAGCCGAAGTTGGTGGCGGAAGTGGAATTCGGCACCATCACGGCGGCGGGAATCCTGCGGCAGGCAAGTTACAAGGGCTTGCGGGAGGACAAGCCGGCAAAAAACGTCGTGATCGAGCCGCAGCCTGCGGCCATGCCGAAGGCTGAGGATACAGTGAAACTGAAGAAACCGGTCGCCGCGGTGGTGTCAGGCAAGAAGGGCCTGACGGTTGCCGGTATCGCCATCAGCAATCCCGACAAGGAACTATGGCCGGCCACGAAAACGCAAGCGGCGGTGACCAAAGCGGATCTGGTTCGCTACTACGAAGCTGCCGCGTCGCGCATCCTGCCGCACATTGTCGGCAGACCGCTTTCCATTGTGCGCGCGCCGGAGGGCGTCGGCGGCGAGCAGTTCTATCAGCGTCATGTGGTGCCCGGGCTGCAGGCGTACGCGAAATCCATTCGCGTTTCTGGCGAAAGCAAGCCGTACTTCTCCATCAACACCAAGGAAGGCGTCGTGGCGATGGGGCAGGTGGCGGTACTGGAATTCCATCCCTGGGGATCGGGGAAGGGCGAGCCGGAAATTCCCGAGCGGCTCACCTTCGATCTCGATCCAGCGCCGGATGTCGATTTCGATACCGTCATCGCCGCGGCGAAGGAGATGCGGGGGCTGCTGCAGCATCTGGGCTTCACGCCGTTCGTGAAGACGACCGGGGGCAAGGGCATTCATGTGGTTGTCGCCATCAAAGGCGCCCCGAAGAAACCGCTCACCTGGACGGAAGCGAAGGAATTCGCGCGTGACGTGTGTGTGCAGATGGAGCGCGATGCGCCCCACCGTTACACGACCAACATGTCAAAGAAGGTGCGCGGGGGGAAAATCTTTCTCGATTTCCTGCGCAATGCCCGCACGGCCACCGCCGTTGGTGCCTGGTCGCCGCGCGCCCGCCCCGGCGCACCCGTCTCGATAGCCCTACCGTGGAGCAAGCTGCGCGCCGGTCTCGATCCCACGCAGTTCAATCTGGCAAATGCCAAAGCCTTCCTTCGCACCTCTGATCCATGGGCCGGCATCGACAGGACAGCCGTGAAATTGGATTCCGCTCGCAAAAATCTGGGCTGACTTAGCTGCGCGCGCGTTTGCGCCTGGCCGGCGCTTTTGACTTCGCCGGTGCCGGAGTCTTCGACGACGCTGCGCCCTTGCGCTGCAAACTCTTCTGCAGAGCGTCCATCAGGTTGATGACATTGCTGGCCGGGGGTGCCGGCTCAGCAGCCACCGGTTTTTCGCCATGTTCTTTGCGGCGGATTAGCTCGCGCAGAGCCTCTTCATAACGGTCCTTGAAATTCTGCGGCTCGAACGGGCCTTCTTGCTGCTCGATGATCTTCTGCGCAATGTCGATCATGCGGGAATTGACCTTCGCGCCAGGAATATCGTCGAACATAGTCGCCGGATTTACCACCTCGTTCGCCATGCGCAATGAATACGCAAGCAGGCCCTTGCCCCGCGGCTCGATGGCCATCAGGCGTTCACGCGTGTGCATCACGACGCGGCCCAGCGCGATGCGCCCTTCCTCCGCCATCGCTTCGCGAATGACCGCATATGCATCGAGGCCGTCCTTGCCGTCCGGCACCAGGAAGTACGGATCGTTCCAGTACAGCCGGTCGATGGTGTCTGCATCCACGAACCGCTCGATCTCCAGTGTGTGTGTGGTTTCCAGCTTCACCTCGTCCAGCTCTTCGTTGGTGACGATCACGTAGTGGTTTTTGGAGATCTCGTAGCCCTTCACCAGCCCGGAGCGCTCGACCGGCCCTGTCTCCGGATCGGTAGGAATCATGCGAATGCGGTTGTTGGTTTCCGGGTTCAGCAAATGGAATGAAATGTCATGCGACCGTGTCGTGGCATTGAAGAGCGCGACGGGACAACTAACGAGCGACAGCCGCAAATTCCCTTGCCATACGGGTCGCGTCGGCCGCTTGCGCGTGCCGGGCTCGTTTTCGTTTGAGGCCTTGGCGGCGTGGCTCTTCGTAGGCGTCGTGGATTTCTTCTTCGTCTTCGCCATATGCGGCTCCCCACCCGCCGGAACATGTTCTCCCGCGGGAGTTTGAAGGCGTGAGGTGTAGCGTCCGATGAACAATACCAAGCTTGTGCAGGAAGCCAAACTGAACCCGACGCGCATTTACCAGTGGCCACGATGTGCTGCGTGACCGCCGCCTGCGGGACGCTGATCGCCTTGCGAGACTGACGGCGTGGCTGGAAGCTGTGCAACGGTGTAACGCCGCCGTAGACCACGTCCGCCAGGCCGCTGTATCCCTGCAAGAGGTTAAAGCGGCGTGTCAGGAGGTCAAAGAGCGACATGAGGCGGCGCTAGCTACCGGGTAGCGTCTCGGCGCGAGCGACATCAAACGGCAGAATTGGCCCGAGACTTGCGGGAGAGCGGTCGGGCAGGCCCAACCCTGCTTTGACTTGGCTTTGAAACAGCCTAAGCTTTGGACGGGCTTGTTGGCCCGCGTGGTGCGAGGGGGCATTCATGCTTGCGTATGAGCAGTTGAAGGGGGCTGTCGGTCGCCAAATCCGATATCGTCCCCCACGTTATGATGCGCGTCGACTTTTTACCAACATTGTTCCGCGCGTGCGCGTCCGCGCCACCACTTACCGGCTGCACGACATTAGCATGGGTGGCTTGGCGGCTCTCTCGAAGAATGCCGACCTCGAAGTCATTCACCCGGGCGAAACCGTTGAGCTTAGTATTCAGCAGTCTGGAATTCCTATCTTCGAGACATCGGCAAATGTATGCCGGCGCGAGAACACGGTTTTCGGATCTAAGGTAGCGTTTAGCTTCGTCGATCGGCATATCGAATTCGACAAGCTGCTGACCCGGAACGCACAGGCCCAGATCGCCGCACGGTCTTCCCTGCAGCCGGCCGAAGATGCAGTGCCGGTGGAATACCGCGCGTTCTGCAGCGACGTCGTTAAATTGATCCGCGCCTACGGAGCGATACTGGAGACCAATGCCAAGATCGCGCGGGAGTTCGGCGACCAGCTCGGAGACGCGGAACTTCTCGAGACGTGCGAAGCCTGTATCATGCAGCCTTGGCGCAATTTGTGGCGCACCGGAAACGAGCTCGTGTCGGCAGCGCTGGACGACCGCGACCTCCGTGACGCGCTGAAAGAATACACCGAACTCGTGGTCACGCCGGAGTTTCGCCGGGGCGCGATCTGGGATCGCTCCTATCTCAAGCCGCTCGGCTATCCCGGCGATTTCGAGATGATGAATCAGGTGTATGATTGGCAGCGGGTGGGGACCACGCCATACGACATGCTGATGCATCGCCTTGGCCTCGACGTAGCTGAATGCATCCGTACCCGCATGGAGGTCGTGGCGTCTCAAATCGGCGATCTTGCACGGGATGCCGAGAACCGGCCGATCCGCGTCACCAGCCTGGGTAGCGGACCGGCACGCGAAGTCGAGCTGTTTCTCAAGAGCCGGGGCGCGCAGGATTCCCGCGCGGAATTCACCCTGATCGATCAGGAAGGCGAAGCGCTCAAACACGCGCATCGCGCAACATATCCGTATGTGCTCCGCTCGAACGGGCACATGCGTGTTCACGGCCTCAACATTTCGTTCACGGACATTCTACGTCCCGCCAACACCTTCGCTCTGTTGCCGCCGCAGGACCTGATCTACTCCGTTGGACTGCTGGACTACGTGAGCACGCACCGGGCGAAGGCGCTCACGCAAAAGATGTACGAACTTTTGGCCCCCGGGGGGCGGCTGGTGATCGGGAACATGAATGTCTGCGCGATGAGCAACTACTGGCCGATGGAATATATTGTCGATTGGTCACTCCACTATCGCGATGAACCCGAGATGCTGGCCTGGGTGGAGGGTCTGGACTTCAAACGGGCTTGGACTGAAACCGAACGCACAGGCCGAGTTCGGCTGCTGTTCGTGAAAAAACGCTAAAATTATCCCGTAGCCGCCAGTACCAATTGCGGGCGGAAGCGGAGACGGTCCGCCGGCAAGACGACTGTCACCGATGTGCCGCGCCCCAGTTCGCTTTCCAGCAGCATGGTGCCGCCGTGAAGCTCAATGAGCTTGCGGGTGAGCGGCAGGCCTAGGCCCGTTCCGCCGTATTTCCGCGCGAGCGAAGTGTCCACCTGCTCGAACGGATTTTGCACGCGCATGATATCATCAGGCGCAATGCCGATGCCGGTATCCTTTACCGCAACGACAATTCCCTTGGCGCCGTCGGCGCGAACGGTGACGGTCACCTTGCCGCCTGGGTGGCTGAACTTAATCGCGTTGGTAAGGAGATTGAGTAGAATCTGTCGGACCAGCCGCTCGTCGACGAGACAGAAAATAGGTTCAGAAGAAGCGATTAGCTGCAACTGGATATCACTGGACATCGCGCGCCCGCGGCAAATGCGTACCGCATCCTGAATACAGCTGAGCAGTTCAATCTCGTCCTCCGCCAGCGAGATCTTTCCGGATTCCGCCTTCGCGAGATCGAGGATCTCATTGATGATTTCCAGCAGGTGCTTGCCGCTGTCATTGATGTCGCGAACGTATTCCGCGTAGCGGTCGTTGCCGATGGATCCGAAAAGCTCCGCTCTCAGCACGTCGGAAAATCCGATGATCGCATTGAGGGGCGTTCTCAGCTCATGGCTCATGTTGGCAAGAAACTCGCTTTTGGCGCGATTTGCCTTGTCTGCTTCGTGCGCAAGCGTGTTGGCGGCGGCGTTTTTTGCCTCGATGATTTTCTGCGCCCGAAAGGTGCGGCGGATGTACATCTCCTGGATATAGCTGGAGAACAGCCCTACCGCCGTTGCCATCACCAGAAAGAAGTTGTTGTTGATGAATTCTTCGCGCGGGATCGGATTCAGGTAGATAGAAGAGAGCTGATAGAGGCCCACAAGAAAAATCGAGATGGCCGTCGAAAATACGAACCGCAACCGCACGAATGAACTGCCGTAGATCACGACCATGATCAGCCCGGCGTAGTACCGGCTGTTATAAGGCGGCGGCATTATGGCGGTCATCGCCACGACTCCCAAACCTGGCGCCGTCATGGCGATGCAGAGGACAGCCTGGGCATATCGCTCCAGCGCCGGAATGGAAATCAGTGCCGCCGCTGCAAGTAACGAAGGGCAAACGAGAGCGTAGCGGATAAACCAGAGGTGCCCGGCGGCTGGTCCCGCCACTGCCTTGTCAAGAAAGCCGAACGTCAAATACAGCGCTGCGCCGGCAATCAGATAAATGCAGATGATCCTGCGGGATTGGTTGAGGCTTTCGGTACGATAATCCTGCTCGATGCTCGGATCGACAAAACGCAGCCGCACCGAATCCAGATCGAATCCGGCAGCGACGGTCGATGTCTCACTGGGCGCAGGCGCGAGCATTAACGAAGGGTCTGGTGCCTCCGCGTGATCATCGCCGTTTGGAGTAAATGTTTCCGTACCTGCTTCGGTTAATGAGGAGTTTACGAAAACTAGAGCGACCGTCCCCATTGGAATGGAATTCGGTGAAGGCGGAGCAGAATGCAGAGGTTGCCTTAAAGTCTTGGGTTCAGACCCGCGGGCTGGAATACGATATTGCCACTCTTCATGATAAAAGAGGCACCGCTAAGTTGTCTAATGTCTTTGGCCGGATCCCCTGTGACCCCGACCGCGTCAGCGAAATAGCCGGGCTTGAGACTGCCGAGCTCATTCTGCTTGCCAAGAATTGCGGCGCTGATCGAGGTTGCGCTTGCGAGAACCTGCGACGGCGACATCCCAAGCCTGGCCATCCACATGAGTTCCCGCACATTGGTGCCATGGGGGAACACGCCGACGTCGCTGCCGCAGCCAATCGTAACGGCTTCGGCCAAAGCATTGCGGAAGCCACGTTCCGCCATCTGCATCGACTCCGTGGGATCGGATTCGCCCGAAACGTATCCACTAAAGTACGATCCGATGGCTTCGGGCGCGCTGAGCGTGGGTAGAAAGGCCACGCCGCACTCGCGCATCAACGAGAACGTCTCGCGGGAGCCGCCATACCCGTGCTCGATGGTTTGCACGCCGGCGCGCACGGCGCGGCGCATAGCTTCGGCTGTCATCGCATGCACGGCCACCGGTCGGCCTAGATCGTGCGCGGTGGCCACGGCGGCGTTCAGTTCTTCTTGCGAAAATGTAGGGCGCGTGTCGCCGTGTGGGCCGGTACGGTAATCGCCGTAGAGCTTGATCCAGTCCGCGCCGTGCGCAGCTTCCAGCCGCACAGCGCGCACAATCTCGTCCACCCCGCTTGCTTCCAGCGCGGCTTGCGGGAAACAACAATCAATCCGGTAATTGCGCCGCGCAGGACCATAGGAGCCGGTCGCCACGATCGCGCGCCCCGCCACGAACAATCGCGGGCCCTTCACGATGTCGTCCTCGATCGCCCGTTTGAGCGACACATCCGCGTATCCGGCGCCCTCGGTGCCGAGATCGCGCAAGGTCGTGAAGCCTGCCATCAACGTGGCTCCGGCGTGGCGGACGGCGCGGGCGGTACGATAAGCTTCCGGCTCTTTAAGTACCTGATCGTCCCACGACGTCTCGTTGTAAGGATGCAGGAAGAGATGCGAATGCAGGTCCATCAAACCCGGCAGCAAGGTGCAGTCCCCGAGTTCGATCACCTCGCAATCGCGGACCTCGCCGATTGACGGCCGCGAGCCAACCGCGGCAATCCGCACACCTTCAACGAGAACACACCAGCCGCGATGCGTTTCGCCGTCTGTCCAGACCTGATCGGGAACGAGAAGGATGCGCCGGTGGCTAATGCTTCCTCGCCCCATCTCATCAGGCCGCCTCGTAGCCCATCACCGCTTTCACTTCGAGATACTCGTGGAAGCCGAAGGCGCCCCATTCGCGTCCCGTTCCCGATTGCTTGTAGCCGCCGAATGGCGCCGTCAAATCTACCCCCGCGCCGTTCAGATGCACCATGCCGGTGCGCAGTTGCGCAGCGACCTCACGTGCATGTTCGACCGACCCGGACTGCACATAGCCAGAGAGCCCGTAAGGGGTATCGTTCGCCATGGCGATCGCGTGCTCTTCGGAATCGTAAGGCAGGATCGAAAGCACCGGTCCAAAAATTTCTTCGCGCGCGACGGTCATTTCAGGACGCACATCGGCGAAGATGGTCGGCCGCACGTAATAGCCGCGGTTCAAGCCCTCCGGGCGCCCGACACCGCCGGTCACCAGAGTGGCGCCTTCATCGATGCCCTTCTGAATCAAATTCTGGATCTTGTTGAACTGCGTTTCGCTCACGACCGGCCCCAGCCGCGTGCCTTCGGCAAGCGGATCGCCCACCTTCACCTTCTCGGCGGTTCTCTTGGCGATGCTCACCACCTCGGCCTGTTTGACGCGCGCCACGAACATGCGACTGGGCGCATTGCAGGATTGGCCCGAATTCGAGAACATGTTCATCACGCCTTCGGGGATGGCCTTGGTGAGATCGGCGTCCTCCAACACGATATTCGGAGATTTGCCGCCCAGCTCCAGCGCTACGCGCTTCACCGTATTCGCCGCGGCCTTGGTGACGGCGATACCCGCGCGCGTCGAACCCGTGAACGACATCATGTCGATGTCGGGGTGCGCGCTCATCGCTTCACCGACGGTAGGGCCATCGCCGTTCAGCAAGTTGAATACGCCCGGCGGCACGCCGGCTTCATCCAGCACCTCGGCGAACAAGATGGCGCTCAGGGGCGAAAGCTCCGATGGCTTGAGAATCATGGTGCATCCGGCTGCGAGCGCCGGAGCCACCTTGCAGGCAATCTGGTTGATTGGCCAATTCCACGGCGTGATCATGCCAACGACGCCGACGGGCTCGTAAGCAACAGCCGTCGTTCCCTGCAACTTCAGGAACTCGAAATTCTTGAGCACCTTCATCGCGGTCGATAGATGCGCCACGCCCATGGCGGCCTGCGCATTTTTCGACAGCGAAAGCGGCGCGCCCATTTCGCGGCTGATCGTTTCGGCAAATTCGTTGTAGCGGCGCTGATAGATATCCAGGATCGTCTGCAAAAGCGCGAGGCGCTTCTCCTTTGTGCTGCGCGACCATGTCGGAAAGGCGCGCTTCGCCGCCCCGACTGCCTTATCGACGTCCGCCTTGGAGCCCAGACTGATCCGCGCGAACGGCTCTTCAGTCGAAGGATCGATCACTTCCAGCACTTGTGGCGCGGCGGGATCGATCCATTTACCGTCGATGTAGAATTGCAGTTTGCTGAGCATTGAGGGCTCCTAGAAAACACACTTTCGGGATGTATGTCGCCGCTAATATAGGCGCCGAAAACAGGGCGGCAAAATGAATCTGACCGACAAACGGTGCATTGTGACTGGCAGTACCGGCGCGCTGGGAAGCGCAGTTGTCCACCGCCTGCTCTCAGCCGGTGCGCAGGTGGCAGTGATCAACCGTAGCTCCGTGGCGACATCGGTGGCGATCACGATCGGCAACGTCGACCTAGCCGATCCGCAAGCCGCAAAGCAGGCCATCGATGCAGCGGCGAGCCGCCTCGGCGGCCTCTATTCGCTCGTGAACATTGCCGGTGCGTTCCGGTGGGAGACATTGGCCGATGGCGATGTGGCCACCTGGGATCTGCTCTATGCTGCTAATCTCAAGACTGCGGTTTGCGCCTGCAAGGCCGCGCTGCCGCATCTGCTTAAGAACGGCAGCGGCCGGATCGTCAGCATCGGAGCGTCCGCGGTGACGAAGGCGGCGGCCGGCATGGGCGCTTATGCCGCTTCAAAAGCTGGTCTGGCAAAGCTAACGGAAGCATTTTCCGAAGAGGTGAAGGGCAACGGGATCACGGTGAACGCGGTGCTGCCGTCCATCATCGATACGCCGGCCAATCGCGTCGAGATGCCGAAAGCGGATGTCAGCAAATGGGTGACGCCGCTCGCCATCGCGGATCTGATCGCCTTTCTGCTATCAGACGAAGCGGCCGACATCACCGGCGCTCTCATTCCGATCACGGGCCGGACATGAGATTCACCGCTCCATCAGTCTTGGCATGATTTCGACGAAATTGCAGGGGCGGTAGCGGATGTCGAGCTGCCATTTCAAGATGTCGTCCCAGCCATCCTTCACCGCGCCGGCCGACCCGGGCAGGGCGAACAGGTACGTTCCCTTCGCCACGCCGGCGCACGCGCGCGACTGGATCGTCGAGGTGCCAACCTTTTCGGAGGAAATCTGGTGGAAGAGCACGGAGAACCCGTCGATCTCTTTTTCGAACACCGATTTGAACGCTTCCACCGTTACGTCGCGTCCGGTCAATCCTGTGCCACCGGTGGAAATCACCACGTCTATTTCGGGATCGTCGATCCAGCGACGGAGTTGTGCGGCAATCAGTGCGCGGTCGTCCCGCAGGATCAGCCGCGCGGCTACGATATGCCCCGCTTCCTTGATGCGTGATTCCAGCGTGTCGCCGGAGGTATCGTTGCTTTGGTCTCGTGTATCTGAAACCGTCATCACCGCAATGCGGACACGGACGAACGCCCGCGTCTCGTCAATGCGGTGTTGAGGCATCGCTCACGACAATAGACCGTGCCGCCTGCTCCTGCTGCGGCGGTTGTACCGCCGGGATCTGCGGCTGCGCGAGCCCGGGCTGCGGCGATTGCGCGGTTATCGGCGCGGTCGCTACTGCCGGCTGGCTTTGCACAACGGCCGGCGCGGCCACGGGTGTCTGCGGCGGCTGCGCGGGAGCCCTGTAGGTTGTCTCGTAACGCGGCCAGTAACCGCGCGCGGTGTCTTCCAGTGACTTCGATGATTTGCCAGCGATATGGCTGTAAATCCAATAGTAAGTCATCACACGCTTGACATAAGCCCGCGTTTCCTGCGCCGGCATGGTTTCGATGAACATCAGCGGATCGTCCTTGCCGCTCATCCAGCGCATTACATTGCCGGGGCCGGCATTGTAGGACGCCGCAAGCTGCAGCACGCCACCGCCCGACATGGCAAGCAGCGCTTCCAGATATTTCTGGCCAAGATTCATGTTGTAGGCTGGGTCGCAAAGCTGCGACTGGCTCGGTTGCCCACCTGCCATCTGCGCGGCGGTCGCCGGCATCAACTGCATCAGGCCGCGCGCGCCCATTGGCGAAAGGGCGGTTGGCTGGAACCTGCTTTCCGTCCGGGTGAAGGCGAGCAGCAACGACTGATCGAGGCGATAGCCATCCGCCGGTTTGTAATCGGGAACGGGAAAGAGGCCCGTGAGGTATATGCCGCGTGCGGCCAGGATTTCGCTGACGCGCAGCTCCAGATCGGCAAAGCTCATCTGTCGGGCAACGGCGGCGTAAGTCTGCCCATTATTCAGGTCGAGACGGGAGAGGGCACGGACCATCTCATCATGGACAAACTCCCCCTGACCTGCCTGCCAAAGTGCAACGGCGCGGTGTGCGGCCGGATCCTGCATCAGCACCGCAACGCTTGCGGGATCAGCGACCGGGTCAGAGAATTTGGTGGAGTTTTGCTGCCCCAAGGCCTGTTCTGCCAACATACCGTAGAATGTCGGCTGCTGTCGGGCGGCATAATTCAGTAGCGTGACGACCCGGGCCGGATTGCCGTTTTGTGTGTAGGCGCGCGCAGCCCAAAACGCTGCCCCGCCACGAACCCAATTGGG
>JBJMVL010000077.1:0-40140 GCA_045810735.1 Alphaproteobacteria bacterium
AACCCAGCTATTCTATCGTGGGTTAGGCCTTTTTGTCTTCCCGAAGCGCCTTGTAAGAGGCTTGGCATACGAAACGTGATCCCGGTGAAATTTAAGCGCTATGCAGGGTCGGCATCAAAAACTACTCTGTGCGCCAGCTAGGTGACGAACAGTTCGTGCCTATCGCCATGGCATTTTCGGCGAATCCGACATAGGCCACACCTGTCGATGCAACCGGAGCATCCCAATCGAGAACTCTGTCTTTGCGTCCACAGCAAAGGCATGTACAGCTTGCGATCGGGGACCCGACATAGAGACGGTCACCGGCGAAGGCCCAAAGAGCGCGCTTCCCGGCGCATACGATCGATGTGACCACAGCGTGGGTTTTCCGCTGTCTGTGGTCCACTTCTGGGCGCCGGTCGAAGCGTCGAATGCATAGAATTTGGAGCTTGGTGTTTCTCGACCCCGATGGAGGACCACGCCATTGCCAGCGCGGCGATGAATCGACAGCGTCACAGGTTGTCGCCGTCCACGGCATGGTGCCGGTCGCAGCATCCGACAGCGTAAGCTTGCAGTTCTCGGAGTCAGTACGTCTGCGCGCAGCGCGCTTTTTGGTACTTTTGTTTTCGAAAAGGCCAAAGCTGAACCCGATGAAATTCTTTTTTCGGCAACATACGGTTTTCACGAGCGCGATCGAGCGAGAGCGCGCTGAGTGATTGTTGCCGCTGCCTGTCTCTGGCGCGGCTTTTCTATACGCTGTAGACATACACGCGGACAGCGGTGGCAGTGCGTTGATCGCACATACCAAGCCAATTGCTCTGCCCACGGCGTCACGCAGCGTGTCTAGTGCGACCGTGCAATCCGTTTTTCCAACAGAGCGCCAGGGTTCAACATGTCCTTCCTCCGAATCCCTCTGCGTCGGCGCGTTAGCCCAATCCTCCCCGAGCCGCCCATCCGAGCAGAATTGTTCAGTGTTGAGCGCCTTGAGCAGCACGCGGAGAGCCTGGCGGTCGCTCAGCGTGTCGCGCCGAAACTGAGAAAGGGTCGTCCACTCGCCCCGCGCCTTCACGACAATACAAACGTTCTTAGCGAAGCTTATCGCACAATTGCGGGGGCATCCTCTGCTCATCAGGCGATCACGCCGGCGGCAGAATGGCTGCTGGACAATTTTCATGTCGTGAACGAGCAGATTCGGGAGATCAAGAGCGATCTACCGCCGGGGTTCTATCGCTTGTTGCCGAAGTTGGCTGATGGCCCGTTTCATGGGTACCCGCGTGTCTTCGGTATCGCGTGGGCCCTGGTCGCGCACACCGATAGTGCTTTCGACATTGAAAAGCTGACTCGCTTTGTCGAGGCCTATCAGCGCGTAGAGCCGCTAACCATAGGCGAGCTGTGGGCCCTTGCGATTACTTTGCGAGTTACGCTCGTAGAGAATCTCCGCCGCCTGGCGGAAGCAATTGTGGCCCGCGTCTCGGCGAGCCGGTTGGCCGACACACTTGCTGACCGTTTCCTGTCCACCGATCAGGACCCAACCGGCGCATTCGTGCAAAGCCTGACGAAGGTCCCGTGGTCAACCGCATTCGCGGTCCAACTAGCACAACGCCTGCGTGACCGTGACCCTGACACGACCCCCTCTCTGCGCTGGCTGAATGAGAAACTGGGTACGGAGGGCACCACTACAGACCAGATCGTCCGCGAGGAGGTCCAGCGCCAAAGCGCAATGAATGTGACCGTTCGAAACGTGATCACCAGCATGCGTTTTGTGTCAATGATCAACTGGTCGGAGTTCTTCGAAAGCGTTAGTCCGGTCGATGCAGTCCTGCGCGCTGCCGGTAATTTCGGTTCCATGGATTTTGCCACGCGCAACCTTTATCGCGGCGCGATCGAGCAGCTAGCGCGGCAATCCGGGCGCGAAGAAAACGATGTTGCCGCGCAGGCGATCGCCGCTACCACCCGTGTCGCTCTCGCAGTCGACGAAAGTGATCGCTCTGCGGCCCGCAAACACGATGCAGGATACTACCTTATCGGGCAGGGGCGGCGGTCGTTCGAAAAACAATTGAACTGCCGGGTCCCGATTGGGACGAGGCTCCTCCGCCTGAGTGGCGACACCGGCGTGATGAGCTATGTGGGCATGATCGCGATCGTCACGGCGATGATTCTTGCCCCGGCCTTGCTCGCGATGGCGCTTGCGGGGACCGACGGTCAGATGCTCGTCGCTCTGGCGATCCTCGGCCTGGTGCCGGCCTCCGATGTTGCCATTGCTTTGGTCAACCGTGCGATCACCCGCTCAGTTGGAGCTACGCGGCTTCCCGGATTGGAATTCCGGGAGGGGATTCCTGTGGACCTGCGCACGATGATTGTGGTGCCGACAATGCTGGCGGACCTCGCTCAAATCCGCAGCCAGGTCGAGCGTCTAGAGGTTCATCACCTATCGAACTCCGACGAGAACCTCTTCTTTGCGCTATTGTCGGACTGGCGCGATAGCACAACCGAACGCGATCCGCTCGACGAGTCTCTTCTCGCCGAAGCGGCGGCTGGCATCAGAGTGCTGAACGCTCGCTATCCGAAGGCGGATGGCAGTCAGCGCTTCTTCCTGCTTCATCGACGACGGCTGTGGAATGCCGGCGAAGAAAAATGGATCGGCTGGGAGCGCAAGCGTGGCAAGCTGCATGAGCTGAACGGCCTGCTTCGCGGCGCGCGCGACACGACCTTTGTGCCAATCGACGGTAAGGTCCCCTCACTGCCAGCTGGAATCCGTTACGTCATCACACTTGACGCAGACACGCGACTGCCGATCGATGCGGCACGGCGGCTGGTGGGAAAGATGGCACATCCGCTCAATCGTCCCATCTTCAATCCTGACACAGGTCTGGTCGGGCAGGGATATGGCATCCTTCAGCCACGAGTAACGCCCTCCTTGCCCATCGGCGATGAAGGGTCGCTTTATCAACGTGTGTTCTCGGGTCCCGACGGGCTTGATCCCTATGCGCTCGCCGTCTCCGACGTCTACCAGGATCTTTTCGAGGAGGGCTCCTACTCCGGCAAGGGGATCTATGAGGTAGATGCCTTCGAGACCGCACTGCAAGGACAAATTCCCGAGAACGCCGTTCTCAGCCACGATTTGCTGGAAGGCATTTTCGCCCGCGCGGGTCTCGCCTCTGATATTGAGGTCGTTGAGGAATTTCCTTCGCGCTACAGCGTGGCTGCTGCTCGCCAGCATCGCTGGGTCCGCGGTGACTGGCAGCTGCTGCCGTGGATCTTCGGCTTCGGTCACAATGCTGGTGCCGGCGCGACGAGAACCAGAATTCCACTGATCGGGCGCTGGAAGCTGCTCGACAACCTGCGCCGCTCGCTGTCTGCGCCGGCTGCCCTTCTGGCTCTGCTGATCGGGTGGCTGCAGCCGATGCGCCCTGCCGCGATATGGTCAGTTTTCATTCTCCTGACGATTGCATTGCCGCCATTGATTCCCGCGTTCGCCCGGCTCCTGCCGCGTCGCTCGGCTTCACTGCGCAATCACTTGCGTGCATTGCGCCGCGATTTCGCATTGGGCTTTCTGCAAAGCGCATTCCTGATCACGTTCCTTGCTCACCAGGCCTGGTTGATGGTTGATGCCGTGGGACGGACACTTTTCCGCCTGTTTATCTACCGCCGTCGCCTTCTGGAGTGGGTCACCGCGGCACAGACCAACGACGACTCGCAATTCGACCCGCGGGGAGTTGCGACTCAGATCGCCGCCAGCCTCGCGTTTGCGGTGATCGTCGGTGTTGGTCTCTATTTCTATGGCCACCACGCATACATCATCGCGGTCCCCTTCGGTGCTCTGTGGGTGTTATCACCGCTGGCAGCACGATGGGCAAGTTTGCCATCGCCTGTCGCGGGTCACCTTGCGATTGCGCCTGAGGACGATCGGACATTGCGACTCATTGCACGTCGCACCTGGTTGTTCTTCGAGAAATTCGTAACGGCGGAACACAACATGCTTCCGCCCGATAATTTTCAGGAAGCACCCAAGCCGGTGATCGCTCACCGAACATCGCCAACAAATATTGGCTTGTACCTTCTGTCCGTAGTCGCTGCGCGAGATTTCGGCTGGCTGGGAACCCTCGAAATGCTGGAGCGGATCGAGGCGACCGCTGCGACGATGCACAGAATGGAGCGCTTTCGTGGTCATTTCTACAATTGGTACGATACTCGTGATTTGCGCACGCTGGATCCGAAATACGTCTCGTCGGTCGATAGTGGCAACCTCGCGGGACATTTACTCGCAGTGGTAAATGCCTGCCGCGAAATAATTGCCGGACCAGTCGGCAATCCGAAGTGGACCAAGGGAATCGAGGACAATCTGGCGCTCCTAAGGAACTCGGCGCCGCCAGCAACCGCGAATGATCGGTCCGCTGAACCGCAGTGCGCAGGTCTAGAAGCCGCCGTTGAGGCCTTTGCTGATGCGCTTCGCGAGATACCATCGCGACCATCGGACATCGTTCGCCAACTCAATGATCTGGACCAAAAGGCCGAAACGCTAATCGAACGCACGCGCGTCTGGTCGCAAGCCCGCAATGATACCGTCCGTGGTGAAGTTGCTATCTGGACTGAGGCGCTCCGCTCATCGATCGCCGCTTATGCGCGAGATGTCGCATTCTTTATGCCGTGGGCACGCCTGATCGCCAGCGACGAAGTTCCCGCGGAAATCAGAACGCTGCTTGACACAGTTCCTACACTCCAGACGCTTCCAGAGCGCTGCGATGCGGCATCGAAGATGGTGCGCAGTTTGTGCGTTCGGGGCGAAGCGAATGAGAACCTTGCCAAGCTGGCCGAAGCACTTGAAGAATCCATTACCGCCGCGGAGTCCGCCCGCAGTCGTCTCGGGAACATTGCGGATGCTTTGAAATCCCTGTTCGACGCGATGGAGTTCGGCTTTCTGTTCGATCCGGAGTGCCAGTTGCTCTCTATCGGTTATCGCGAAGCCGATGGGAAGCTGGACTCCAACTACTACGATCTGCTCGCATCGGAAGCACGGCTTGCCAGTTTCATCGCGATTGCAAAAGGTGACATCTCAGCCAAGCACTGGTTCCACCTTGGCCGCACTCTTACGCCGATCCACAACGGGTCGGCTCTGATCTCGTGGTCCGGATCCATGTTCGAGTATCTGATGCCATCGCTTGTGATGCGGGCACCGGCGGGCAGCCTTCTGGAGCAGACCAATCGATTGATCGTTCGCCGACAGCAGGAATATGGCCAGGAGCTGGGAGTGCCTTGGGGTATGTCGGAATCGGAATACAACGTGCGCGATATCGAACAGACTTATCAGTATTCCAGCTTCGGCGTCCCAGATCTCGGCTACAAGCGTGGGCTGTCGGACAGCATCGTCATCGCACCCTATGCGAGCGGACTGGCATCCATGGTAGCGCCAGCGGCAGTCGTGAAGAACTATGCGAGAATGACCGGGTTGGGGGCACTTGGCGCCTACGGCTGGTGCGAGGCGATCGACTTCACGCGCACACGATTACCCGAAGGCGCGACCTTTGCCGTCGTCCGCGCCTACATGGCGCATCATCAGGCTATGACTATCGTTGGTATCGCCAATGCGCTGAATGACGGTCAGATGCGTGCGCGCTTTCATGCCGAACCGATCGTCCAGGCCGCGGAGCTCTTGTTGCAGGAGCGCATGCCGAACGACATCGCCCTTGCACGGCCGCCGCCTGAGCACGCGACAGCGGCTTCGCAGATCGAAACTCTGAGTCCGGAAATTCGGCGCCGCTACACAAGCGCCCATTCCAGAATTCCTCGCACGCATCTCCTGTCGAACGGTCGCTATTCGACAATGATCACGGCAGCAGGATCGGGATACAGTCGTTGGCATGATGTCGCGATTACTCGCTGGCGCGAGGATGTGACCTGCGACAACTGGGGTGCCTATATATTTCTGCGCGACGTTCGTAGCGGCGAAACCTGGTCAGCGGGGTATCAGCCAACCACGGCGGAGCCCGACGATTATGAGGTCATATTCGCTGAGGATCGGGCCGAAATCACACGCAAGGACGGCACGATCACAGCCACTTTGGAAATTGTCGTCTCGCCCGAAGATGACACAGAGGTCCGCCGCGTGTCGATCTCGAACCACGGCAGCCGCGCGCGCGAGATTGAAGTGACCTCCTATGCCGAGTTGGCGCTGGCGCGACCCGCCGACGATGCGGCGCACCCTGCCTTTTACAAACTGTTTGTGGAGACTGAGTTTGTGGCCGATCTGGGCGCCATTCTGGCAACACGGCGGCGGCGTTCGTCTGGCGATCCGCAAGTGTGGGCTGCCCATTTGGCTGTGGTGGAAGGCGAACCTTCCGGCGAGGTGCAGTTCGAGACCGATCGAGCCCGGTTCCTTGGTCGTGGGCAAACTATCCGCTCCGCTGCCGCCATGACAGAGGGATGGCCACTGTCCAATACATCTGGTCCGGTGCTTGATCCGATCTTCAGTCTCCGTCAGCGGGTCACGATTCCTCGCGGTAGCACCGTGCGGATCGCGTTCTGGACCATCGCGGCCGCATCGCGCGACGAGGTGGTTGATCTTGCCGACAAGCATCACGACGCAATGTCATTCGAAAGAGCGAGTACCCTCGCCTGGACACAAGCGCAGATGCAGCTTCATCATTTGGGAATCGATACGAATGAGGCACACCTGTTTCAACGCCTCGCCAATCACATTCTATATTCCGATGCTACTTTGCGACCCGCTGCGGATGTCCTGAAACGTGGGGTGCGCAAAGCGTCGACACTCTGGGCACAGGGAATTTCCGGTGACCTGCCCATCGTCCTGGTCCGGGTTGCTGAGCTAGATCACCTGCAAATCGTGCGCCAGCTGCTGCGGGCGAATGAGTACTGGCGCTTGAAGCAGCTCCCTGTCGATCTGGTGATCCTCAATGAACGCGCTGCTTCCTACGTCCAGGATTTGCAGATTCAGATCGATGCGCTGGTGCGCATGAATCAATCCATGCCACGACTTGCAGGGGACGATTCGCGTGGCAGCGTATTTGTCGTTCGTGCCGATCTGATTTCGCAGGACGTTAGCCAACTGCTTCAGGCTTGCGCACGGGCCGTGCTTCACGGCGATCGTGGCTCGCTTGCCGAGCAGATCGATCGGGCTCGCGATCTTAAGCCTGCCGGCGCCCCGCCGGATCGCCGTACAGCTGGGGCATCTCTCGCCGAAGTGCCTTCACCTCGACCCGATCTGGAATTCTTTAATGGGCTTGGCGGTTTTGCGGAGAGCGGTCGCGAATACCTGACCATTCTCGACGGCGGTAATCGCACACCCGCGCCGTGGATCAACGTTGTCGCAAACCCGCAATTTGGCTTCACCGTCTCCGCTGACGGCAGCGGCTTCACATGGTCGGTAAACAGCCAGCAGAACCAGCTTACGCCGTGGTCGAACGATCCCGTTGGAGACGCGCCAGGCGAGGTAATCTATGTGCGTGATGAGGACACGGGTGAGCTGTGGGGGCCGACCGCGCTTCCCATCCTGCAAAAGTCCTCGACCTACACTATCCGGCACGGGCAGGGCTACAGCCGGTTCGAACATGTGTCGCATGGAATTGCGCTTGAGCTGCTGCAATTCGTTTCTGCGGACGATCCTATAAAGATCACGCGGCTGAAGTTGACGAATCAGTCTGCACGCGAGCGGCGACTTTCCGTTACCGCTTATGTCGAATGGGTTCTTGGGCAGAACCGCGCCGCGGCCGCGCCGTTTATCGTAACGGAAATCGATCCCGAGTCGGGCGCGCTTTTCGCACAGAATGCATGGAACGATCAGTTCGGCGAGCGCGTGGCCTTCGTGGACTTGAACGGAAGACAGACTGCGTACACAGGCGACCGCACGGAATTTATTGGACGCGATGGTGCGCTCGACCGGCCAGTGGGGCTCGTCCCCGGCACTGTTCTTTCCAATCGCGTCGGCGCGGGGCTTGATCCGTGCGGGGCGTTGCAGACGCAATTGCTGCTTGCTGCCGGCGCCACTACGGAGATCGTGTTCTTCCTCGGGCAAACCGCCACCAGAGCGGACGCACAGTCCCTTGTCAGGAAATACCGGGGCACTGACCTCGAAGCGGCCTTTACCGCAGTCACTGATCAGTGGGACGGCATGCTCGGTGTTGTCCAGGTCAAAACTCCCGATCGCGCCCTCGACATACTTCTGAACCGGTGGCTGCCGTATCAGACGCTGGCTTGCCGCGTGTGGGGGCGCACCGGGTTCTATCAGGCGAGCGGCGCATATGGCTTTCGCGATCAGTTACAGGATGTGCTGGCACTTTGCCTGTCGCGCCGGGATATCGCTCGTGCGCATCTCTTGCGAGCAGCAGCGAGGCAATTCATCGAAGGCGATGTCCAGCATTGGTGGCTTCCCGAATCGGGTCGCGGCCTTCGCACGCGCGTGACGGATGATCGTGTCTGGCTCGCCTATGCCGTTGCTCAATATGTTCAGGTGACGGGCGATACCGCCGTTCTTTCCGAAATGGTGCCCTTTCTCGAAGGACCCACCCTGAGCAAGGAGGACCACGACGCCTTCTTCCAGCCTACGGTTTCCGACCAATGCGCGAGCTTGTTCGAACATTGCGCGCTGGCGCTCGACAAGAGTCTCGGTACCGGCGCCCATGGCCTCCCACTCATGGGTACCGGCGATTGGAACGATGGTATGGATCGCGTGGGCGAAGGTGGCCGTGGCGAAAGCATTTGGCTCGGCTGGTTTTTGTTTTCGACACTGGACAGTTTCGCCACGCTTGCCCAGCGGCATGACGGCTCTGAACGCGCGGCCGAGTGGCGCGACCACGCTGAGACACTTAGGGTGGCTCTTGAGCGCGAAGCGTGGGATGGAGATTGGTATCGCCGTGCTTTTTTTGACGACGGTGCACCATTGGGCTCGGTTTCAAACAACGAGTGCCGGATCGATTCCATTGCTCAGTCGTGGGCGGTTATTTCCCGTGGCGCTGAGGCTGGACGCGCGAGCCGCGCTATGGCGGCGCTGGAAAAGTTTCTTGTGCGACGCGACGAGGGGTTGTCTTTGCTGTTTACACCCGCCTTCGACAATCCGGCACGAGATCCCGGCTACATCAAGGGCTATCCACCTGGGATCCGCGAGAATGGGGGGCAATATACCCACGCCGCGTTATGGGCTGCACAAGCGTTTGCGATGCAAGGTGATGGGGATAAAGCCAGAGAATTGCTGGCGATGCTGAATCCAATTCATCACAGTGATACCCCCGGCGACATCCATAGATACAAAGTCGAGCCATATGTGGTTTGCGCCGATGTCTATTCGGAGCCCCCACATGTAGGGCGCGGCGGATGGACGTGGTACACGGGATCGGCGGGGTGGATGTACCGTGTAATCCTGGAATCGCTGCTCGGGTTTCGCGTGCAAGGCTCCTATCTGGTTCTCAACCCTTGCATCCCGCGCGGTTGGCTCGCTTTTGAAATCACATTCCAGCATCGCTCGGCGCGTTATGAGATCACTGTTGATAATCCGCTCGGAGTCAGTGGCGGTGTTATTGCAATCAAGGTTGACGGCAAGGTGCTCACCACCAACAAAAGCGCGCCTGTCCAGCTGTTCGATGACAGTGCCACGCACAAGATTCAGATCGTGCTCGGTGGCACCCGCGAGCCTTGATGAGGGGTGCGCGTAAGCACGCTTTCTGGCAAGCATACCACGCTGGGCATTATGACGTCTTCAACGCCAACATTGTACCAGATCGCGTTAGTGGGCGGCCTGTTTCTCCAAGGACTGGGGCTCCTTTGGCGCGTTGACGGAACTTTGAACCAACCACTACCTGCTGGTCTTCACGAACTTCTGGACGCGGCGGCCTTCAAAATCTGCGACATAGACGGATTCAGCGGAATCGACCGCGACCCAGTGTGGGCCAACGAACTGCCCGTCGTAGTTGCCATATCGGCCGATCCGCTCGAGCAGCGAGCCGTCAGATCCAAGCACAAGAATACCGGATTCGTCTGGTGGCGCCTCATTACCTGCTTCCACAACATACGAGCGTCCGCTCGATCCCAATTTAACGTCCTGTGGGCTAACGAATGGTGGACCCTTCCAGGCGAAAAGGAATCGGCCGTTGGTGTCGAAGCACTGGATTCGTGCGTTCTCGCGATCGTCGACAAAGACACGGCCTCGGCGATCAACCGTAATTCCGTGCGGCAGGTTAAATTGGCCCGTGCCTGAGCCTCTGCTGCCCCACGCAAGGAGAAACTTTCCAGAAGAACTGAACTTCATCACCCGACTGTTGCCGTACCCATCGCTGACAAAAACCGAGCCGTCGGAGGCGATCGCCACATCCGAGGGTCGATTGAAGTGCGTCGCGTCCTTGCCGGGCTTTGCCCGCTCGCCCAAGGTCATAAGCAGCTTGCCGACGGCAGAGAACTTGAAGACCTGATGCAGAGCCACATCGGCCACCCAGATGTCACCCTGTTTGTCGACGGTGATGCTGTGCGGCAATGCGAATACACTCGCTCCCCAGCGATTCAAAAGGCGCCCGCTTGCGCCATCGAACAGGAATATCGTTGGCTT
Organism: Alphaproteobacteria bacterium; assembly: GCA_045810735.1. Lineage (GTDB taxonomy): Bacteria > Pseudomonadota > Alphaproteobacteria > Micropepsales > Micropepsaceae > Rhizomicrobium. The sequence continues at coordinate 10,529 of JBJMVL010000077.1, forward strand.
CCGGATCGCGGAAGTATCCAGCTTGCCCGACTCGGGCCATTTTCGGCCAGCCCTTGTGAGAACCAGAACATTATCACTCCGATCGACCGCAACCGCCGACACTTCATCAAGCATTTCGTTTTCAGGAAGGGCGGGCCAGCCATGGACCACGCGGTACGTTTGTCCGTTCTTGGCCGAAGAGCCGCCCCAAAATGAAGAACCGATCAGTGCCACGGCAGCGAAGATGACGTTGCCATACACACCCATCTTCAGCTTTCTGCTGCGTGATCGCAGTTTACTGGACATGGTCGATGTGCGTCCGCCAGTGCTGTCCACCATTCCCGTCGATTTCGACGGGCTTCCCTTTCTGAACTGCGGGAAAGAACTTCCACGACGCCACGCAATCCAGTGTTGCCTTGTCGAGATCGGCGTCGCCGGTGGACTTGGTCAACTTGATGTCTTTGGTGCTGCCATCGGTTCCGATCCGGTAGGAAAAGCTCGCGTCGCCGTTCAGACTTCGGCGGACGGCAGACTCCGGCCAGTTCTGGCAGACATGCCGCTGACCGTTGCTGCTGGCAGGCGTAAAGCCATCTTGATGGACTTCAGGAACCACATAGTAGGCCATGATCCATTCAACTTCCGATGGCTGGCCGTTCACGGTGACCGGCATGAACGAGTGCCCGTCAGCACAGCGGATCAGCGCCTTGTCGACGGCGGGGTCACTGCTTGATCGCGTCAACCGGGCATCATGCAACTTGGCGTCCAGACCGATCCGCACAACCAGTACTGGTATTCGCTTTCCCTGAAGCGACTGCAAGCCGTTGGGCATCAGGGAGACGCAGCTGCGCTCACCCGTGTTGTTACCATCCTGTGCGGGGGCTGCTGATGTATTCGCTTTGGCTGCCGGCGGTGCTTGCGGCGCCGGCTGTGCCCATAAGGGCGAACACATCGCAAAGCCAAGCGTGGCGGCGGACGCGAGAAAGCGCTTACCCGGTGCCGTCCGTCTCATTCCTGTTCCTCCGAGTGTTACCCCAGACGATGGCGTCGACTGCACCTGGGCCTGAGCCCCGTCCGACGCCCCCAAAAAAAAAGCTCTCTGCGTAGCAGGATCAGCTGTGCTTCGGCGTTACCTCGTGAACGCTCATGGCATAACACCTTTCATTCGTGCAGCAACATTGCTTTGGCGGACAGGAGCAGCTATCCGACATTCGGCTACCCGGGCTCAGGTGTGCTCTCAACGGAGGCGCGCGGGATAACGAAATGGGTGTGTGACCGGCTCCACCTGCGGACGGACAGGCGAGCCGCGAATTCCTGCGCGACCCGAGCGGCACTATTACCACAATCACAAAAGGTGGGACGCCGGTTGAGTGGTTCTTGGTTATGAGACCAGGAAGGGTGAACGCGTTTTGGCGGCCTGCTTCGTTCTCGCACTTATGACAGCTTCGCTCCTTGTGGTGATGGACATCGATCGCCAGTCGTCTGGGGTCATCCTGGAATCGCAGACGCCCGTGGAGCAGCTCCGTGATTCCTTGAGGCATGCGCCACCGACGGTTTTCGGTCGTTCAGGAGCGGGAAAATAGCATGATCGTTCATCCACTCTCACTGCTCAGCTTTGTGGCCGCTATCGGCATTGTTTGCTTGTTACCCGCCACAGGCTTGTCCGCTGCACCCTACCGAGCCAGCTCCGGCCATGACCAAATGAGCTTCCGCTTCAAGGACAATTTCAAACCCAACGATGCGTCCCGCCACGATCTCAGGAAAATTTACGCAGAGGGACCAATCGTGCCTGGCACCGCCCTTAAATTTCAGGTGCTGATAGACAGGTTTCATGTTCTCCCCGGAGCATCGGTCGAATTCGATTCGCCGGGTGGAAATGTGCAGGAGGCGATGCGCCTGGGTGAGACCATCCGCGCGGCCGGGTTGAACACGGAAGTGCCAAGGAGTCCCGAAAGCAGATCGGATTCCATGCATGGATGCGTGAGCGCGTGCACATTATCTTTTTTGGGCGGCGTTAACAGGAACGTATCCAGCGGCGCACGATTTGGCGTGCACATGCTTTCTGCAGAGTTAGCAGGCGTGTCACCTCAAACAGCCATGCAGTTGGGGCAGAAGTCTATCGCCGATTTGAGTTCGTATGTCAGCAGGATGGGGGTCAAAACAGAATTCGTATCTGAACTGACCCGCGCCCGGCCCGAGCAGGTAAACGTCCTGTCCGCGGAGATGCTGCGCAGACTGAACGTCACGACCGTTCCCTTCCCGACAACTTGGGAAATCAAATCCTCGGAGGGAAGGTTCTCTCTGTCGGGATCGACTCAGCGCAGCGGTGGCGTTGACAGGATGACGCTGACTTGCCTGCCCAAGCCGAATTTGACCTTCCTGTACAATATGTCGGGCGATGTTCTGCAGAAGACTCTGCGAGAAACGACGGATTACCGGCTGGAATTTGACGACAAGAAAATGGCCGTCCGAAATTCCGACATCATGCATCCGGCGGCGCGAAGCGGAGACGAATATGTGGGAGTCACGCTGACACTTTCGCCGGTGATTCTGGAGAATCTTCGGCATACGACAAATGTGACCTTTCGGATGATGGCGCCGTCACATCATCTGCATTGGGGCTGGACAATGGACTTCGCGTCTGGCCGGGCCGAATTCCTGGATTTTCTAAAGTCATGCGTTTGATCGATGAGACGTGAATCGCATGTTTGGGTGAGCACACAAGTGCCGGTCAATTTTCCATCGATGCAAGTACAGCCAGCACGAGTCCGCGAGGCCTGCTGCATGGCTCGGCAGACTATGCGGAGACCGGCAACAGAAATTCGAACACGAAACCGCGCCCGAGTTGCGTTCCGCCTTCACGTCCTTGCCCTTCAGCTCGAACATGACGTGTGTCGCCAAGCCCGGGCGCCGGCGTGATCCTGAGACCCGCATCCGGCGAGGCTGGCGCTTTTAAGCGGCGGCGGCGAGCGGTAGATATTGAACGACCATTCAGCAGCTGTCTGTGTTGGGCATCATCAGGTCGACGCTGTCGATAAGCAATGTAAGCGCCGCGTCTTCAGGTCCATCAGCGCGGGTTTGTCTGCTAGATTACTGGGGCATGAGCTGAACGAGAAAAAAGCGTCAGCTTCGCTTTCGCCGCTTGTTTGCTGTCTTGGAAGAGGTGCGGCCCAATCCGATGCGCTTTGCAAACTCCGAACGCTGGGCGGAGTAGTTTGGAGCCACCATCGGATAATCGCGCGGCAGGCCCCATCTGCTGCGGTACTCATCGGGAGTCATTTTGTAGCGGGCGCGCAAATATCGCTTCAGCATTTTCAGTTTTTGCCCATCTTCCAGGCAGATAAGGTATTCTGAAGTAATCGATTTCTTGATCGGAACAGCGGGTTTTTGGCCGGGTTCGGCTTGTTCCGTACCGCCGCCAAGTAACGCAACAAGGGCGCCGTGTACATTTTTCATGACCATCGGCAATTCGCCGATCGGCACTGGATTTCTGCTTACATAGGCCGAAACGATAGTGGACGTGAGACTGAGCATTTCGTTTCGGCCAGAGATGTCCTTGGATTCTGACATAATGCGCTTCCCGACAGATGTGCGAAACGGCGTTTAAATCATTATGCGACATTGAGAAAGCGCGCCCCACCGCGAAACCGTGATCATCTAAGCCAATGACTTGCGCGATCGGGCCAAGCGTGTGTGCACTGTATTGGTGCAAACGGCACAAAGTGGTTGGGGCTGTTGCCGCCGCCTTGAGAGATGAACGACAAGTACGCGTTGCCCGCCCTGAAGGGACCGCTGCGCCGGCCGCGCAAGCTGGGTTTAGGAGCTGAAGCGTAAAATGGACGTGACGAAAAAGACGCTGTTCAGAGGGCTACAAGCCAGCAAACGAGCCGATACAGTAGCCACCAGCAAACTCTTACAAAAATCGCACTCTTCCAAAGATGCCACCGCGAGTCTGTGCGGACTACGCTTCTTGCCCACGCATCAGGTTCGCAGATTGATGATTCATCGCCACACCGCTAACGGCCAAGGACCATTCCAGCGGGATACTTCAAAATTCTCGGAAGGTGCTTATATCTAAAGTGCCGGGAGGCGCTCTCATGCCAAGCGTCATGCGCGAAATGGTCTACATTGATGCCGGCGGTCGACTCTACCGGGGATTTGGCCGCTGTTATCCTAGCATTGTTTGGCATCAAGAAGGGGCTCGGTGGACAGTTTGCGAATTGCCGACACCCCAGGACTGGGATTGGGGTGACTTAGTGACGGTGCTAGAGGCCGAGCGGTGTTATCCCGGCAGTACCACGGCACAAGCGCCCGAGGGCGTTGAAACCGCCGCTGACCTGAGCGGCGAGGAATGGATCCGCTTCCGTCCTGAGCTATTCGATTACTACGATGGACCAATCTACCGTAAGAGCCCGCAGGAAGAGGCCGAGGACATGGCAGATGTCTACGAACTGGCCTCCTTGGGACGTATACGCTGACGCGCACCCCGTATTGCCCTCGTTCATAAGGAGAATCTGTTCGGGGTTGCTCTGGTCCCAAACTTTGGATCACCGGAAGATAGAGGTTTCCGGGTAGTTGTGATGACGGGCTGCACGCGCCATTGCGGGGCGTTTGGCCCCGCTGGTTGGTGATGCTTGGCACGCAGATGCCCCACAGACTGTGGCGATCGAGATGGCTAAAGTGACGGCGCGAATTGCCATGAACGTCGCCTGCGACTTGTCAGGTGATGTACCTAATTAAGCCACGGGTAGTGGGTCCGTTTGGGCGGTTAGACATGAGTGCACATTATCACACAGGCAACGGCGGATGCGACCACAACGCCGCCACCGGCCATAATCAGCATCCAATGGAAGCGTCCCATGCTCCGAAATCTAGGGCTCCGCTCGGCAAGGGGCAACCGGGCCTTCAAACGGACCCACCACCAAGCCACGACCTTCCGGCGTACCTAGCAACATCTTTGCTTTGCCACATTCTTGGCGATCGAAAGGCTCGCCTAATATCTGATCAAGCCCAGCGATACGGCGGCGCCAACACGCAAAGACTCGTCGGCGCGCCAAGACTCTTTCCGGCGGTTGATAACTCGGAGCCGACAGTAGGGCAGGGCTCAGGGCAAAACCGATGAACTACCCTATTGGCCATAGTCCCACGGCAACGCCCCCTCGGCCCTCACCAGCATGGCTGGCGGTTCATAGCGCTCCAACAACCGCTTGCGCGTCGGCCTGAAGCGTCGCGAGGGGATCCTGGCTGTCGAAACTTTCCGCGTAAATTTTGTAGATATTTTCCGTTCCGGAAGGACGAATGGCGATCCAGCCTTTTTCGGTCGAAAGTTTGATGCCGCCGATTTTCGCGCCGTTGCCGCCGGCCGTCGTCTCTTTGCGAATGATGACCGCTCCGGCAAGCGATCTGAGGGTGACATCGTCTGGGGTTATGGTTCGAGTCTGTCCCGCACCGCTTGGTCCGCCGGGTAATCAACACGGGCGTAAAGCCGTTCACTTCCAGGGTGTTCATCGGGCTGGCGTGGCCGATAAACAGAGCGGGCATTTTCGCCATGGCTGGCGTCTACCATAGCTTGACAAGAGAAACTTGGGGAGCACCGACGGCGTGTGCCCCGAAATCGGACAAAGACTTGCCTATCCGACAAGGCGGCAGCGGCGCGCAACCGTTTGTGCAGCCTTGATGGCCTATTCCTCGCACCATAACTTTGCAGGGATGGAAGGTGCAGGTTGAAGCGCCCCATACATGACTACATTGTAATGCTTCTGTTGTTGGGGCTCCGGGGTCACCGTGCGAGACAGCAGCTGTTAGGCGCCACTTGAAGCGGGGGAATCGTTCATGGCCACCCTCAGCAATTCGGCTCGTCAGCTACTCAAAGCGACATATGTTCCTCGTCAGCTGGCCCAAGATCCGGCACTGTTGAATCAGGCGCATCTAAAAGCCGCTTTGGTGCGCGGTCTGCAGCTTCGCCAAGGAGAAGTGGATCAAATCCGAGCAGCGTCGTCGTCAGCGTCTGCGATTCCAGAACCGACTTGGTCACTGCTGAAGGCGTTCGAACCCCAGCCAGTGGCAGCGCTTCGGCCAAAGCCATCGGTCCTAGCCAACGTCCCTGTGCAGCAGCTGCAAGCATTTGCTCAAGCTGCGCTGGAGCATCGAACAGCTCAGCTGCAAACTCTCACGCCTCCTGCCGGAATACCATCGTCTGCCGGCGGATCGTCATCGCCGCGAACTTCATCAACCATCGCGTCGGCTCGAACGCTACCGACCAGTCCTTCGCCCTCGGCTGCCGTGATATCTCAATTGGCTTCCGCACCGCGCACCGCTCCGGTTCACCCGATATCGGCTACGATTCCACCGCCGCCTTCAGCCGCACCAACTTCGATGGGCGGGACTGTCGCAGCAGCAGCTACTGCCACGTCAACCGCTGTTGCGCTGAGCATGATTACGTTTGCCAAAGGCGCATTGGACACATTCACGAATGCCATCAGTGTCAGCCCGATCGGCATGCTCCATCTTGAGCGCATCGAAATGGCGCCGGCGGGAATTGAGCGTGGCGAACTCGTTGCCACGATCCCTCTCGCGCCTGGCGAAACGACGAGCGTTGTCCAGAAGGAGTGGTCAGTCACAAGCCAGGAGTTTTCGTCGATTGTCACGGACTACTTGGAAAATTACAGCGAGAAAGGTGTAACCGAGAAGAGCGAGCTGGCGGAATCGACGGAATCGCAGGCCAAGCATAGCGAGCAACTGGGATTGAGCGCCTCGCTTTCGGGTTCGAATGGTTTCGTAACGTTTGCGACAACCGCGACTGCAAATCTTTCCGACTCCATCGAGCAAAGTACGAAGCAAAGCCGAAATCAGTCGAAGGAAGTTACCACAAAAGCGTCATCGCGCGCGAGAAAGGAGCACCAAGTTTCGATTCAAACGTCGTCCACGGTCGGGCAGGAACAAACATCAACGCGCACACTGACCAACCCAAGCACGACCGATACGATGCGTATCGATTACTTCTCGATGATGCGCAAATGGCGGGTGCGGCTGCTGCAATACGGTCTGCGGCTTACATACGATGTGGCCATACCAGAGCCTGGTGCGGCACTTCGCGCGGCTCATGCCCGATTGGCCGAACTGACCAAGTTGCTCAGCGGAGCCTTCAGCTTCAATCTCGATCCAGCATCGATCACCGAACAAAGCTACTTGAGTCTGGCCTCGGCGTGGGGCGTGGCGATCGAGGCGCCGCCTGATAATGCGTGGGTGCAAACGCAAACGAAGGCATTAACCGACAGCACTGGAACGGGGCAGGGCGACAGCCTCGAGTTCGATATCAAGGACGGTTATGAGATTGAGCGGGTTGACGTCGGCGGGTACGGCCGGGCGGTTGATAACAGTTCGATAATTTACATTCACTTTCCCACAGATGGGCTGTCGATCTTCAACACCGCAACGAACGACGAGAGACAGGGGTCGGACTTCAGCGGTGGCTCGTTATCCAATCTCGTTGGGCTGACCGGACACCTGCAACTGCCGTTTTTTCATGGATATGCAAAGTGGGGGAATGCGTTTGCAACCATCCACGCAAAGCCGAGTGACGCGACAATTCAAGCGTGGCGCCAACGGGCGTGGCAGCTAATTCATGACACAGCCCGTGATGGCTACTACGCCCAAGCGCAGGCATGGATCCAAGAGCGGGATGCGCTCAGAGCCCAGATCGAAGGTGTCGACACCCTCAGTCTTCGTCGGGAAGAACTGGAAGAGGTCATGAAAGGGGTATTGCGCTGGCTTTTGGGACCCGACTTCGACTTCATGCCGACCGACGTGGTCGCGTTGTTTACCGGCCCGGCCGGGCAATCGTTTACCGGCAATGACCTTGGCCTCAATGCTGACGGGTGGACGACGATGTTCGTCTATCAGGAGATGGTGAAATTTATTCATCAGGCCATCGAATGGGAGAACATGCTGTATTTTGTTTATCCGTATTTTTGGGATGTGCCTGCCGCCTGGGATTTTGTTCGAACGCTCGAGCATCCCGATCCGACACGGCAAGCATTCCTGAGAGCTGGCAGTGCACGGATTGTCCTCACGATCAGAGCTGGTTTTGAGGAGGGGTTCACGGCGTTCGTCGAAAAGGGAGAACTGGGTCACGTCCTGCCGCCCGATCACCCATATGTCAGCATCGGCCAGGAAATTCGGGACTACGATCAGACGAACTACCCTGGAATTCCGCCGGCCAATCCGGACCAACAGCCGCGACCGTTGCTTACGCCGCAGCAGCGGCAGGCGTGGCAGGACATGCAAGGCCTGATGGTGCTGCTTGAAAAATACAAGGCTGACAACGGCCGGTATCCGACGACAAGCGAAGGCCTAACGTCCGTGGCGGGAACCGTGCCCGCCGCCGATCCATGGGGAAAGCCTTACCAATATCAGTGTCCCGGGACATACAACGACTACGATTTGTGGTCCTTTGGTGCCGATGGCGCGCTTGGTGGAGATGGAGACGCGGCCGACATCACAAGCTGGGCGGATTCGTCGCTCGTTGCCGAGTGGTTTGAATACATGCCGACGCACGGCCTCGATATTGCCGTGGCGAGCAGCCCATCGGATCTGTCGTAGCGGCTAGCCAGAGTCTCAGGTCACAATGGCGGTTCGTGGAAGAGACTTATTCCAAGCCGCAATGTATGCGGACGAAGCTGCTTCAGCTCGGCCGCTGCAGACAGGTTTTACGCCAAACAAATTCAGCAGCGGCTTCTTGGATGGGACCAACCCGCTGTTCGCCAACCCGGATCCAAGCCGAAAACTTGCCGCGACCGACGATCGGGCCGGTTTGTACTTTATTTTCGTGCCACCGCCGGTTGTCGTTTCTTGTCTGGATTCTCTCACGCGAGCTACCCCCCGCCCGTCGCTCAAAATCACGCTGTTCTTTTCTCCGTTTGGAGGAAATGTGCAGATGTTTACATATGGCCTGCGTTCGATTTTCGACCAGCGAGCCAACGATCAGCGAGTGCTTATCTCAGTTCCAGGAAACGAGTTGCATAGAGGGTCAGTGACGACGTCATCGGGCGTCGGGATCAGCCTCACTCAAATCAATTCACTTCTTGCGACCCAGACCGCGGACTACAGCAACCCGCAAATTTCCATACTCGCGGCATGGAGTGCTGGATGGAAAGGGATGGTTGCGATGATGCGGGCCATTGGAAGGGTCACCGACCTTCCGATGTTCGATAAGCTGGAGCAGGTAATCTTCTATGATTGTTTGTTTTTCACAAACGGATCGGCGGGCCTGGTTGATGACGCTTTAAAGAAGGTGCAAGCGGAGATTGCAAAGACCGGGTCAAGCCGCAAACTTCAGGTCATCGCGTATTTGACTACCGCCCCGGGCGGCAATGACTCGCTCAATCCTGCCGAGATCGTCGCGGGCATACCTACGCTTCGGACTCTGAACGCAGCCCAGGGGCTTATTCCCTTTTCGGATATGACCCGGGGGACGTTGCGGCGAATTGCGCTGGTGCGCGTGCTCGCTTGGGCGTTGCAAGAGGGCGCAATTTCAGCGACCGAATTGTCGCCAGCATTGATACGCGCGTGTGCAGCCATCACGGGGACCAAGCGGCACACGATCCGGTCTGTGCCGTCACTGCCATTCGGAAAAGGCGCCCCGGCGGGAACAGTCGATCTTCAGACATTCGCGAGAGCCGGGGCAAATGCTGCCATCCTTATGCTTTCAACCGCTGATATAGAAAGAGCGATATCGCTGGTGAATCAAGGACGCATGATTTTCTCTGGAACCTTTCCGGCGTCGGAGGTGGATCATATGATTTTGATGCCGGAGGTCGCTTGGGAATTCATTGCTGGGTAGAAAGGCACGTCGCGGGGGCCGCATGCGAGTGTAAAAGCCATCAACCACAATATCGCCGGCGTGCTACGCTGGCTCGCCAATGCTGAGTCATTCGACCGCCACCAATGGCCGACATCGCCGCCACCGACATTTGGCGCACCGCCAATTTGATGATCGAGCTGTTCGGCGACCATGCCACCATCAACGCGGCGATGCGCGCCGACGCGTTGCTTGACCAGGGCGATACCGAAGGCTTCTTCATCTGGAAGCAAATTGCGCGCGCCATCGATGACTTGTCGCGGCCAGCGCGAATCGCCGATGACCAGCTGCACTAAAATATACATTCAGCTTCTTTGGACGGTGCAAGAACCGCGGCTTGTATGATGGCCAGCGGGAGCGATGGAGCGACCTAACCCATTGCGCGGGCTTGCAAGATAATCCAGCTATAACCTGGCACTCAAATCTTGGTTGAAGCATGTCGCGGCCCGCCGGTAGAGCAGTAGCAATCATCGGCGGCGGTCACAACGCGCTCGTCTGCGCGTTCTATCTCGCGCGAGCCGGCCATAAGGTTACGATTTTCGAGCGCCGCCACATCGTCGGGGGCGCCGCGGTAACCGAGGAGTTTTATCCCGGCTTCCGCAATTCCATCGCTAGCTATTCTGTGTCGCTGCTCCATCCGAAGGTGATTGCAGATATGGAATTGGCGCGACACGGCCTCAGGATTGTGGAGCGCTACGCGTCCAACTTTGTACCAGTGGATGATCGCAATTATCTGCTCGGCACGGATCCGGCGGAAATTGCCAAATTCTCACACAAGGATGCCGAGGCGATTGGCCGGTACACGGATGAGCTGCAGGTCGTCGCCGACGCACTGCGTGGGCTCCTGTTGCAGACCCCGCCGAATATCGGCGCCGCCTCATGGCGCGACGCAATTCCGGAACTGATCAAGAGCACGCGGATTGGAAAACGGCTGTCCGCAATGCCGCTCACCGCCAAGCGCAATCTGCTTGCGCTGTTCGTGCAGTCGGGGGGCGAGTGGCTGGACCGGTGGTTCGAAAGCGATCCGATCAAGGCGCTGCTCGGCTTCGACTCCATCGTCGGCAATTACGCGAGCCCCTACACGCCAGGCTCTGCTTACGTCCTTCTGCACCATGTCTGGGGGGAGGTGAACGGCAAGAAGGGTACTTGGGGACACGCGATCGGCGGAATGGGCGCGATCACACAGGCGATGGCGGCGGCATGTGCGCAATACGGCGTGGCGATGCGGACCAGCGATCCCGTACGCGAAATCTCCGTTAGCGGTGGCCGTGCCGTGGGCGTGGTGACAGAAAGCGGGGAAGAGCACCACGCGAGCTGTGTCGTTTCGGGCATTAATCCCAGGTTGCTGTTCGGCCGGCTCGTGAAGGCGTCCGAATTGGCGCCGGATTTTCGGGAAGCCATCAGCAACTACCGCTGCGCCTCCGGGACCTTTCGCATGAACGTGGCACTGTCGGAATTACCGCGCTTCACGTGCCTGCCGGAGCCGGGACCGCATCTGAACACCGGCATCGTCATGGCGCCGAGTCTTGCATACATGGACCGCGCTTACACGGATGCACGCGCTTTCGGCTGGTCGCGGCAGCCTATTGTGGAAATGCTTATTCCTAGTGTGATCGACGACTCGCTGGCGCCGCCGGGGCAACACGTCGCAAGCCTGTTTTGCCAGCACGTCGCGCCAATATTGCCGGACGGCGGATCCTGGGACGATCACCGCGACGAAGTTGCCGAGTTGATGTTGCAGACGGTGGAAGGTTTTGCCCTCGGCTTCCGCAACTCTGTGCTTGGCGTTCAGGCGCTCAGCCCGCTCGACCTCGAGCGCATCTTCGGCCTTGTGGGAGGGGACATCATGCACGGCCGCCTCGATCTCGACCAGATGTTTTCGGCGCGCCCGATTCTTGGATTTGGCCATTACCGAACGCCTGTCCGCGGTCTGTACATGTGCGGCGCGGGCACGCATCCCGGGGGCGGGGTCAGCGGCATACCTGGCCACAATGCGGCGCGCGAAGTCCTTCGGGACTGTCGCTGATCGGTGCCGCGCTGGGCTGGAGCTCGCGGAAGCAGCATGACTGCCATGGCTGGCTGTTCTAAAAATGGGGCATGAGCGAGTCGTGCCTGCGACGTGATCTCGTGATCGACTAGATGTTCAAACCCCTCCTTTCCGTCGGCGGATTTACGCTGCTGTCGCGTATCACCGGTTTTGTGCGCGACATAATGATGGCCTGGATCCTCGGCCACAGCATTCTCTCGGACGCGTTCATCGTCGCGTTCCTCTTTCCCAATTATTTCCGCCAGATTTTTGGCGAGGGGACCATCAACCCAGCTTTCCTGCCGCGTTATGCGGCGCTGCACGCAAAAGGCGAGAGGAGCGCAGCCGCGCTGTTCGCAGACCAGGTGTTCTCCTGGCAAATGGCGGCGCAACTCGTGCTGCTGATTGCGGCACTGGCCTGCATGCCTGGTATCGTGCATGTGCTTGCACCGGGCTTTGCGCGTCACCCGGATCAGATGACCCTTACGGTCGACCTTGCGCGCATTACCTTCCCGTACCTCATTCTTACGGTCGTCGCGATCCAGCTGTCCGCGATGCTCAACGCCATCGGAAGATTCTGGGCGGCGGCCGCGTGGTCGAATTTCCAGAACGTCGCGATGATCGCCGCCCTGTTGCTCTGGCACTGGTTTCCGAACGCCGCTTATGCCGCCGCCTGGGGCGTCCTCGCCGGCGGCGTTGGCCAGATGGTCTTCATGTTGTGGGCGGCGCGGCAACACGGCCTCAGTTTGCGAATTTCGTTGCCGCGCTGGACACCGGAGATCAGGAAGTTTTTTAAGGCGCTGGGTGCCGTGACGGTAGGAGCCGCAAGCGTTTTCATTGCGCCCTTCATCGACACGGTGATCGCCAGCCTTTTGCCGACCGGCAGCCGCACGGCGCTCTATTATGCGGATCGCATCAATCAGTTGCCCCTTGGCGTGTTGGGCATCGCGCTGGGCACAGTGCTGTTGCCGGAAATGTCGGCGCGGCTCGCAAAAAAGGATCGCGAAGGGTCCGACGCCGCCCAGAATCGGGCCGCGTCTTTGTCCCTGCTTCTGACACTCCCGTTCGCAGCGGTGTTCGTGGCCGTGCCGGATGTCATCATGCGCGCAATCTTTGCTCACGGTGCCTTCGATAAGTCCGCCGCGGAGCTGTCCGCTATCGCGCTGGCGGCCTATGGCGTGGGACTTCCGGCCTTTGCGCTGGTACGTATCGTGGCCAGTACGTTTTACGCACGCCACGACACGGCGACGCCGGCGCGGGTCACTGTCGCCGCGATGCTGTGCAACATTGTGCTGAAAGTTGTGCTGGTCTGGGGATTCGATTTGGGAATAGCCGGTGTGGCGCTCGGTACGTCGATTGGGGCCTGGTTGAATGTGGCCGTCCTCACTTTCGTCGGCAGCAAGCGTGAACTGCTTTCTATCGATGGCCGCTTTCGCGCCGCGGTGTTGCCGGTGCTGCTGGCCGCCCTCGCTGCTGGCGCCGGGGCATGGGGCGGTGCGGCGCTGCTACGTGTGGTTGGCGTCGGCCGCTTTCATGACGAGTTGATGCTCGGCGGTGCCTTTGTGATAGGTGTGCTGGCATACGGCGCTGTGGTCTTCGCCTTCCGGCGTGCGCTTCCTCTGGGACGTCTGGCAGGTGCGCAGGCATGATCCGCCTATTCGTGGCACTCGCCTTGCCGGACATGGTCGCGCAGAGTCTGCTCACCCTTCAATCCGGCGTGCCGGGCGCGCGCTGGAGCACCCGCGAACAACTCCACCTCACCTTGCGCTTCATCGGCGACGTTGATGAACGCGATGCGGCGTCGATCGATGAGAGCCTTGCGAGCATTTCTACGCCACGATTTACTTTGGAGTTGAAAGCCGTCGGGTCCTTCGGCGGTAAGAGCCCGCGCGCGCTGTGGGCGGGGGTTAAGCCGAACGACGCGCTCCTCCACCTGCAGCGTAAAATCGAAAGCGCCATCCAGCGACTCGGCTTCCCCGCGGCAGAACGCAAGTACACGCCGCATGTAACGCTCGGACGCCTGCGCGCCACAGCGGCCGGTCGTGTGATGGATTACATATCGGATCATGCATTGTACGCGAGCGGCCCGTTTCAGGTGCGGGAGTTTGCGCTCTTCTCCAGCCGCCTGACGCCGAACGGCAGTATTTATGTGGCGGAACGGGAGTACGCACTCGCCTGAAGGAGGTTAGACATGCCGAAACTCGATGCCGCTGCCCGCGCGGTGGCGCTGAAGGAATTGCCGGAATGGCGACAGGTGGACGGCCGCGAGGCGATCACGCGCACTTTCCGCTTCAAAACCTTTAACGCGGCCTTTGGTTTTATGACGCGGGTAGCGCTACTGGCGGAGAAAATGGATCATCATCCGGAGTGGTTCAATGTCTACAACCGCGTCGAAGTCACACTTGCCACGCATGATGCAGGCGGCGTGACGGAGAAAGACATCGCCATGGCGAAGACGATGGACGCTTACGCCGATTGAAATATCAGGCGTCGTCCGCGTGCCAAACGCCCACCTGCTACGCTCAGGATCACAAGCGAACTCAAGAAGGTGAGGTGGTACCAGACGGGGAATCTGCTCCACAACGAGTAGTGCACAGGAACGAAAAACAGCAGCACCGCGATGCCTGCAACCAGCGCCGGCTTGAGGCGATCACGGCCGAGCACCGCGGCGATGCCGCCGCTCAAAACGGAACTAACGCCGCTCATTGACAGCCGCGCGATCATCATCGGAAGCGTGAACGCCATGGCCTTTTCGACAGCTGCGTAATCGGGCCACAGACGTCGCAGCGCCGTATTCAGCACGATCACCACTGCGATCCAGACAATGATGCCTGCGACCGCACCTCCAATTTGCCGCAACATGGAGTCGTCCCTCGCTCTTCAGCCGCGACGCTGGAGGAGCATCGCGGCGAAACTTGGGCTCACCCTTTGTCGCGAACGCCGGAACCCGAGCGCTGCGCAGGCCGTTTCTACAGGTCAACCAGCCAAAGGAGCGGATTCATGGCAGACAGGAACGGGGGCGGCGGGGGCAATTCGGCACTGGCGCTTTTGGTCGGCGCACTGCTGGTCATCGTGCTGATTGGTGGATTTTTCCTCTATTCCGGCGGCCAATTTTTCGGCAACGGCGGCAGCACCCACACCGTGAATCTCAATGTGAAGACACCCGGCAACGGCGGCTGACCCTACAGCCGCGCATTCTTGACTAGATCCTCCACCACGCTCGGTTCTGCGAGCGTGGTGGTGTCCCCCAGATTGGAGACGTCTCCTTCGCCGATTTTCCGCAGGATACGCCGCATGATCTTGCCGGAGCGCGTCTTAGGCAGCCCCGGTGCGAATTGAATCACGTCTGGACGGGCAATCGATGAAATCTCTTTCGCCACCCATTTCTTCAGTTCCTCGGCGAGGACGTCGGATGGTTCTTCGCCAGCCTTCAACGTCACGAAGGCGTAAATGCCTTGGCCCTTGATGTCGTGCGGAAAGCCCACCACCGCGGCTTCCGCCACTTTGTGATTCGCGACCAGGGCCGATTCTACTTCCGCAGTACCAAGACGGTGACCTGAGACATTGATCACATCGTCGACACGGCCAGTGATCCACCAATAGCCATCTTTGTCACGGCGGCAGCCGTCGCCGGTAAAATATTTGCCGCGATAGGTTTTAAAATAGGTGTCGATGAAGCGCTGGTGATCGCCATACACCGTGCGCATCTGCCCCGGCCAGGAGTCGAGCAGCACGAGATTACCGCTTGCCGGCCCGTCCACCACCTTGCCGTCGGCATCCACGAGCTGTGGCTGGATTCCGAATAGCGGTTTCGTCGCCGAACCGGGTTTCAGATCCGTGCCGCCGGGCAGGGGTGAAATGAGAATGCCGCCGGTTTCCGTCTGCCACCACGTGTCCACCACCGGGCAGCGGCTGTCGCCGACCGTCCGGTAATACCACAGCCAGGCTTCGGGATTGATCGGCTCGCCCACGCTGCCGAGCAGCCGCAGTGACGCGCGCGACGTTTTCCTTACCGGCGCCTCGCCTTCGCGCATCAGCGCGCGAATGGCGGTGGGTGCGGTGTAGAAGATATTGACCTGGTGCCGGTCGATCACTTCCCAAAACCGCGAGGTGGTGGGGTAGTTCGGCACGCCTTCGAACATCAGCGTGGTGGCGCCGTTCGCCAGCGGCCCATAAACGATATAGCTGTGGCCGGTGACCCAGCCAACATCGGCGGTGCACCAGTAGGCGTCGCCATCGTGATAGTCGAAGACGTACTGGTGCGTCATAGCGGCGTACATGAGATAGCCGCCGGACGTGTGCAGCACGCCTTTGGGTTGTCCCGTCGAACCCGACGTATACAGGATAAACAGCGGGTCTTCCGCCCCCATCTCTTCCGGCGGACAATCAGCGGAAAGCTTTGCGGCTTCCTCGTAATACCAGTGGTCGCGGCCGGGTTTCATCTCCACCGCATTGCCGGTGCGCTTCACCACGATCACGGTGGTCACACCGGTGGCTTTGCCGAGCGCGGCGTCCACGTTGGTCTTCAGCGGGATTGGCCTGCCGCCGCGAACGCCTTCGTCGGCGGTAACGACGACGGTGCTTTGGCAATCCTGAATGCGGCCGGCGATGGAATCCGGCGAGAAGCCCGCGAAGATCACCGAATGAACGGCGCCGATGCGCGCGCAGGCCAGCATGGCATACGCGGCTTCAGGAATCATCGGCAGATAAATGGTGACGCGGTCGCCGCGTTTCACCCCATGGGCCTTCAGCACATTGGCGAAGCGGCAGACTTCACGATGCAGCTCTTGATAGGTGATGTGGCGCGGCTGCGCCTCCGGATCGTCCGGTTCCCAGATGATGGCGGTCTGCTCGGCCCGCTGGGGCAGATGCCGGTCGATGCAATTGGCCGACACATTCAGGGTGCCGTCTTCGAACCACTTGATGAACAGGTTGTCCGGCTCCCAGGAGACGTTCTTCACCTTGGTGAATGGCTTGATCCAGTCGATGCGCCGGGCTTCCTCGCGCCAGAAACTCTCCGGATCGCGCACCGACCGCCCATACATTTCATCGTACTTGGCACGATCAATGAAGGCACGCTCGCGCCACGCTGGCTGAATGGGAACTATGGTGTCGGACATGATGTGATCCTACGGCACGCGCGATCTTGGCGGTGCTCGGCCTTATCTTCAAGCGGCCGAATGCCCGACGTTCAGATAGAGCGTCCCTGGACCCCCGTCGGGCGGATACATCAAACCTGTTTGCACATCTGCCCCCCTCATTAGAAAGCGGAACGGCCCGCGATTGGATGAAGCATTCCAGTTTGTATCGTGGGGCGCGCTGTAATCGAAATTCGGAGCGGTCACACTTAAGCAGGTTGCGACTCGTGCGGTGAATGAAATTACCTGTTTCTTGCCCTCCGCGTTCGCTGGCGAGGCTTTGAAATAGCACGAATACGTGTATTTTCTTTGCCACACGCGGACTTCACATGGCGGAGAATTTATAAAAACGCCTTGCGAACCGGGAAGCATGAATGGCTTCGAGTAAGCCTCATCCGATCCAGTATCTGCGGATCCGCGCACGGACACAAAATTGTTAGGCGCATCGGCAATGATTTTCTTCAGTCCGTCGCAGAATTCGTCGGCGCGGCAAGGCAACGCCAGCGCCGTCGCCAGTAGCGCGACAATGAAAAGCCGCATCGGCACGTCTCTCCTGCCTTGCCAATACAAAAGAAGCACGTTTGATGCCAGATTAGCAGGGGATGGTGAAGAGCACGGCATGGTGGCGAAGGAACAAACAGGCTGGAAGCCTTCGAAGAGCGACGAGAGGGTGAAGGCGGCCACCGGCAAAGGCTGGATGAGCTGGTTCGTCATTCTCAACAATGCCAAGGCGAGCACGCTGCCGCACAAGGACATTGCGAGGCTGCTCCACCAGAAAGGCTGCCCTGCCTGGTGGGCGCAAATGATCGCGGTGGAGTACGAACGCGCCCGCGGCGGCCGGAAGAAAAATGAGCGTGCCGGCGGCACCTTCGCGGTCAATGTTACGAAGGTGGTGCCGGTGAGCCTCTCTGAATTGTTCGCGGCGGCCACGGATGCGGAGAAGCGAAAGGAGTGGTTCCCTGCCGGCGCCTTCGAGGAGACGAGCAAGACGAAGGACAAGTACTGGCGGGGCAGGTGGAAGAAGGAGCGCAAGCTGGAGTTCGGCTTCTATGCGAAGGGCGAGGGCAAGGCGCAAATCGCGCTGGAGATCAGCAAGCTCCCTGCTGAGGCCGACGTTGAGAAAGAACACGCGGCATGGAAGAAGGCGTTCGCGAAACTCGAGACGCTTGTGAACGCGTAATGCAGCTTCATCTGTCCTCCTGGCCGGAGATTGACGCGTACCTCAAGACCTCCAAGGCCATTCTCATTCCCATCGGGTCGACGGAGCAGCATGGGCCGAACGGTCTCTTGGGCACCGATGCGCTGTGCCCGGAGATCATTGCGAAGCGGGCCGGCGACGAGGCCGGCATTCTGGTGGCGCCTACTTTCAACGTCGGCCAGGCGCAGCACCACATGGCGTTCTCCGGCACCATCACTTTGCGGCCCTCCACCATCATCGCGGCAATGAAGGATTGGGCCGAGAGCCTGGCGCGCCACGGTTTCGAGCGGCTCTACTGGTTCAATGGCCATGGCGGCAACATCAACACCATCAATGCCGCTTTCTCGGAAATTTATCACGGCATCAGCTTCGACCGCGCCGGGTCCAACAACCCGCCGTTGCGCTGCACATTGCGCAACTGGTGGGAGCTGCCGGGCGTGGCCGACGTCTGCCGGCAATTGTTTCCAGTCGGCGAGGGCCATCATGCCACGCCGTCGGAAGTGTCGGTCACCTACTTCGCGTATCCGGAGGCGCAGAAACGCGTCCAGATGACGCCGAAGATCGCGCCGGTCGGGCCGATCTACGACGCCGAAGATTACCGCCGCCGTTTTCCAGATGGCCGAATCGGCTCCGATCCCTCGCAGGCGAGCCCCGAAGCAGGCGCAAAGATCGTCGCCGCCGCGGTAAAGGCGGTCATCAGCGAATTTCACACCTTCGCCAACTCCTGAGGAGTCAACGATGATCAATGGCGCGCATGTCATCATCTATTCCAAGGATGTCGACGCCGACAAGGCGTTCTTCCGGGATGTGCTGAAGCTCAGTAACATCGACGTCGGCAATGGCCGGCTGTTCTTCAAGCTGCCCCCATCCGACCTCGCGCTTCACGAATCCGATAATAACGATGTGCACCAGATCTGGCTGATGACCGATGACGTCGAGGCAGAAGTCGCGCGGCTGAAGGCGGCCGGCGTGAATTGCGATGCAACGGCGGACCGCGGCTGGGGCGTCGTTACCCACATTACGCTGCCCGGCGGCGGCAAGCTCGGCCTCTACCAGCCGCGTCATGAACGGCCCTAGCACCAAGGTTGGAGCAGCGGGAGCGGAGTGCTAGGCTTCCAAATCCCAGGGGCGCGCGTGAGCGCTGAGATCGGCAATTCTGCTGAGTCCCTTTGAACCTGATCCGGGTAACGCCGGCGTAGGGAGAGGCAAATGAACAAACCCATCCTTCATCCGAAATCTGTCGAGATTACACGCGGGGCGCTGCCCGGCTCGCGAAAGCTCTATGTGGATGGTGTGCCCTTCCGCGAAGTGCCACTGGACGGCGGAGAGGCGCCGGTGCGGTTGTACGATACCTCGGGTCCGTACACGGATGATGCCGCCCAGATCGACATTGAGTGTGGCCTGCCGGCCAAGCGGCGGGAGTGGATCCTCGCGCGTGGCGATGTGGAGGAATACGAAGGCCGAGCGCGCAAGCCGGAAGACGACGGGCTGAAGTGCGGTGAGTTGCTCTCCGTTCCGCAATTCGACCGCGGTAGCCGCAAGCCGCTGCGCGCCAAGCCGGGCAAGAACGTCACCCAACTGCACTACGCGCGGTCCGGCATCATCACCGAGGAGATGAAATACATCGCGGCGCGGGAAAGTCTTGGGCGTAGCGGACTGGCGGACGGCAACAGCTTCGGCGCCAGCATCCCCGATCAAATCACGCCCGAATTCGTGCGCGACGAGGTGGCGCGCGGCCGCGCCATCATTCCGGCGAACATCAACCACCCGGAAACCGAGCCGATGATCATCGGCCGCAACTTCCTCACCAAGGTGAACGCCAATATTGGCAATTCGATCGTTACCTCCGGCGCGGCGGAGGAGGTGGAGAAGCTGGTATGGTCCATCCGCTGGGGCGCCGACACGGTGATGGACCTCTCCACGGGCCACCACATCCACACCATCCGGGAATGGATCATCCGCAATTCCCCGGTGCCGATCGGCACGGTTCCGATCTACCAGGCGCTGGAGAAAGTGGGCGGCGTTGCTGAGGAACTCACCTGGGACATTTATCGCGACACATTGATTGAGCAGTGCGAGCAGGGCGTGGATTATTTCACCGTGCACGCCGGCGTGCGGCTGGCGCACATCCCGCTCACCGCGGAGCGTGTCACCGGCATCGTGTCGCGCGGCGGCTCGATCCTCGCCAAATGGTGCCTCGCGCATCACCGCGAGAATTTCCTCTACACGCATTTCGAGGACATCTGCGAAATCCTCAAACAGTATGATGTGTCGTTCTCACTGGGCGACGGTTTGCGTCCCGGCTCCATCGCCGATGCCAACGACGCGGCGCAATTCGCGGAGCTCGACACCTTGGGCGAGCTCAACCGCGTCGCGCAGCAACACGACGTGCAGGTGATGATCGAAGGTCCCGGCCACGTGCCGATGCACAAGATCAAGGAGAACATGGACCGGCAGCTTGCGGCCTGCGACGAGGCACCATTTTACACACTAGGTCCGCTCACCACCGACGTGGCGCCGGGCTTTGACCACATCACCTCCGCCATCGGCGCGGCGATGATCGGCTGGTTCGGCTGCGCGATGCTTTGCTACGTCACGCCGAAGGAGCATCTGGGGCTGCCCGACCGCGAGGATGTGAAGGCAGGCGTCATCGCCTACCGCATCGCCGCGCACGCAGCCGATCTGGCGAAGGGTCATCCCGCCGCGCGCATCTGGGACGATGCCATGAGCAAGGCGCGCTTCGAGTTCCGCTGGCGCGATCAGTTCGCGCTGGCGCTCGATCCCGAAACCGCGCAAGCGTTTCATGATGAAACGTTGCCGGCCGACGGTGCCAAGGTAGCGCATTTCTGCTCGATGTGCGGACCCAAATTCTGCTCTATGAAAATCAGTCAGGAAGTGCGCGACGCTGCCCGCGGCCAGAACGACTCCATGAGCACCGACGAAATCCGCGCTGCGATGAAGAAGAAATCGGAAGAATTTCGCTCCCATGGCAGCGAAATTTATCTGCCGTCGGCACCCACCGGGTAGACCTGCAGCTGACGAGATGATTGCGCTGCATTTGGATCAGCTTCTCGTCGAGGTTTATTCGACCTTCAGCCGGATCAATGTCGCAGTCACGGTGCCGAAACCCGTCGAGGCCCACAACTTCAACGGCACCAGATAGTGCCCGTGCGGGGCGGCAGTCCCGGGAATTTCCGCCAGCCATGCATAGGCGGGCGGCAGCTCGCGGCCTTCCTTCAGGATTTTCGGTTTGAAACCGGCAATCTGGTTGTAGTGCAGCTGACACAGATGCGCCTTCCCGGCGAAGACTCCGTTCGCGAGCTTCACCGGCTCGTCCCGCAGATACGTCAATTCGATATTGTAACGCCGCCGGCCGTCGAATACCGCGGCGACCGTGCCGCATGGGTTGGAGGCGGTCGCGCGGGCGCCCGCGAGCACTGAGGTGGCAGCGCTCAGCGGATCGATACCTTCCTTCTTCTGCGCGTCCGTCACCGGATATTTGTTAAGGTTGTAAGGCGGATCGGCGAACAGCACCGGCACGGCACCCGCCGGATAAGTGAGCTTGACGCGCTGGTGTTTCTTCTCGCCGCGGCGATAGTGCGAATCATATTCCGTTGGCGACATGCCCGCGGCGGCGAATTGCCCTGTGGCAGTAGCATCGATGGTCGCCTGCCAGAAGGCGCTGACAATGCCGCTAGTCTCGAAATGGGAAGTGGTTCGGTAGGCCGTGTTGTCGATGCGGATATCATATTCCGTGTGGCCGAACGGAATGCCCAGGAAAGCAATGGAGTACTCGACGCCGAGCCGGGCGGCCTTTGCATTGTTGAGACTGAAAGCCTTCGCTGCGCCTTTGGCGGAGCAGGCGGTTAACCCCAGCGCTGCGGCGAAGGCGATCCAGGCGGAGGCTTTCGGCATCGGCAACTCCAAGTCACTATCGCGTCCCGCGCTCGCCTGCGGATCATATCCGGCGCCGAATATGGTTCAATCGTGACGATGCTGACCGCACTTGCCGAAGCCGTTTTGCGCGGCGACCGGCGGGCATTGGCACGTGCGATCACGCTCATCGAGTCCACCCGCGGTTCCGATCGTCCGAAGGCGGAGGCGCTGCTTACATCCCTTCTGTCTCACACCGGCCGCGGCATGCGTATCGGCATTTCCGGCCCTCCCGGTGTGGGCAAATCCACCTTCATCGAAGCCTTCGGCGCGTACGTGATCGGTGAAAGACACCAATTAGCGGTGCTGGCGGTCGATCCCTCGTCGCGGCGCAGCGGCGGCTCGATATTGGGCGACAAGACGCGGATGGAACAGCTGGCGCGCAACCCGGATGCCTTCATCCGGCCGTCGCCCGCAGGCGAGACGCTAGGCGGCGTGGCACGGCGCACCCGCGAAGCCGTCCTGCTGGTTGAGGCGGCTGGCTTCGATCTGGTGCTAGTGGAAACCGTCGGCGTGGGGCAATCGGAAACCGCCGTCGCCGAAATGGTAGACCTGTTCGTGCTCCTGATCAGCCCTGGTGGCGGCGACGAACTCCAGGGGCTCAAGCGGGGTGTCATGGAGCTCGCGGATATCGTGCTGATCACCAAGTCGGACGGCGATCTGAAGCAAGCGGCGGCCCGCGCGGCAGCGGATTATGGGCACGCCCTACATTTAATGCGGCCGAAGTACGCCGGCGCGGAACCTCGGGTGATGCAGGTTTCGGCACTGGAGGGGCGGGGGATCGCGGAGGCTTGGAGCGCCATGCGCCGCTTCCAGGACGGGCTTCAGACGTCGGGCCAGCTTCAGAAATTGCGCGAAAGGCAGCTCAGAAGTTGGTTCCGGAGCGAGATGCAAGCCCTTCTGGCAGAGGAGATTTTCAAGAACAAAGCCCTCGCCGAAAAAGATCGTGTCGTCGAGGGCGAGGTAGTCGCCCGCCGTCAGCTACCGGGGGCGGCGGCTCGCGCGCTAGTCAGCCAGTTCCGCGGTTCTGATCGATGTCCAGAATCTTGACCAGAGCGGGCTCGGCCCTTATGAGAGCCGCTCTTTTGGAGAACAGGTATGTCGCGCCGCTGTGAATTGACCGGTAAGGGGCCCATGGTCGGCCACCATGTCAGCCACGCCAACAACAAGAAGAAGCGGGTGTTCCGGCCCAATCTTCAGACGGTATCGCTGGCCAGCGAGGCGCTTGGTCAGAAGGTGAAGCTGCGAATCAGCATGAATGCGCTGCGCTCCGTGGACCGTTTGGGCGGGCTCGATCCGTTTCTGCTGAAGGCAACAGAAACGAACCTGTCCGATCGCGCCATGAAACTGAAGCGCCTCATCTCGAAAAAACAACAGACCGCAGCGGCCGCCTAGCCCTTCCTGCGCGCGAATAGGTGCGTCCGCTGGTGGCAGCGGCCGAACTCACGCAGAATAAACTTTCGATTCGGCAGGTCTGAAACCAGCATCATGGAACTTGGCGAGCACGGCTATCTCCTGATTGCCGGACTGGCGATGATCGGCGCCGGCCTCGTAATCCTGTCGCTGTTCGTGAACACCCGCGTGGTGCAAAGCGTCGTGCGCGACGAACGCCACCGCGAAAAGCAATTCGAGTATTACCGCAATACCGCTTCGCAGCTCGGCGTTTTGCTGATCGGAATCGGCGTTTCCCTGTTCATCTTTTTCTTTCAGCAGAACTTCAAGGATCAGCACGACCGCGACCTGGAACTGAAACAGGTGCTGGCGAAAACTGCGATCCGGGCGGGCCGCACGGCGCCGTCCATGGAAATGCTCAATGAGTATGATGCCATTCTGGACAAAGGGAGGCCGTATGTCAGGCTGCAAAACGGCGGGGCCAACGCCGCCGTCATCGCTCCGGGCGCCGCTTTTGCGCAGCAGGTTCGCGAGCTCCTGGCGGCTGAACGAGATGTCGATCTGACACAATTCGAGAACTTTAATTTCTCACGCGATCTGGAATCCTCTTCGGTCATCGAAACGCTGGATCCGCGGCTGTTCGCCAACGTCACCCGCGATGAAAGCTACCTGAACTACGCCGTGACGCAGCTCAAGCTGGACTACAAGGATCTGCAGGAGAGCATCGGCGATGAACCCGTCGACAAAGCCCTCTCCGATCCGGCTAAGGAAGCGAAGATCAAGGATGAGGTTCTGGATATTTTTTACGATGCTGATCTTCTGCGCGACCGCAGCCGCCGGCTTCTCGGCCGCGCCTGCTGGTTTGTGAAGTCAGGACGCAAGTTCGTCTCGCTCCGTCCCCTTCGTGCAGTCGAGGCGGACTACAAATCCCACACCGCGTGGTTGCATGAGGCCAAAAGTTTTTACGGCCAATTGCAGGGGAATGGCACGAATTGCTTCGAGTTACTGCATTATAGCACCGTCCCACCAAGTTGATGCATCTGAGGGCTACTGGCCAAGCATAATCTTTGGGCCTTGGGTGCTTACCTGTTCGGCGATTGGGGTCGCTGCCTGCATCATGATCACAAAATCATCGAAGCATGCACGCGAAGTGACGCCGATTTCCCAATCGCCATAGCTACCCAGCGATTGAGGAGCGGAATCCGGCCTCTCTGGCAGCCAAGCTCCACTGTCGTGCCGCCAGAAGAGCCAACGGCGGAACGGCAGCCCTCCTTCAGCACGGGGCGGCTTCGCCTCCTGATAATACTTGCAGCCAATCGAATCACCGATTTTCAGAATTCCAAGCGCATCCGTCCATCTGAGTCCGACGGCAGGAGCCTTGCCGCTGCCGCCCTTGCCGTGCGCGAGCTCCGGCATTCCAGACGGGGACGGCATTTGCGTCGGATGGGCGCGAATATAGGCCCAAAGCCGGTCGTATTCGGCGTCGCTCGAGGCGACGAGTGCATACAGATTGCGCAGGCGCCGAAGATCGTCGGCATTCGTGACTGGCTCCATCTGCCATTGGGCGATCCAGAGGTCAGTGGCCCCGATATCCCATTGTCGCGAAGGCTTGGATAAATCGAAGTGCGGCAGCTTGAAAAGCGAATTGATCCCCATCTGGACGTTGGCTTGGCCGGTACCCAGGACGATTTGCGAGGGCACCATGTCATGATCGGAAATGGCCGCAGAGACGTTGCGGAGTACCTGCTGCTCCCTCATCCGGGAGATCGTGTCCGCCATCTGGAGGACGTTTTCGCTGTCCTGCACGCCGGCGCAAGCGGAAAGCGCGGTCGCGAGACAGAACGCTGCAACCCTCGAGAGAGAATTCGCGGTCATAGCCTCGCCGCCCAATTGCGCAATTTTCCCGGCCGAATCGTGCACAGGCCGATCTGCCCGTGGCAGAAGAATCAGCTAGATTCTACATGAGGGCGCGCAGTTAGGAACGGGGATCGTCTTCGACTTCGAACATCAGCAGAACCGTCCGTTGCAGCATCAGGTTATAGTTGTCGTCTGAGATCATATAGAGCAGCGTCCTGCCACTTGTATCCCGTCGCAGCGCCAGCCCCTCCATGTTGTCGATATTCTCGTGCATGGTGAAACGCGCGATCTCCGGGCCATCCAGTCGCGCGGCTGGTTTGATGGTTGAAGCATCTATGCGCCGCACCGCGACCACCACACCGCGAAACGGCCCGAAATAGTGCCGCTCCAGCAAATACAATGAGCGGCCGCTCGGGCTCATGGCGGCATCTGAAATCTCATAGGGGTTATGATGTTTGACGCTGAGCCGCGCGAAATGCGTTCCAGGCTTTTGGCCGGAAATCGGGATCATCCAGGCGGAGTGATCTTCACCCCGAATTTGGGGTATCTCTGCGACGGCAAGCAGCGTGTTCGGAGCGATGCGCGTTAGGCCTTCAAGTCCGGAGTTGAAGTCGAGCGTCTTGATATCGTCGGGGGTAGGGATGTTTGTCGCCGGCGTTTCCAGTGACCCGGAAAGATCATAGCGCCAGACGCGTGCATCGCGTTCGAAGCTGACCCCAACCTGTCCGTCAGGGCCCTTTTCCGTTAAAGCTGCAAGGCTTTCGGCATCCGCCTCCAGTTTGGACTTCAGCGGAGCGCCGTCGGCGCCTTGCATATCGGCCAGTTGCGCATCTGCGATACCGGCCAGATTGCCAGATTTGGCATAGGACAAACGGGCCCGCAGCCAATGCCCTTCGTCGGACTGTGAGAGCAGGTGGCTGCCATCGGCGCTGACGAGCAGGCCGGACCAGCCGCCGAAACGCGCGTCAGCAGACGTAATTTCCAGGCCGCCCCGATAAGTGAGGGAGCCGACGCGGTTTTCGCTGGGTGTAGCAGAAGATAGCGGAAGGATTTTGGAGGACAGTTGTACTGCGTCAGATCGCTGCGCGGTTGGAATGACATCTAGGGCGCCCAGACCTGCGCAAAGCCCGCACCCGACAAATCCGGCAAGCAGCCGGCTACCGCAGCCACGCCTTAGGCCCACGCTGCGGCCCGCAATTGGCTGCCGGACTGCGCGTGGCGTCCGGGGTGCGCAAGGCGCGCAGTTTCTTCCGCGAACAGGGAGATCAGCTGCTCTGTCATGGCGCCGCCAAGCTGCTCGGCATCGAGGATCGTGACGGCGCGCCGGTAATACCGGGTCACGTCGTGCCCGATGCCGATAGCGACCAACTCAACAGAGGATTTTTCTTCGATATCCCCAATGACCCGGCGCAGATGATGCTCAAGATAGTTGCCGGAGTTCACCGACAGTGTTGAATCGTCCACCGGCGCCCCGTCCGAAATGATCATCAATATCCGCCGCTGCTCTGAGCGTGCCACCAGCCTCGTATGCGCCCAGATCAGCGCTTCGCCATCAATGTTTTCCTTGAGCAGGCCTTCCCGCATCATCAGGCCTAAATTCTTCCGCGCGCGCCGCCATGGCTCGTCAGCGGCCTTGTAGATGATGTGCCGTAGATCGTTGAGACGTCCGGGATGCGCCGGCTTGCCCTCGGCAATCCACTGTTCGCGGCTCTGGCCCCCTTTCCAGGCCCGCGTGGTAAAGCCGAGAATCTCTGTCTTGACGGAACAGCGCTCCAGTGTCCGCGCAAGAATGTCAGCGCACATCGCTGCGACCATGATCGGCCGCCCTCGCATCGAGCCGGAATTGTCCAGCAGCAGAGTGACTACTGTGTCCCGGAAGTTGGTATCCTTCTCCCGTTTGAACGACAGTGGGTGCATGGGGTCAATAACGATGCGGGGCAGGCGGGCAGTATCAAGCAGGCCCTCCTCGAGGTCGAACTCCCATGTGCGATTTTGCTGCGCCATCAACAGGCGCTGCATCCGGTTGGCGAGCCGCGCGATGACGCTCTGCATCGACAGAAGTTGCTGATCGAGAAAGCTGCGCAAGCGGGACAGTTCATCACCATCGCACAAATCCGTAGCGGTGACGATTTCGTCGTATTTGTTTGAGTAAATGCGGTAGCCCCATTCGTGCTGATGCTCGAAGGGCTGCTCGGGACGGCGGGGGCGCGTGCCCTCATCAGGCTCTTGTGCATCGTCCGCTTCTGCGCGCTCAGTCCGGATTTCTGTCGCCGCGTCTTCAGCCTCTTCGCTCTGGCTCTCGCTGAGTTCTGTTTCGGCGGCAGCTTCTGGAGTCGCTTCGGCTCCTTCGCTGCCTTCTTCGCCTTCCGGCTCGCCTTCGCGCTGGTCCGTCCCTTCGGTTTCTGTGTCCTCCCCGGTTTCGTCCGCCAAGTCGAGGTCCCGCAAAATCGTGCGGGTGAGCCTGGCAAATGTCCGCTGATCGCGCATGGCGGTCGCAAGCTTTAAGAGATCGGGACCGGCTCGTTCTTCGATCCACGGCCGCCACAGCTCAACGACCTGCCGGGCACTGTCGGGAGGCTTTTCGCCTGTCAGCTTTTCGCGGACGATGAGTCCCACAGCATCGGCAAGGGGCGCATCCGCGCGATCCGTTACCTTGGCAAGGCCACGAGCGTTGTATCGAGCGTCCAGATTTGCCGCCAGATTATCGGCAATACCCTTCATCGCCAGTGCGCCAATAGCTTCAACGCGTGCCTGCTCGGAATTCTCAAAAACGTTAGCGGCATCGGCCGACTGCGGCCGTAACCGCAGATGAATTTTCTCGTCATGGTACGCGAGCTTCAGAGCATACGCATCGCCGAAACCGCGGACGACTGCGATTTCAGAGGGCGGCAAATTGCGAGAGGGCAACGGCAGCCGCGCTTTCTTGCCCTTTAGCGCTGGCGGCTCGGCGGAGAATGTGACTTCCAGATCTGGCTCGCCGGCAATTGCCCGTACCGCTGCGCCGATGGCCCGCTTGAACGGCTCCGCGAAGTTTTCCGGTTTCAAGCCACAAGTACCTTCGCAGCGCTCTCGGGCAACTCTTCTCCGAACGCGCGCTGGTAAAACTCTGCAACGGTGGCTCGTTCCAGTTCATCGCATTTGTTCAGAAACGTCAGTCGGAAGGCGAAACCAATGTCGCCGAAAATTTCCGCGTTCTCCGCCCATGTCATCACCGTGCGCGGACTCATCACCGTAGACAGATCGCCATTGATAAAGGCGTTCCGCGTCATGTCTGCTACGCGCACCATCGCGGAAATCTGTTTCCGTTTTTCTGGTGACGTCGCATAGGAGGGTACCTTGGCGAGCACGATGTTCGTCTCGTCGTCATGCGGCAGGTAATTCAACGTGGTGACGATGTTCCAGCGGTCCATCTGCCCCTGATTGATCTGCTGCGTGCCATGATAGAGGCCAGTAGTATCGCCAAGACCGATAGTGTTGGTGGTCGAGAACAGGCGAAATGCTGCATGGGCACGGATCACGCGGTTCTGGTCCAGCAGCGTCAGCTTGCCTTGAGCTTCGAGCACGCGCTGGATCACGAACATCACATCCGGCCGGCCGGCATCGTACTCGTCGAACACCAGTGCAACGGGGTGCTGCAACGCCCAAGGCAGTAGGCCTTCGCGGAATTCTGTCACCTGCTGGCCCTCGCGCAGCACGATGGCATCTTTGCCGATCAGGTCGATGCGGCTGATGTGGCTGTCGAGATTGACGCGGACGCACGGCCAGTTGAGCCGCGAGGCCACCTGCTCGATATGCGTGGATTTCCCCGTGCCGTGATAACCCTGGATCATTACCCGCCGGTTGAAGGCGAAGCCCGCGAGAATGGCCAGCGTGGTGTCACGGTCGAAGCGGTAGGCCGAATCGTGGTCGGGCACATATTCGTTGCCGCGGGAGAACGCCGGCACCTTCATCTTTGCGTCGATGCCGAAGATTTTGGCGACGTCGATCCTGATGTCGGGGGCGCCCGTGTCGAGGCCCTGAGGCTCCATATTCATGCTTGTAACCGGCTTTATCACTCGGGCGGAAGCCGCCGCTTGAGGGGAGGGGCCGGCGTCTAGGTCAGCCCCGACGCGCGGAGCACGCCATAGGCCTTGATGACCTGCTTCAGACGCTCCTCGGCGCCCCGATCGCCGCCGTTTGCGTCGGGATGATACCGCTTCACGAGTTCCTTATATCGCGCCTTTATCTGCTGCA
>JBJMVL010000078.1:0-42061 GCA_045810735.1 Alphaproteobacteria bacterium
AGAGGATCGCCGTAGCGGCCGATGTCGCCCGAGAACACGATGGTCGTGCCGTCCCAGTTCAGCTCCACATGTGCTGCGCCGAGAATGTGCCCGGCGTGGCGCAGCAGGATGGTGGCGCCTGCGGCGATCGGCCGGCCCTCTCCGAACGCAACCGGCTCCATCTGCCCCAACGCCTGATCGGCATCGGCGATCGTGTAGAGCGGCAGCGCCGGCTGGTGTTTGGAATAGCCGTGACGATTGGCGAATTGCGCGTCCTGCTCCTGCAGATGCGCGGTGTCGGGCAGGAGGACTTGGCATAGGTCGCGCGTGGCGGCCGAGCAGAAAACCGGCCCGCGAAACCCCTGCTTCACCAGCAGCGGCAGATATCCGGTGTGATCGATGTGGGCGTGGGTGAGGACGACGGCGGAGATCGACGCCGCGTCCACCGCAAACCTGTCCCAGTTCCGCAGCCTGAGCGGCTTGGCACCCTGGAACAGCCCGCAATCGACCAGTATGCGCTTGCCACCGGCTTCCAGCAGGTATTTAGAGCCGGTAACCGTTCCGGCCGCTCCGAGGAACGTGATATCAGCCGCCATGTTCGCCCTTGCGCTCCGTGCTCCGGTTCGAGACTAACAGGGAATGCGGCGGCGGACAGGAATGGGCGCCAGGTTATTTGCCGCAAGGATTGCGGTGCTTCTCACGCGAGATGCGTACTATCTCGGCAACAAAGTCTTAATCCCCCGCTGCTAAGTTTAGGCATGGTCACGTTCCTGATCGGCGCCGGCGTTCTGCTTGCATCGCTCCGCTTCACGCCGCGCGAGTTCCTGGCGCGCGCCGGCACATTTATGCTCGCAATTGCGGGCCTGGCACTGATGCTGTGGGGCGTGCGCGCGACAACCGGGCAGCCCGCCTGGTGGGGTTGGGCCGAAGTCATGATCATGGGCGGATGCCTCATTGTCGTGCTCTGGTCCCTGCTCGACGCATCACGCCGGACGGTCTGATTCATCTGTCCGCCTGAACCTCTTTCCTTTGACTTATTCAAAGCATTCTCTCGGTAGCGCGCGCGCAAACTAGAGGTGGCGCAGCCGGCGTGATGTCCCGTAAAGTCCCACCAGCGGGAGGCAACCATGGCGAAGGTTCTTTGCGTCCTCTATGACGATCCGGCCGGCGGCTATCCAACCGCCTATCCGCGCGACAATGTGCCGAAACTCAAGAAGTATCCCAACGGGCAGACCCTGCCGACGCCATCGGCGATCGACTTCCGGCCGGGCGATCTTCTGGGCTGCGTGTCCGGCGAATTGGGCCTTCGCAAATTTCTCGAAGCGCGCGGCCACACCCTGGTGGTGACGTCAGACAAGGACGGTGCCAACTCCACCTTCGATCGCGAGTTGCCGGATGCCGACGTCGTCATCTCGCAGCCGTTCTGGCCGGCCTATCTGACCGCCGAGCGCATCGCCCGGGCGCCGAAACTGAAACTCGCGATCACCGCCGGTATCGGCTCGGATCATGTCGATCTGCAGGCCGCCATGGATCGCAACATCACCGTTGCCGAAGTGACCTACTGCAACAGCATCAGCGTATCCGAACACGTGATGATGATGATCCTGTCGCTGGTGCGCAATTACATCCCGTCCTACCAGCAGGTGGTGGCCGGCGGCTGGAACATCGCCGATTGCGCCGCCCGCTCCTACGATCTGGAAGGCATGCAGGTGGGAACCGTCGCCGCTGGCCGCATAGGCCTTGCGGTCTTGCGGCGGCTGAAGCCTTTCGACGTCGGGCTGCATTATTTCGATCGCCACCGCCTGCCGAAGGAGGTCGAGACCGAGCTGAACGTCACGTTCCATCCCAGCGTGGAAGACATGGTGAAGGTCTGCGATGTGGTGACCATCAACGCGCCGCTGCATCCGGAAACGGAGAATTTGTTCGACGACGCGATGATCGCGCGCATGAAGCGCGGCGCCTATCTCGTCAACACGGCGCGCGGCAAGATTTGCAACCGCGATGCCGTGGCGCGCGCCCTGAAGAGCGGACAGCTCGCGGGATACGCCGGCGATGTCTGGTTCCCCCAGCCGGCGCCGCAAGACCATCCGTGGCGCAGCATGCCGCATCACGGCATGACGCCGCACACCTCCGGCACGTCGCTATCGGCGCAGGCGCGTTACGCCGCGGGCACGCGCGAGATTCTGGAATGCTGGCTCGACGGCCGGCCGATGCGCGAGGAGTATCTCATCGTGGCCGACGGCAAGCTTGCGGGAGCCGGCGCGCATTCCTACAGCCCGGGCGACGCCACCAAAGGCTCGGACGAAGCGGCCCGCTTTCGCGGTTAGCTTTCGAACAGAAGTTCAGGACATGATATCGCTGCTGGCCCACCGCGGCCATGTTGGCGCAATGAAGTTGGACCTTGGTCCAACTCACTCTGCGCCTGCCGCTGTTCCACAATCGCGCAGGAACCAACAGTTGTTTGCGGCGAAGTGAACATCATGAGCGGTACGTTCCCGCGATGGGCAATGGTGCTGTTTTCTGCTTGGGCGACATTCGCCATGGGCGGTTGCGCAGGAACCGAACGACTGACAGCCGTGCCATCGGATATGACGGTCAGAGCCTTGCCATTGGGCCTTCCGAACGCGCGCTTCTTTCCCGCCACCCAAAGCGCCGAATTGATTGCCGAAGGCAGAAAGGCCGTTCAAAGGCAGCGGCAGGCCTTGGGACTGGCGAAAGATGCGCCAATGCCTCCGACCCAGTTTCTTGCCCTCTCCGGGGGTGGCGACGACGGCGCATTCGGAGCCGGTCTTCTGGTTGGATGGAGCGACGCCGGCACCCGCCCGGAATTTCAACTGGTCACCGGTGTCAGCACCGGCGCCCTGATCGCGCCGCTCGCATTTCTCGGGACAAGGTACGATCCTGAGCTCCGCGCCGTGTACACGACCATCTCGGCTGACGACGTGTACAAGAAGCGTTTCTTTACCAGCGCCCTGTTCGACGACGCATTGTCCGATACCACGCCGCTTTGGCTGCTCATCTCGCGCTTTGTTGACGAAGGGATGATGGCGAACATTGCAACCGAATATCGCAAGGGCCGGCTCCTCTTCATCGGCACGACCGATCTGGATGCCCAACGGCCATGCCTCTGGAACATCGGCGCCATTGCCGATAGCGGCCGTCCGGGCGCGCTCCATCTCATCCGCGAGATCCTGCGCGCCTCGTCGGCCATACCCGGCATGTTTCAACCGCTTCTGATCGATGTCGAACTGGACGGCAGGAAATACCAGGAACTGCACGTCGATGGCGGTGCCATCGCACAGATGTTTCTGTATCCGCCGAATATCGCGCTTCGCGATCAGCCTTACCGGAACCGGAAAGCCTATCTGATCCTGAACGCGCGCGAGAACGCGGAATGGACTGCGACAAAGCCCCAGACCCTGACCATTGTCGGCCGGGCGATCTCGACCATGATCAAGTACAGCGGCACCAACGATACCTTGCGCCTTTACACCACCACGCAGCGCGATGGCGTCGACTACAACCTCGCCGCCATCGGCGACGACTTTACCACGCCGCATCCGGCTGGCAATTTCGACACGGCTTACATGAACGCAGAGTTCGACTATGCGTACCGGCAAGCCCGGCATGGTTATCCGTGGAAGAAAAAACCACCGCAGCTCGCTGCGCGGCAGAACTGACCGCCGCAGCGGAGGATTGGCAGCCGGATTAGCTCAAAAGCCACCTCCGCACCGAGAGCGCGAAAATCTTGCATGCGGCAACTATAGGCATAGAGTTTCGGCAGGCGGCACGGACGGTGCCGTCAAACAACGGGGGTCACAATGATGAAGACGCTTGCATTGTTGGGTGCTGCGACCGCGGTCGCCGCCTTGTGCGCGACGTCCGCGATGGCTGCGAAAGATAACTTCGATCGCGCGTCACTGGAAAAGAGATGGGTCGTCCTTCCGGCAGCGACCTGCATATCACCAACAACCAGCTGCAGGGTGGCGACAATTCGCTGGGCTACTACAAGAAATCGAGCGGCGATTCGCAGGTCTCTGCCACGGTATATCTGAATGGCACGGGCTTGCAGCTTGGCGCCGTGGCCACTGGCGATATCGCCAGCGGGAACAATGCCTATGCCAAAATCCAGGAGCAGAATGGCAGCGGATGTTCGAGTACGGCGCTCTCTACATCGGTAATGACGGCGGTGGTTCATTCTTCCAGCTGAATTCGCCGGTTCCTAGCCCAGCGACGCTGACGCTTTCGCTTTGCGGCTCGCTGGCCACGATGACGATCAAGAGCGCGGCCGGAAAGCAGAAGTACACTTACGACTACGGCACGTCGTTTCCCACTGGCGGCGGTGCCGGCACCTATGGCGCCATTGCGCTCGATGATTACCATAGCAAGGCAAGCAATTGCGCAGCTGCCGTCGGCGTGAAGGCCATCAAGATCACACATTCAACCGCCAAAGACCTCTCATTGGCGAAATGATTCTATGATCGGCCGCTATCGCGCGGCATGATCGACGGGGACCCGCGGCGATTATGACGCCGCGGGCGTCTCCTGCTCGTGGAATTGGGAAGCGGCATACAAATTCGGGGCACGATACATGTTCCGTGGACTAGTCAGCGTGGGGGAATAGGTATGCTGTCCCTAAATTCGCTCAAGCTCAGTGGCGAGTTTTGATGCGCTTCTCCTTAGGCGCAGAGACAACGCGCGTTTCAGCCGTGGTTGTCTAACCAGCGGTAGTAGAGCCAATAGGCCACTGCCATGACCGGAATCGATGCGAGCAGCGCCCAATACCAAGCCATGCCCATCCACTGGAAAAGCACGACCGGGAGTGTCCAGAGAACGGAAATCGCGAGGCCCTTCATGGCCTGAATGTAGGGCTACAGGCGTGTAGTTCTCGCTTAAATCTTTGGAACGCTGCTGCCGAAGAGCGGAAATTCCGCACCTCTCCGACGCGCACCGGACATGAGGAAACTGATAATTGGACAGTCTCGGTCAGGCACGGTTCTGCGACGTACGCGTGCAGAGGTGTCCCTCGCTAAGTGGCCGCCGGAAAAAGCCATGTGCCAGCGTGATTTTTGGCCGTTATCACCGTTCACGCCAGGTTTTTCGGCGAGACCTTAATCCGCGGCGGGAGACGGCCGATCTCATAGCTTAAGATTGGTAAATGCATTTGTCGGAATAATGGCCCCGCCAAGCTGATGGAATCGCCTGCCATGAAAATGTGGCCAAGAACGCTGCCGTCGCAGATCATCGGGTTTGTTGCCGCCGTTCTGTGTGATGGCATGCTCGCCCAGCAAGCGTTCGCAGCGACCTACGTAAGCATAGATATCCCAAATGTGGACGTATTTCCGCATGCGGTAAGCAAATCAGGCGTGGTTGCCGGCACCGCTTACTCGCGCGGCGGCACGTACGTCGGCTTCGTACGAAAGCTCGATGGGACGATGGAAACGGTCAGCGTTCCGGGCAGTGTCGATACCGAAATTTACGACATTAATGACAACGGCCAAATTGTCGGCAACTACCTCATGCCGGGCAATAAGATCCATGGGTATCTGCGGTCTCCTGACGGAACAATGGTGACGATCGATCCGCTTGGAAGCACGTGGGCCACGGCCTGCTGTATCAACTCCCGTGGCACAATGGTTGGAACGAGCAGCGTTGGTGATTTTATGCGTACAAAAAATGGTAAGTACACGATCTTTCAGGGCATGGCGTATTTCTGCGGCATTAATGACGCGGGAGGAGCAGCAGGATTTGACGGCTCGCAGCTTGGCTTTGTACGCGCTCCCGACGGAACGATTACCCAGTTCGACCTGCCGTTGACCGCCCAAATGACTGTGCTTCCGTCGTGCCTTGATGCCCAAGGAAATACGGTTGGAACCTACGCAAATGATGTCGGCACTCACGGCTTCGTCAGGAAGACCGATGGCAGCATCATCACAGTCGACGTTCCTGGTGCAAGCGATACATATATTGCGTCCATTGACGTTCATGGAACTGTGATCGGCACGTCGTATTCAGTCCCGGGTGGATCGAAGCAATTTCTGTATGAAGCCGATGGTTCGGTACAGATGTTGCACATTCCGTGGAGCCCCATCACTTACGACACAGGCCATCTGAGGAATCGTGACCACATCGTCGGCAGCTATCTTGGCGCAGATCACGTAGAGCACGGCTACCTGAGAACGCGGTAGCATAAACGCAGCTGAAATCGAGTCTGCTGGACGGCTGCGATCCGGAGTTGTGGGCGCAGTCGAAGGTGGTGCCGCATAAGTTGCCCTTCGCATCTCGCGTAATCAGGCTTGTCCCCAATTTGGTTTTCTGGCGCGCACCGGACGAGATGAAACTGCGAACTGGACAGTCTTGATCAGGCGCCACGCATGTTGAGTTTCTGACCCCTACATGGCCCCAGGACCCACAAAGCGCTGGGGGACGCTGTTGATGACATCGGCAGGGCGTTTAGTACCTGTTGGAGTGTAGGGCATGGACTAGTATACTTCGGCCCTTGCGGAGGGGTGAATGCGCAATCTGTCGATTCTCTGCTTTGTCTCTGCGGTGTTGGGCAGTAGCTCAGCCTCGGCCATCAACACTTACAAGGACTGGGACGGGAGCAGCAACATCGGAGGATTCGGCTGCTCCAAAAAGGGTACGCCGAACCACCCCCTGCCCTTGTCAACCTTTGGGCAGATCATCACCATTCCGAAAGGGAAGCATACTCTCGACAAATTCAGCTTCTGGTGGAAACACCAGACCGGCCCGGGCTGGATGGTGGTCCGCGGAGAGGTGTACGCATGGGGCGGGACGATGGCCACTGGTAACTCCCTTTACGAGTCCAAGCCACGAACGGTCTCCTTCACCGACGATGCCTTCCATAAAATGACCTTTGCTACGTCGCTCACCGTGACGCCGGGAGCGCGGTACGTCATCTTTGCCAGCACCGATAAGGACTGGGAGCAATGCAAGAGGAGGTACAAATCCGGCTGGGGATATGTATCCGGCCGTTCCTATCCCGATGGGACTTGGGCATATCAGAATAACGAGGGTAACGAGAGCAATTGGACGAACGCGGCTTGGCAAGGAGGGGGGGGCCTCGATTTTGCATTCACGGCCATCCTCAGCCCTTAGTCGATCATCGTTCAATCAAACTGGAGCAGTCCAAAGAGCGAGTTGTCGTGACACCTGGTTGGAACGACGATGAAAAGAGATCGCTATCCGTCTTCGAGTCTTCCGTAGACAACCTGTATAGGCAGCGCACCCGACGAGATAAAAGTGCGAACTGGGCAATCTCGATCTGGCGGACCTGCGCGGCTTCCCCGGGCAGGAGTGTTGCCTGCTTGGTGAAGGCCGATACGTGAGGGCAACCGGCCAATCTTAGCGTTGTCCCACCTCTCCGAGTGCGGCGGTTGGCGCACAGATACGGCTAGCCGTTGTTGACCTTGGGATTGCTGCCCCAAGTGATATACTCTTGCCTCTGAAGCAGGGGAATAAATATGCGTGTATTGACAAAATCGTTGGGTGTTGTCGCCTTGGCGGCCGCTTTCGCGAATCCTTCGTGGAGCTACGACACTGCATCGCGATACAAGCTGCTCTACAGCTTCGGTTACTATGTCACTGGTGCTCTTCCGGGAGACTTGGTCCTCGACAAAGCCGGCAATATTCTGGGGGACGTTTATACCGGTGGCCCCACCCAACGCGGGGGCATCTTCAGGTTTTCGCCGGACGGCACATACACGATGCTTTATTCGTTCAGTGGCGCGGACGGAAGTTCCCCAAACGGCTTCATCTACGATCGGCATAGCGGCAGGATCATTGGCAGCACGGGCTACGGCGGCCGCGTCGAACACTGCAGGAAAATGGGGTGCGGTGTCGTTTATTCGTTGGATGCAGACGGCACCGAAAGACTGTTGCACAAATTTCTGAAGAAAAAGGACGGCTTCGGACCCTCTGCTCCCGTTCGCGATGGTAACGTTTTCTTTGGCGTTGCGTATGCCAACGGCCCCAACGGCAACGGCAGCATCTGGCGACTGACAGGTAAACAATTCACGGTCATGCATGCATTCAGCGGCGGCAGCGACGGCGCATATCCTGTCGGCCCTTTGCTGAGGGGGCTGGATGGCAACTTCTACGGCAGCACAAGCGGCGGCGGCGGCAAGGATTGGGCGGGCGTCATCTACAGAATGTCTCCGGACGGGTCCTTCGCCACCCTGCACGCGCTGACGTATGCGACGGATGGCGCGCACCCCGGCTCTCTTGTTCAGGATACGGCGGGCAATCTGTACGGCAGCACCATCCAGGGCGGCTCGGGGGGGTTGGGCACCGTCTTCAAAGTGACTCCGGACGGGACATTTTCCGTGATTTATTCTTTTACCAACGCTGCGCAGGGGAGCCGACCCGTCGCCCTTCGTGTTATTGACAACGTGCTGTACGGGACGACGCTATTTGGCGGCGACCCAACCTGTCAGTGCGGCGTCCTTTACAAACTCGCATTCGATGGAACGGAGACGGTGCTGCACACTTTCTTGGGAGGACAGGCGGAGGATGGCGCTTTCCCCGGCAGCATTACGGCAGGGCCGAACGGAATGCTTTATGGTGCAACGACTGGGGGCGGTCCAGACAACGAGGGTACGCTGTACCAATTGAAGCGCTAATGGACGTCGCTGGTTCCAAGGTCAGCCCGTAGGAGCCGCTTCTTACCGCACAGTACAAAATTACGCTCTGTTTCTTCCCCCGAATGCGCAACGCACCTCCGTGATGGTGAGTTGGTAGCCGGGGGCGCGGCCCTTTTCTGAGTAGTAAGACGGACTGGAAGGCCGCGCACCGGACAAGATTCGAACCTCTAACCCGCAGATTTCATAGTCTGATGGTGGATCAGCGGTTTATTTGGCAAGCAGGTACATGCCGGACAGGATGACTAGGGTGAATAGCGCGAGGGGGCCTCTAGCAGAGATACCGTCACGGCGGACCGACAGTTCGCATTTCGTGATCAGTGCGTGGAAGAGCTCTTTCATTCGGGTGCTCGAAAACAGCACCTCCAGCATCAACGGTACCGTGAGCATAACAACGAGAACGAAACTCGAAAATCGATGGAAAGATTATCCGCATGGTCCTGTCGCGCTCACGAAGTATCCCACGAGTACGGCGACAGGATAGTGATTTGCGCTGAAGTGGTGCCGCCTGGGTGACTCGAACACCCGACCCACGCATTACGAATGCGTTGCTCTACCGGCTGAGCTAAGGCGGCACGCGCGCCTGCAATAGCTTACGCTTCCGCGCGATAGCAAGGGCAGGCGAACCCCGCGCGATCGCACACCCGTATTCGAAGCAGGCTTCCGGCGCCCGCCGCTCGCGCAACCTTCCCGCACGCTTGCCGTTTCCTGTCGCGACTTCCTCCCTCATCCATGGAGTGCGCAATGAGCATTTTCGGCAGCATTCTGGGCGCCATTTTCGGGCACGCCCAGGCCCAGCAGCAGCCTTCGGGCAAGCCGGGCGGACAGGCGCATCCCGCCGGCCAGGGCAAAGGCCCGGCCGCCACACAACAGGGGCACGCCGCGCCGCAGCAGCAGGCGAAACCCGGCACGCCGCCGCCGCAGGCCAAACCGCAGCAGCCGGTGGATGTGGAAGCGGTGCTCAACAATCTGAAAACGAGCAAGCACGCCAATCTCGACTGGGAACGCTCCATCGTCGACCTGATGAAGCTGCTCGATCTCGACAGCAGCCTGCACGCCCGCCAGGAGCTCGCCAAAGAGCTGCACTACACTGGCGACATGAACGATTCCGCGTCGATGAACATCTGGCTGCACAAGCAGGTGATGACGAAGCTGGCGGAAAACGGCGGCAAAGTGCCGGACAGCCTGAAGCACTAAAGGATCATCGGGAACATGGCGCTTTTCAATCTTGGCGGCCATCGCGGCGGCATGTCGCCGATCACGATGGCCCTTCTCGGCGTGCTCGCCTATCGCACCCTGCACGGCAAAGGCCGGCTGGCCGACATGCTGGGCACCAACCACCCGCCCGATGGCACGGCGGGCGCCGGCACATCCGGCCCCGGAAGGGCGTCGAACCCCGGCGGGGTCTCCAGTGGCGGGCTGGGCGGTATACTCGGCGGCGGTGCCGGAGGGCTTGGCGGCCTTGGCGGATTGCTCGGCGGGGTCTTGGGCGGCGGCGCGCTCAGCGGCGGCTTGCAGGATCTGCTCGATCGCCTGCGCCAGAACGGCCATGGCGACAAGGCGGACAGCTGGGTTTCGACGGGTGCCAACCGGCCGGTCGCCCCGCACGAGCTGGAGCAGGCCTTGGGCCAGGACCGCATCGACTGGCTGACCCGGGAGACCGGCATGTCGCGCGAGCAGCTGCTGTCCGGCCTGAGCACCGCGCTGCCGCAGGCAGTGGACAAGCTGACGCCCGACGGCCGCGTGCCCTCGGGCCCGGAGATGGACAACCTGCTCACCGCCGGGTGAGCCGGGTTGCACCAACATTAAATCTGCTCCCTGCCTCTTGCAGAACGGTTCTGTACGTTGTATGTTTACAACAACAATCTGCCTGAGGAGTTTGGGTGCCATGATTTGAACCGGCGCGGGGACATACAGGGACAGGGTGTCGCCTCGCGCGCACCCATGTGGAACAGGATTTTCGAGGCTCGCCGCGGAAGCGCCGAGGCTGCTCGCGGGAGCCGATCCCAAATTTCCACCAAGGCCCGAGGGGAGACGCGATGGTGCCTGTCGGCGGCCGCATGATCTGCGGCCCGCAAACCGCTGGCCTGCCATCGCCAGCAGCCAGGCGGGTTCAGCTCGCGCCATTCCGGCACCGGCCAGATGCACGGCCCGGAACAGCGGGGGCCGATTCACCCGCCGGACGCCGCCATGCCGCTCACGCCGGAAGATACGGAAGTCGAAGAGAAGCGGGGGCTCGATGCCGCCGCGCGGCTCGCCGCCGCTACGGATTTTGTGAAACAGCGCCCGATTGTTGCAGCCCTGGTGGCAATCGGCGCGGGCGTTCTGATTGCCCGGATGCTGTTCTAGGCTCGGCAATTTCCGCTGGATTACTGAAGATTTCAGGTTTCGTGTTCACCGCGAATTAAAGCGTCCGCGCTATCCTCGCCTTACTCCTTCGCCGAATTTCGGCGTGTGGTGGGAGTGTCTGGAAGGGCGAGTCCGCACCCCCCGGCGGGCCGCCCTTCACTTTTTCTTCGAGACGACTAGGTTTGGGGGCTGCCGCGCGGCGCGCCCGCCCGGCCTGAAACCCAACGGAACTCCGGCTTGTGAGACTCCCCATCCATCGCGAGGGCTGGCCCTTTATCGCCATCGCCGTAGCCGTCAATGCCGCGCTACTGGCCTGGCTGGGCTGGTGGGGGCTGATCGCCACCCCCTTGGCGCTGTGGGTAATTGCCTTTTTCCGCGATCCGGAGCGCACCCCGCCGCAGGGGAACGGCCTGATCCTCAGCCCGGCCGACGGCGTGCTTTTGCCAGTGGTGGAGGCCGTCCCGCCGGCGGAACTGGGCCTTTCCGCCCAGCCCCGCACCCGCCTCAGCATCTTCATGAATGTCTTCGACATCCACGTGAACCGGATTCCCGAGGACGGCACGGTAGGAGGAATGACCTATCGGCCGGGGAAGTTCTTCAACGCTTCGTTCGACAAGGCGAGCGAGCACAATGAGCGTATGACAATCGTGTTAACGCTGTTTGAGGGGCGGGAGCTGATTGTGGTACAGATCGCCGGCCTGGTGGCGCGGCGGATCTTCTGTTCGCTCAACGAAGGGCAGCGCGTATCCCGCGGCGAACGGTTTGGGCTGATCCGTTTCGGCAGCCGCCTTGATGTGTATCTACCCGACGCGGCGCGGGTGACAGTAAAGCAGGGACAAAGGGTGCGCGGCGGCGAGACCATTCTCGCAGTGCTCGAGGGCTGAAGCTTGAGGTTGATATGAGAAAGCGATTTCCCCGCCGCAGCATTGCGGCCCTCCGCGACGATCTGCGGGAAGACCTGCCGCTGAGCAAGTTCATCCCGAACGCGCTGACGTTGTTGGGCCTGTGCACCGGGGCGACCGCCATCCGCTTTGCGCTGTCGGGCCACTGGCAGGCCGCTGTTATCGCCATTGGGGTAGCTGCGGTGCTCGACACCCTGGATGGCCGCATTGCGCGGCTGCTCGGGCTGGAAAGCAAGTTCGGCGCGCAGCTCGATTCACTGGCCGATCTGGTCAGCTTCAGCATCGCACCTGCGGTGCTTGTTTACATGTGGACGTTGTATCACGGCGGCGGTGCTGGCTGGACGATCGCGCTGGTGTTCTGCGCCTGCTGTGCCGTTCGGCTCGCGCGCTTCAACACGCAGACGGTGGATGCCGAGGACGATATGGCGCCGGCACCGCATTTCACCGGTGTTCCAGCGCCGGCGGCCGCCTGCCTCATCCTGCTGCCGATGCTGCTGAGCTTTCAGGGCCCCGCGACTTGGCTGCGCGATCCGTTGTTCAACAGTGGCTGGATTGCCTTCATTTCGCTTCTGATGGTGAGCCGCCTGCCGACCCTCTCGCTCAAGAACATGTACATCCCGAAGCGATTGGCGGCGCCCGTAATTGGGATTGGTGCGGGCCTGCTGCTCTGCGTTGTGGTTTGGCCTTGGGCAACCTTGAGCGCCGCGGCTTTGGTTTATTTTGGTGCCCTGCCGCTCGGCAGCCGCCCGCCGGGCCCGATTCGCCAGAACTTCACGCGCCCTGCTGCTCCACTGGAAGATTGAATCCTCGGGGCCAGATCGGCCTCACCCGCGCGGGTGCGCCTTCTTGTATACCTGCATCAGCCGTTTGGTTTCGATCTGCGTATAGGTTTGCGTGGTTGAAAGAGAAGCGTGGCCGAGCAGCTCCTGGACACTGCGCAGGTCGGCGCCCCCATCCAGCAGATGAGAGGCGAAGGAATGGCGCAGTGCGTGTGGCGTGGCACGGTCCGATAGGCCCAGCGAACTTCGAAGATTCTGCATCAGGGCCTGGGCTTCGCGCGCACTCATTGGCTTGAGGCGACGGGAGAGAAACAGCGGCTCGTCTGTCGTATTTGCCGGCGGCCGGAGTTCGACATAACGATCGATCTGTTTGCGGATCTCCGGCAACACGGGGATGATGCGCTCCTTCCGGCCTTTGCCGAGAATGACAAGCGACTCACCCAAAGGTGCATCGCAACGTTTGAGGCTCAGCGCTTCCGAGATGCGCAAGCCCGCTCCGTATAGCAGGGTCAGCAGCGCCGCGTCGCGTGCCGCGATCCAATCCGACTTGCCGTCTGCTCCGCTCGGGGCGGCTGCGTGCTTGAGCGTGCGTGCCGCATCTGCCTGACTGAGCGGCCGCGGCAGGGTGCGCGGAAGACGTGGTGTTCGGACGGCGCGCGGTGCCGCGTTGTCGACAATTCCCTCTCGCGCCAGATGGCGGAAGAAGCTGCGAATGCCCGATACCGCTCGATGCACCCCCCGGGGACCTAGACCTTCGTCGCGCCGGCGCGTGATGAAGGCACGAATGTCCGCAGGCAGCACACCGCCGAGCGCGTGATCGTCCACCTCCATGCCCTGGTGCTCCCCAAGGAAAGAGATAAACCGAGAGACATCGTCGCCATAGGCGCGCAGCGTATGCGCGCTTGCACGCCGCTCATGCCGGAGCGCAGCAAGCCATTTCTGTTTCAAACTCTCGGAAGACCGAGCCATGCACGCATTGTGCGTTCGAGGGCCTTCGCAAAATAGCACAGATCGGCTTCTTCTTCGCCCTCGAAGCGGCCACCTTCGCGGGCGCAAAGCACATAGAGCAGCGCAGGCGCTTCCGGTCCGACGTAAACCCGAAACACAGCCACGCTTCTGCAGTCGCGCACCACAGAGCCAAGCAGCATGGCGCCGCCGCCCGGCAGGACAGCGCACGCTTGCTCCTGCCCAAGCAGCGCGGCAGACGTGCCGGGCGCGATCATCCGCACACCGTGGCAGTTTTTCGGCGCGGCACCCTCTCCCTCGACGCACAGTGCCGCACGATCGGCGCCAAACGATTCGGCTGCGCCTTTGGCAACTGCTATGGCCTCTTCGAAGGTGCGGGCATCAAGAAGATCGAGGATTCGCTCCTTCACCGCCTCGCTCAGGCTGACGGCGTTGTTGCGAACACCCCTTAGGCCATCCCTTTCGGCACGGAGAGCTGCGTTCTCCTCGCGCAGCCTTTCAATGACGTGGCGCTGAAGATCGCTGATCTGCCGAGTGGGGAAGCGTTCTGGCAAGAGCAGTGCCAAAAGTTCTCCGTCGGCTGCCAGCTTTTCGTGGTTGAGGCGGATGTACGTTTTCACCGCCTCGGCTGCCGCTTCTGCGGGACATCTGATTGCTGCACGCTGCGTCATGTCACACCAACTCAACACCGGCGCTGCTACGGAAGGGGGAATTGACCGATTCCATGCGCTGCCGGAAACTGTAGCGATGAATCTCCCACTGTTGAAGCCCATGTCCAACACAAACACCCGACGGGCGGGGGTTCTGTTGCCATTGCGGCTTCCAGGCGCTTACGATTACATCATTGACGATGACTTGCCGCGCGGAACGCTGGTTACCGCGCCGCTGGGTACACGTGACTATCTCGGCTGCATATGGCAGCCAGCGGATGGTCAAGTCGATCGATCCAAGCTAAAGCAGGCTAGACCGCTTCCCGGCAATCCGTGCCTCCCGCCTGGACTGTGCGAATTCATTGATTGGGTGGCGCGATACACGTTTACGTCGCCCGGTCTCGTTCTCGCGCTCGCCCTGCGCTCGCCTCAGGCGTTTGAGCCGGAGGGTACGCGCCTCGCCTACATACGTGGCACTTTGCTACCATCGCGCCTGACGCCTGCTCGCGAACGCACGCTCGCAGCTGCCGCGGATGGATTGGCGCGTACGGCTGCGGCCCTCGCTGCAGAGTCAAACGTTTCGGCTGCGGTTGTCCGAGGATTAGTCGGTGCAGGCGCGCTGATTGAGGCCAACTTGCCCGAATTTGACCGGTTCGGCTGCCCCGATCCGGATATCAAACCTGCAGAGTTGAACCTGGAACAGGAAGCTGCCGTGCGCACATTGCGAGCCGCAGTAGCCAGCGCCCATTTCTCTCCTGCGCTACTGGATGGCGTGACGGGCTCCGGGAAAACCGAAACCTATTTCGAGGCCGTTGCTGAAGCACTGCGACACGGCCGGCAGATATTGATCCTGTTGCCTGAGATCGCACTAACCGTCCAATTTCTAGATCGCTTCGCCGACCGTT
This sequence comes from Alphaproteobacteria bacterium, assembly GCA_045810735.1. Lineage (GTDB taxonomy): Bacteria > Pseudomonadota > Alphaproteobacteria > Micropepsales > Micropepsaceae > Rhizomicrobium. The sequence goes on from JBJMVL010000078.1 coordinate 15,191, forward strand.
TCGGCTGCCGGCCAGCGGAATGGCACTCCGACTTATCGAACAAGGAACGTCGCCGCACCTATCAGGCGGTGATGACAGGCGCCGCGCGGGTGATCGTCGGCGCACGCTCCTCACTCTTCCTGCCGTTCCCAAAGCTTGGGCTCATTGTCGTCGATGAAGAACACGAGCAGGCCTACAAGCAGGAAGAAGGTGCGATCTATCATGCGCGCGATATGGCAGTCGTCCGAGCGCGTATCGAGGATTGTCCTGTCGTGCTCGCCAGCGCGACGCCTTCGCTGGAAAGCTATGTCAATGCTAGTTCGGGCCGCTACAAATGGCTCAAGCTGCCGCATCGCCATGGGGGCGCCGTGCTTCCGGAAGTCCGCCTCATCGATCTGCGAAATGCGCGCGTCGAACCGGGGACTTGGCTGTCTCAGCCGCTGCGGGACGCGCTCAATTCGACGCTTGGAAGCGGCGAGCAGGCGATGCTGTTCCTCAACCGCCGCGGCTATGCTCCGCTCACCCTTTGCGAAACTTGCGGCCACAAGCTGACGTGCAACCAGTGCTCGGCATGGCTGGTGGAGCACCGCTATCACCGCAAGCTGGTTTGTCATCATTGCGGCTTCGAAATGCCGCCGCCGCACACGTGTCCGCAGTGTCAGGCGGTGCATAGCTTCATCGCTTGCGGGCCCGGCGTCGAGCGTGTGGCAGAAGAATTCACTGCCGCGTTTCCTCAAGCACGGATGATCATAGCATCTAGCGACACCCTGCACGGACCGACTGAAACCCAAGCTGCGATTCGCGCGATGGCGAAGCACGAGATGGACGTGGTGATTGGGACTCAGATTGTGGCAAAGGGTCACCACTTTCCACAGTTGACACTGGTTGGCGTGGTGGATGGGGATCTGAGCGGAGCCGACGGCGATCTGCGGGCGCGCGAACGCATTTTCCAACTGCTGCACCAAGTTTCCGGCCGTGCAGGGCGCGCCGCGAAGCCGGGGCTCGTGCTTATCCAGACAAGCAATCCTGACGATGTCGTGATGCGCGCGCTGGCCTCTGGTGAGCGCAACGCCTTTTATGAGCAGGAGCGCTCGTACCGGCAGCGCGCAGAAGCGCCGCCTTTCGGCCGACTGGCTGCGATCATTCTTTCCGGCACGAGTGCGGATGCCGTTCGGCAGTGCGGCCGCATGCTCGCGAAAGCGGCACCCGCAGGCCGGGGCGTGAAGATTTGGGGGCCAACGCCCGCCTTCTATCAGATGCTTCGCGGGCGTACGCGGGAACGGCTACTCCTGCAGGCGCAGCAGCATGTGGACATACAAGCGTATCTCCGCATGTGGCTTGCCCGCGTACAGTGCCCAAGCTCCGTACGACTGACAGTCGATGTTGACCCGGTGAGTTTCTTCTGAACGCTATTGCTGACCACTGAAATACAACACCGCAAGGACGATCAGGATGGCCACGGCCTGTGCCAGTACGCGATAGCGCATAAGCCGATTTGACCATTCTCGAGAAATCTGGCCGCCGAGGGACATGACAAGTAACCCACCGAGGAGAATTATGAGGACCCCGCCCAATGCGATGACGGTCAGAACCTTGCCCATAATCACCACGTGCCCGCGTTTGGCATCGACATCCAAGGCTCGGCGGCGGGAAGATGACCACCATCCTGCAGAAGCTCGATAGAAATGCCGTCTGGCGACCGCACGAATGCCATATGACCGTCGCGCGGCGGGCGGTTTATCATCACGCCGCCGTCCATTAGGCGTTGGCACGCCTCGTAAATGTTCGTAACGCGATAGGCGAGGTGGCCGAAATTGCGCCCGTCCGTGTATTCCGCCGGATCCCAATTGTGCGTCAACTCCAGGAGCGGCGCCTGCTTCTCCGCTGCGAGTTCTGCGTCGGCCGGAGCGCAAAGGAACACTAATGTGAAGCGGCCTTTTTTACTTTCGATCCGGTGTACCTCGGTCAGTCCGAGTTTGTTGCAGTAGAAGTCCAAGCTCTCTTCTAGATTGGAAACGCGCACCATGGTGTGCAAATAGCGCATCACGATTTCTCCGTTAGGCGAGGGAATCGATTTCTGCGTCGGACAATGCGCTTGGCACAATTGTTACCGGGATGCGATTGCCACCGGCGCCCCCGCCGAGAAAGGACGAAACCAACGGCCCCGGAGTTTCCTTCGAGGCACCGGCCGCGAGCACCAGGATCGAAATCTCCCTGTCGCCCTTGATAAGCTCAACAAGGCACTCTGCAGTCTGACCGTGGAGAATCACAAGTTCCGGTAAGATCCCGGAGATTTCGTTCACCGTCTTGGCCGCTTCGTAGATCAGATTTTCGGCTTCGCGATGTGCTTCGTCCCGCATCAGTTCCTCGACACCGCGCCACTGCTGGAAATCGTCGTGCTGAGCCACGCAGAGCAACGTAACGCGGCCGCCGGTGTGCTGCGCCCGCCGGGTAGCAAAACGGACGGCCACGCGTGACTCCGGGGTGTTATCGACGATGACCAAAAATTTGCGTGGCCGCTGACGGTGAGCGGAATTCCGCTCACTGTTTGGCTCGGCCGTTGTATTCTGCTGAACGATCATGGTGGAATGCTGTCACCAGCGATGCATGGCCGCAAGGCCGCTAATTCGTGAGTTTCGCCTTGAGCTGATACAGCAGCTCAAGTGCCTCTCTGGGCGAGAGGCTATCGGGAGAAATGTTTTGCAGCACCTCCTCGACGCCGCTGCGTTTGCCGGCTGATTTGGCCGTTACGGGCGCGAACAGGGGTAGGTCATCGATTCGCGCGAGCGGCTTGTGTCCTTCGCGGCCTTCTTCGAGGGCGCGCAGAACCTCTTCGGCGCGAGCAACAACCGTCGACGGAAGCCCGGCGAGTTTCGCCACGTGTATCCCATAAGAGCGGTCTGCCACTCCCGGCGCTACCTCGTGTAAAAAGACGACGGAGTCATTCCATTCGCGGACGCGCATCGTCACGCAGGCAAGTCCGCGAAGCCGTTCGGCTAGCGCCGTCAGCTCATGATAGTGCGTCGCAAAAAGACCGCGCGACTTGTTGACCGCGCACAAATGTTCCGCCGTCGCCCAGGCAATTGCCAACCCATCGAATGTCGCCGTGCCGCGGCCAATCTCATCGAGAATAACGAGGCTGCGTTCCGTTGCCTGATTGAGAATAGCGGCGGTTTCCACCATTTCGACCATGAAGGTAGAGCGGCCGCGCGCAAGATCGTCAGCGGCACCGACCCGCGAGAAGAGGCGGTCCACTATCCCGATGTGAGCGGATTCTGCGGGCACAAAGCTGCCCATTTGCGCCAGAATTGCGATGAGGGCGTTCTGCCGGAGAAAGGTGGATTTACCCGCCATATTCGGACCGGTTACCAGCCAAAGGCATCCTGGACCGTGGCGCGAGAGATTGCAGTCGTTAGGGACGAATGGCTGCGCATTCTCCGATTTAAGCGCCGGTTCAACCACGGGATGCCGTGCACGGCGAATTTCGAAAGCGACACTCTCATCGACATCTGGTCGCGTATAGCGGCGTTCGACCGCGAGTTCGGCCAGTGCTGATCCGACGTCAATCCGTGCAAGTGCGGAAGCGATGCTGGATAGTTCAGATGCCACATCGAGCGCTTGCGCGCACAACCGATCGAACAGTTCACGTTCTATCGCAAGCGCCTGGTCAGCACTTTGAGAAATGCGTGTCGCCAAATTGGCAAGCTCGTCCGTTGAAAAGCGTACCGCACTCCCAATGGTCTGTCGATGTCGGAACAGCTCGCGGTTGGTTCCGACCTGCAGCTTGTCGGCGTGCTGAGGCGTGACTTCGATAAAGTAGCCAAGCACGCCGTTGTGCTTGATGCGCAGTGCCGAGACGCCGCTGTCGCCGCGATAGCGTGTCTCGAGGCTTGCGATCACCCGCCGGGCTTCGTCCCGCAAACTTCGAACCTCGTCTAAAGGCGGATGCGCCCCAGATCTGATGAACCCCCCGTCCCGCGGGAAGAACGGTGGTTCCGGGATAAGCAGATCGTAGAGCGCATCATGCAGGCGGGAGGTTTTCGCAAGTCCCACACGCAACGCGTTCCCTGCACCTGCAAGTTCTCCGAGCGATGGTTTCAGTGGGTCATCGGATTGCGGCAGAAGTGTCAGCAGCATCCTTGCCGCTTTGAGGCCGTCGCGAACATTGGCAAGGTCACGCGGCCCTCCGCGCAAAACAGAAATGCGCGCGAGGGCGCGAGCAATATCTGGCACCCGACGAAGATGTTCGCGCACCTGTCGCCGGGACTCCGAGTCTGCCGCAAAATGCCCCAGAGCATCATGACGCGCCACAATGCTGGCAACATCTATGAGCGGAGAAGAAAGTCTTAGAGCGAGTTCACGGGCCCCTGCGGCGGTAACGGTCATGTCGATCGCTCCCAGCAAGCTTCCATTGCGAGCGCCTGACATTGTCTGCAGCAGCTCGAGGTTCCGGCGCGTTGCCGCATCGATGGCCATGTAGGCGCTTCCCCTCAAATTGGTGAGACGCTTGAGATTAGGGAGGCGGCCCTTCTGTGTAAGATCGAGATAGCCGACCAGCGCGCCTGCGGCGGACAATTCTGCGCGTGAGAAGGACCCGAACCCGTCGAGAGCGGCAACGCGATATAATGACTTCAATGCGCGCTCGCCGCCCGCTGAATCGAACCTGATGGCAGGCAGTGGCGTCAGAGCCGCCCCACTTCCCTTCAACAGGGGCGCGAGAAGTCCGTCTGCAAGCAAGCTATCGGGAACTAACAATTCGCTGGGAGAAAGCCGTGCAAGTTCGACCGCAATATCGTTTAAAGCAACGCCGCTTACTCGAAAATCCCCTGTAGAAATGTCTGAGGAGGCAATGGCGAACTCGCCTCCGGCGCACCCCAGTGCGGCAAGGGTGTTTGCGGCGCGTGCTTCCAGCAGGGAATCCTCGGTAAGCGTGCCAGGGGTGACGAGGCGCGTCACGTCGCGGCGCACGACCGCCCTGCTGCCTCGTCTGCGTGCCTCGGCCGGATCTTCCATCTGTTCGCAAACGGCGACGCGGAATCCCTTTCGGATCAGCTTCTCAAGATACTGCTCGGCCGCGTGCACTGGTACGCCACACATGGGGATGTCATCGCCGAGATGTTTGCCACGCCTGGTCAGCGCGATATCGAGCGCCTCGGCCGCCTTTCTAGCGTCTTCAAAAAAGAGCTCGTAAAAATCTCCCATCCGGTAGAACAGCAGGTATTCCGGATGCGCGGCCTTGATCTCCAGGAACTGTGCCATGGAGGGCGTGGTACTCTCCGCTTCCAATACTGGACGCTGATTCATGGGAGGCAAAATACCAGATCGCAGCAGACGCGCGCGGTCTGTATCCGTTTCTGCCATTGAACGAGCCATGGATTCCGAAGGATATTCTGTGGATCAGTTCAGGATTGCAGCATGGACCATAGCCGACCCACTTTCACCGACGAAGAAGCGCTTGAATTTCACCGGCAAAGAAAGCCGGGCAAGATCGAGATCAATCCGACAAAGCCCATGGCCACCCAACGGGACCTGAGCCTCGCCTATTCCCCGGGTGTGGCGGTCCCGGTCCGCGCCATAGCGGATAATCCCGACTGCGCCTTCGACTATACGGCACGGGGAAATCTGGTGGCCGTCATTTCGAACGGCACCGCGATCCTTGGCCTGGGAGACCTCGGCGCATTGGCATCGAAACCGGTAATGGAGGGCAAGGCTGTACTGTTTAAGCGCTTCGCCGATGTTGATGCGATCGATCTGGAGGTGGACACGTCGGATGTGGAGGAGTTCATCGCCGCGGTTCGCTATCTGGGCCCGAGCTTCGGCGGCATTAACCTGGAAGACATCAAGGCACCCGATTGCTTCGTAATTGAGGAGCGGCTGCGGGAATTGATGGAAATTCCGGTCTTCCATGATGACCAGCATGGTACCGCGATTATTTCAGCCGCTGGCGTGATCAATGCGCTTCAGCTGACCGGCCGTAAGCTGTCCAACATTAAGGTGGTGGTGAACGGCGCCGGGGCTGCTGGGATTGCCTGTCTCGAACTCCTGAAGGCCATGGGGCTCCCGGGCGCCAACGCGCTCCTCTGCGACACGAAAGGCGTGATTTATCGCGGCAGAACCAGCGGCATGAATCAATGGAAAAGCGCGCATGCCATCGAAACAAGCGCACGCACGCTTGCCGATGCACTGGTGGACTGCGACGTATTCCTCGGCCTTTCAGTCAAAGGCGCGGTGACGCAGGAAATGGTGAAGACGATGGCGAGCGCGCCCATCATTTTCGCGATGGCAAACCCTGATCCCGAGATCACGCCCGAAGATGTGAAGGCAGTGCGTCCCGATGCAATCGTCGCCACAGGACGAAGCGACTATCCCAATCAGGTCAACAATGTACTTGGATTTCCCTACATTTTCCGCGGAGCATTGGATGTCCGTGCTCGCACCATCAACGAAGCCATGAAGATCGCGGCGGCAGAAGCTTTGGCCGCGTTGGCGCGTGAGGACGTTCCGGACGAAGTGGCGGCCGCCTACCGCGGCAATCGCCCGATCTACGGTCCGGAATACATAATTCCAGTCCCGTTCGATCCGCGATTGATTTCGCGAGTATCGTCCGCCGTGGCCGAAGCGGCTGTAAAAACGGGTGTCGCGCGGCGCGAAGTGAAGGATACCGATGCCTACCGCTATCAATTGACGGCACGTCTGGACCCGTCGGCGTTGCTGTTCCAGCGCGTGACGACAGCAGTGCGCGGAAACCCGAAACGGGTGGTGTTCGCGGAAGGCGAAGAGGATTCTGTCATTCGGGCTGCTGCCGCGTTTCAGAACTCCGGATTGGGGAGAGCCCTGCTCGTAGGCCGACATGAGGTCATCAAGGCGGGACTTCGGCGTGCCGGCATCGACGAGCATCTGCTAGAAATTCACGCTCCCCATTCCGCGCAGGACGCAGCCCCTTACATTGAAGCTCTGTATCGGCGACTTCAGCGGCGCGGCCAACTGTATCGCGATTGCGCGCGGCTGGTTACCAACGACCGCAACATCTACGCAGCGTCGATGCTCAAGGCCGGCGATGCCGATGCAATGGTCACCGGCGTCACGCGATCCTATCAGGCAACACTGGGAGATATCCGACTGGTGCTCGACGCTCCGCCAGGCAAGCGCCCGATTGGCGTGATGCTGATCTTCAGTCGTGGACGGGTGTTGTTTGTGGCGGACACCTCTGTCCATGAAATGCCGAGCAGCGAGGAGCTTGCGGATATCGCAGTGCAGACCACGGAAGTAGTGCGGCACTTTGGCTTCACCCCCCGGGTCGCCTTGCTCGCCTCCTCTACCTTCGGGTTCCCCCGCAGCGAACGGAGTGAAAGAATTGCCGAAGCGGTGCACATTCTCGATCGCCGCGGGGTCGATTTCGAATATGACGGTGAAATCGCCGTGGATGTCGCGCTGGACCGGGACAAGCTCGGTGTTTATCCGTTCACGCGGTTGACCGAGACCGCGAACGTTCTGATCATGCCGGCCATCCACTCCGCCTCGATCTCGACAAAGCTGTTGCAGGAAGCAGGTGGCGTGAGCGTTTTGGGGCCGCTTCTAATCGGCCTTGAAAAGCCGACACAGATTGCGCCGCTCGGAGCGAAAATGAGCGAAATCTACAATGCCGCGCTGGTTGCCGCTCTGTAGGACGTCAGGTTCGTCGCAACAATCCCGCCATCAGACTGAGTGCGAAGAAGATCAGCAAAACGACGAAGATCACCTGCGCGATGCCGGCAGATGTGGCGACAATACCGCCGAGCCCAAAGACTCCGGCTATAATCGCCATAGCGAGAAATGTCAGCGCCCAACCAAGCATTTGTTTCGAAGACTCCTGGCTCCAATGGCCCTTTCTCGGCCGCTCCGAATACGAACGCCGCTTGCCGTGCGAGGTTCCTTTGAGTCGAACGCGCTCAGGCCGAGGTGCTACGTTTAACTCGCCCGAGTCGAGGGTTAGGGCGTGTCGGCCTTCGGCAATCTCTGGAGATCGGGCTTCGACATGGTGGTGAGCAGAAGGTTACGGCTGCGCACATATTTCAAACGCGCAGGATCGATCCGCACAACTCTTGGCTTCGCGCCGGGCGCGGCAACAATATTTGCATCGACGGACTTCAGTTTCCCGTCTGTAACGTCAACCGAATGTACGCGCCCAAGATCGTCACCCCATAAGCTTTTGATTTGCGCTGTCGACAGCGTCTGCTTGGGATTGCCGACTTTCTGCGCCGGAACCGCTGCCCTGATCTCAGCGGGCGTTAAAGGCTTTCCCTCAGCGGATTTCTCGGCAGGAGTGGCGGCGAGTTGAGAGCTGGCGGCAGCCGCTCCCGTTCTCTTCGGCTTATTTGAAGCGGTATCCGAATTTAAGGATTGGCCATCGCGCTGTCCGGCTGCAACCGCTGGACTGTGCGCAAGCCGGTGCGGCTTCGGTCTTGGCATCACTCTGTATCCTGGGTCGTATGGCTCCATTTGCTCAGGCGGCGGAGGCTCATCGATCACCGGCCCTGGCACCCAAGCCTCGCGCTGATACCCGCCGCCGACACAGCCAGCCGCGAAAAATAGCACGCCAATAATGCCAAACTGAGCAAAGGATTTGGTGAACATGGTAATTCTCCCCACTTAACTTATCACAAAACGCATTGTTTTTCACCACGGTTCCTTTTCCTGCCGATTGCAGGCGAGCGCGCCGTGCGTCTGCTCGTAAAAAACCGTGCTGAGCAGGCAGGAACCTCACCCGCGCCTCCCCCGTTCGCAAGGAAGTCGCCAACAGAAAGGCCAATGTAATGAACGAGAACAAAGGCAGTTCAGGCAAAGTGACTGGCGATCCTCCGCCGGCCGCCGAAACCGAAGGTGGGCCGAACGCCTCCGGCAAGCGGCCCACCCACAGCGCGCCACCTAATCGTGACGGGCGGAAGGGCAATAAGCACGCAGGCCATGACAACGACTCCGGCCAGTTCTCGCAGTCCGGATCCCGCGACCGCTAAACCTTTGTGGCTTAGCCAGCGGCCGGAATTCACCCACTGGATGCTTGGCCGCCCGGCTTCGCCAGCACGGAGGAGACAGATGGGCGAAGCGGCCGGCCGTGCGTCCGCAGATGTGTGATGGCGCATCCGGCGTGCTGATTGCGAGCGAAGCAGGATTGAAGTGGCAACGCGCAGCACCGCTTCCACTGGTTACATATTACCACGACGGCCGGCGACCTCGGAGTCATGTTGAAAGCCTTTGATTCCAGCTACCAGTGGGTGACCAAACGTTCGGACTGTTGTCGATTGCATAAGAAATTGTCACCTCGACTTGCAGGGCCGCGATCTGGTTCTAAGTCACCGACAGCGGGGGCATGACGAAGGAGACGCGTTCATGCCAGACTATGAAATCTGCTACTTGAAGGAAGACGACTCGCTGGCCGGCAAATTCGCAGCGAATTGCACAACGGAGATGCAGGCCAAGATACTCGCCCACGCCATGCGGCTCGACAGCACACGCGGCATCGAAGTGTGGAGCGGCAACCAACTCATCTATCGCCGGCCCGATGACATCGACGAGCGGCTGCCCGCGCGCTGATCGGGAAGAGGTGGCCCGTCAGGATACCGCAGCGCGGCGAGCCATCATCTCTTCGTGCTCTCTCTTCATCTCTTTCTTCCAGGCCGCAAGCAGGCGTACGCGCGGTGTGGGATAGCGGTCGGCGAAGAACTGCGCGTCCAGCACGCGGTCGGTGCGGAAATTACGAAAATCTGTACGCAATTCGCACCACGCCACGATCACGCGTACCGCCTCGAAATAGCTGACGGCGATCGGCCAGATGACGCGCGCGGTGCTTTCCTCCTTGAGATTGCGGTAGCGTATGGCGACCTTCGTCTGCGCGTGAATCGCACTGCGCATGCGGCCCATGTCTATGCTGTCGGGCTGCACGGGATGCCAGTTGGGCGACGTAAGCGCCGGGTCCAGAACCAGCGGGCGAAGATGTTCCGGAATCACGGCGCCGATTTTGGCGATGAGGTCTGACGCCGCGCGCGACAACGCCTGGTCGGCGCGGCCTGTCACCCATTGCGCACCCAGAATTGCCGCCTCGATTTCGTCGGGCGTGAGCATCAGTGGCGGCATGTCGAAGCCGCGCTCCAGCACGTAACCGACGCCGGCTTCGCCTCGGATAGGTACGCGGTCGGCGAGGAGCTGCGCGATGTCGCGGTAGACGGTACGCAGCGAAATCTCCAGCTCCTCGGCGATTTCGTTTGCCGTCACCGGGGTGCGCCGGCGCCGGAGGATCTGGATAATGCGAAATAGCCGGTCCGCGCGTCTCAAGGTACCGCCTCTGCCCTGACAACCTACTGTCAGACTGCTGACACGATGCTGTCAGCAGCCATCGTCTAAGAGAAGATCCAACCGAGGAGGAGAGGCATGATTACCTTGTATGGCTTCGGGCCAACATTCGGCTTACCAGACCCCAGTCCCTTCGTATTGAAGACGGAAATCCAGCTGAAACTGGCGGAGCTGCCGTTTGGAAAAGCGCGCTGCCGCCCTGCGGATGCGCCGAAGGGCAAGCTTCCTTACATCGACGATGACGGCGAGATTGTCGCCGACTCCACCTTTATCCGCGATCATATCGAGAAGAAGTACGGCATCGATCTCGACCGCGGACTAACGCGCGATATGCGGGCACGTGCCTGGGCCATCGAGCGGATGCTGGAAGACCATCTCTACTGGGCGATCTTGCATCTACGCTGGGCGGACGAGCGCAATTTCGCGAAAGGTCCGTCGCATTTCTTCGACACCTTGCCGCCGGACGTGCGGGAGAGGGCGCGCGAGGCCGCGCGCAGAGGGGTACTGGAAGCGCTCCGCGCGCACGGGCTTGGTCGTCATGGCAGCGAGGAAATCGAGGAACTGGGGCGGCGCTCCGTGGCCGCTCTCTCAGCACTGTTAGGCAGCAAGCCTTACCTACTCGGGCCCGAACCATGCGGTGTGGATGCGAGTGCGTTTGGCATGGTCGCTTCGCTGCTCACTCCATGGTTCGAGTCCGACTTGCGGCGTTCCGCCGAAAGCCACCGCAACCTGGTGAGCTTTCGCGATCGAATGCTGACCGAGCACTACCCCGGCTTCGTGCGGAAAGCTGCTTGAAAAGAGGTTTAGGACGTTGGGTGCGGCGCTTTGGGTAGCAGCACGTGGTCAATCACCTGCACCACGCCATTGCGCTGATAGACGTCGTAAATCGAGATGTCCGCGACATGACCCTGCTCATCCATGAGCGCAATGTTGGTCGGACCGTTAAGCATGGCCGTGAGAGTGCCGCCTTCCAAGGTTTTCAGCTTCACCTCGCCGCCTTTGGAATTGATCAAGCCAAGCAGGGCTTGGGAATCGTAGCGACCGGGCACCACGAGATAGCGCGCCTCGTTGCGCGCCGCTGTGGCGGTATCGCGGGGCAGTCCGGCGTAGGCGGCGTTTGTCGGCGCAAAGACGGTATAGGTATGGGTGCTCTTCAGCGCGTCCGCCAGCTGGGCGGCATTCGCGGCGTCGATGAATGTGGTGTGCTCGGGCGACTTGCTGATGTTGTCGTAAATGCTCGCCTTGGTCAGCATCGCTTGACCACCGATCATGGGGTTGAGCACATCCCGCGGCACGTCGCCATTCGCCGCGCTGTCGATTTTGGTGACAGCTCCGGTGCCTGCGCCGACCACAAGCGCCGCGGCGACGGCTTTGATTGCGAGATGATGCATGACTTTTCGCCCCGGAGAACTCGCGAACGCTACGGGAGGTCAATGCGAAGAGCACGCGCGAGTTCCGGTAACGCGTGCAGCAGTTGGCAGTCGTGTGCTCACGGCTGCATGATTTGAGGGTATTGCCTGACTAGTGGTCCAGGCTTGTGGTGGGATTGCCAATCACGCTCAGGAATTCCCGGCGGGTGAGCGGATTCTGCCGGAACTGGCCCAGCATCGTGGATGTCACCATCACCACCCCCGGCTTGTGCACCCCGCGGGTGGTCATGCACTGGTGCGTAGCCTCGATAACCACGGCTACGCCCTGCGGCTCCAGCACTGTCTGAATGCAGTGGGCGATCTGGGCCGTCATTTTCTCCTGCACCTGGAAGCGCCGGGCATAGGCATCCACCACCCGCGCCAGCTTCGAGATGCCGACAACCTTGTTGTTCGGCAAGTAGCCGATGTGAACGTGGCCGATGATCGGCGCCAGGTGATGCTCGCAATGCGATTCGAAGCGGATGTCCTTCAAGGTCACCATCTCGTCATAGCCATCCACCTCTTCAAAGGTGCGGCGCAGATATTCCTCCGGGTCCTGTGCATAGCCGGAGAACCAGTCTTCGAAGGCGCGGACCACGCGGGCTGGGGTCTCCCGCATGCCTTCGCGGTCCGGATCGTCGCCCGCCCAGAGGATCAGGGTGCGCAACGCGCCCTCGGCTTCCGCGCGGGAAGGGCGCGGATCCTTGGGGCTGGGCTTGAGCGAGCAAAAAGGTGTGGTTTTGGGCTTGGTCAACTCAGACATCGGAGCTCATGCGGAAAGCGCCGGAAACCGGCCAGTCAATGAATCTGGCGGCGCTCGTGCGGGCTTTCAAGCAGGAAGATCGGGATATCGACCTCAAAGGCGTCGCCACCCACGCTGCGCATCATATATCGGCCGTTCATGGCGCCCGAGGCGGTCGGCAGCGGGCAACCGCTGGTGTATTCGAAGCTCTGGCCCGGCTCGAGGATCGGCTGTGCGCCCACGACGCCTGCGCCGCGTACCTCCTGCTGGCGCCCGATTTCGTCGGTGATTTGCCAGTATCGGGAGATCAGCTGCACGGTGTCACCACCGCAATTCTCGATAGTCACGGTGTAAGACCAGAGAAATCGCCCGTCTTCCGGGCTAGACTGGTCGGGAAGGAAAGCCGGCAGCACGCGAACGCGGATACCGCGCGTCGTCTGCTCATAGATAGGAAGGCGGCTAACGCCCCGCTCGATCGCAATCTGCCCCTGCATGGCCGCAATATCGGGCGAGATTCGCCGCAATTGCAAGCCCTTAGGGCCATCACCGTTAACGATAACTCACAACCGCGGCTCAATGGTAACGGTTGTTTTCACCGAATTGGCGATAAAGCACTCTTCGTGCGATTGATGGTGCAGCTCTTTGAGGGTGCCAAGGGCGACCTCGACGGAGGGCGCGAACCGCACCAACGGCCGCAGCCGAACCGTCGCAAGCCACAGGCGGCCGTTCGGTCCTTTCTCAAGAACCCCGGCGGCATCGTCCTCGTAGCTGTCCACCGTCAGGCGCTTGCGGGCGCAGATGGCCAAAAAGGTAAGCATGTGGCAGCTGGAAAGTGACGCCACATACGCTTCTTCCGGATCGACCCGTTCGGCATCGCCCTGGAATGCCGGCGCAGAAGAGGCCGGAAGCACGATAGCGCCATCCTTGAATAGGACCTCGTGCCCGCGGTTGTAGGTTTGGTACTGGAAATCCTCCATCGTTCGGCGCCAGCGAAGGCCAGCACGATGTTCCGCCATGTGCGCTTCTCCTCGGGAAATCAGTGAAGGTGATGCTAGTCGGGCGCTTCTTGCCGCGCAAAGCGTGGACGCATAAGGTCGCGGCCGCCCATGAAAACCCTCAACCATCAATCGGCGCTGATTTACGTGATGGTGATCGTCTCGGCCGCCGACGGGGTGATGAGCGATCGGGAGCTGCATGCCATCGGGGAGATGACCAAGACGCTTCCCGTCTTCCGGGATTTCGAGGATCACCATCTTCTTCCCGTGGCGCAGGAATGTGCGGCCATGCTGCGCGAACCGGATTCGCTCGAGTCCATTCTGGGCCTGGTCAAGGAAGCGCTGCCGCAAAGCTTGCGCGAGACGGCGTACGCGCTTGCCATTGAAGTCGCGCTGACGGACTCGCGAGTCATGCTCGAAGAGATCAGGGTTCTGGAAATTCTGCGCCGGACTTTTGCCATCGACCGGCTCGTTTCTGCCGCCATCGAGCGCGGCGCGCGAGCGCGCTATCAGGTTTACGCGGAACGATGAAACGCCTTCTTCTGCTGCGGCATGCCAAGACGGAACAGGCGAACAAGGACACGCCTGCCGATGCGGAAAGGCAGCTCACCGAACGCGGCCGAAGCGACGCACCGAAAGTCGGCCGCGCGATGCGCGAGAAAGGCTATAAGCCCGACCTCATCCTCTGCTCCCCATCGACGCGCACCCGGCAAACGCTGGAGCTGGCCAATGCCGAGTTGCAAAGCGCTGCGAAAATCGAATTCGTCGATGGGATCTATGCGGCAGGCGCGCAGAAGCTCATGTCGCTCTTTCGCGCAATCTCCGACAGTGCTGCCTCGGTGATGGCAGTAGGACACAATCCCGGCTTTGAGGATTGCGCCGCGTTACTGATCGATGAGAAGCGAAGCGGGCGGAAAAGGATGGGCTCCGAAGGCGAGAAGTTCCCGACCTCGGCGGTAGCTGTTCTCGACTTCGATATTGAACACTGGAAGAATCTGGCGGCCCACTCCGGCCTACTCACCGATTTTCTCCGACCGAAAGACCTAAGGAGCTAGTACGCCCGACTGCGCTGGGCGATCGCCAGCTTGCGCCAACCGAATCCGTTCTCCGGCACGGCATCGCCCATCATCTGTGCTGTGCGCTCAGCAATCAGCCGGCCACCAATGGCTTCGTAGAAAAAACGCGCAGGGTTCTTGGCGTGCGCCCAAATAATGCAGGAGCTCTGGCCACGCTTTCGCAAGGCCGAGAACGCGCCTTCCATCAGTGCGCGCCCGCTGCCCCGCCCATAAAATCCCGGATCGACATAGAGAGTGTAAACTTCGCCGTCGAAGCCGAGACCGCTGTCGCGAGCTGGGCCGAAGCTCGTCATGCCGACAATGCCAAAGCTGCCGCACTCCGCGACGAGGACGGATTCGCGCCCACGAGCCCGGATCGCCGCCCGCCAGCGTGCCCCCTGCCCACGTGGCGTCATGGCGCACAACAGGCGGTTGGGAAGGATGCCGGCATAAGTGTCGTGCCAGGAGTCGATGTACACGCGCGCGACCTGGTCCGCGTCTTCTGCCCGCGCCTGCCTCACCGAGACAACCAGCTGATCCATCCCCGAATGTTGAACCGGAGATTGGCGCCTCGCAAGAGCAGCCAGCGAATTTGAAGCGGCAGCGATTTTGTTTGCGCCGGAACGTCGCCTCGCCTTCGCTGTTCTCTCTCGAAAGCGCGAGTTCCAGCCCGCGCAAGTTCCGTATCACAACCTTCGGAGAGACAAATGGCTAGTAAAGTGCGTTCTTTTGCCGTCGTGACCGGCGCCTCGACAGGAATTGGCCTGGAACTCGCGCGGTGCTGCGCTCAGGATGGCTACGACCTGCTGATTGTGGCGGACGAGCCGGAAATTCACACCGCCGCGCAGGAATTGCAAAGCTTGGGATGCCGTGTTGAGGCGGTCGAGGCGGATTTGGCTACACAGGAAGGCGTCGACAAGCTGTATGAGGCGGTGCGCGGCAGGCCCGTGGATGCGCTGCTCGCCAATGCCGGACGCGGACTCGGAAAGGGTTTCCTCGACCAGAACTGGGATGAGGTCTTTCACCTCGTCAATACGAACGTGACCGGCACTCTCTATCTAATTCACCAAATCGGAAACGACATGCGCCGCCGCGGCCAGGGAAAAATCCTGATCACCGGCTCCGTCGCCGGTTTCACCCCCGGCAGCTTTCAGGCCGCCTACCACGCCAGCAAGGCATTCCTCGATTCCTTCTCCGAAGCGCTGCGGAACGAACTGAAGGGCACGGGGGTCACGGTGACTTGTTTGATGCCAGGCGCCACGGAAACGGAATTCTTCGAGCGCGCCGATCTGATGGACACGAAGGTCGGCCAGCAGGAAAAAGCGGATCCGGCCGAAGTGGCGAAGCTGGGCTACGAAGCGATGAAGACGGGGGATGACGCCGTCATCACTGGCTGGAAGAACAAAATGCAGGTCGCCATGGCAAAGGTGCTTCCCGCTACCGCGACGGCGGAGTACATGCGCAAGCAGACGGAGCCAGGCTCCGGCAGCAAGCACTAGCTGAAACTTGCAGGCAAAAAGGCGCGAACTTTGTTCGCGCCTTTTTGCATTGCTCATCAACGATTAACTACGAAATGCGGGCTGCGCGATGGCTGTCGCGCTCCTGCGGCGTCGTATTGCTTAAAGCCATCGCGCAAATCCACGCGTGTGCTTTCACCGGCAAGCAAGAGCTGCGGCCTAAAAGCGATCCCGGCTGGAACGGGAGCGGTTTTGCTCCCACAAACAAGAGAGCCTTGGGGTGTCGAAGCGGCAGGGGTTGGCGGCACGGGCGCGTGCTGCATCGCGGTGTGGCGCCGCGGTACTATTGGTCGTGGCGACGGCGCTCTGCGCCGCGCCATCGCAAGCCTCGCCACTGCGAACGCGGGATACTGCGGGAGAAATGGCGCCGTCGGCGGTCGCTTTGGCCGTGCTGCCGCCCGCTGCCAGCGTCGCCGACATGCAGAGGCGCGACACTGATACCTTGTGGCCGACGCACGGCTGGGTGATGTCCACTCCGGAAGCACAGGGCGTCGATTCAGACGTGCTGGCGAACGCGATGACAACCATCCGCGCGCGTCACTTGCCGGTGCATAGCCTGCTTGTCGCGCGCCACGGCAAGATTGTGCTTGATGCCTATTTCCATCCTTTTGCCGACAACCAGCTGCATGACGTGGCCTCCGTAACCAAAAGCGTGGTGTCCACGCTTGTCGGAATCGCGATGCGGCAGCGCCGGATCGGTGATCTGAACACGCCGGTCATGCAAATGCTGCCGGGAGTCGAAGCGGCGGTGGACCCGTGGAAGAGCCGCATGACGCTGGCGCATATGCTCAGCATGACCTCCGGCCTCGATTGCTCCGGCAATCGCGGCCGCAACTTCCTGCAACAGATGGAGCAGAGTCCTCACTGGACCGAGTTTGCTTTGGGGCGGCAGCTGGTTGCGCAGCCAGGCACCACATTCGCCTACTGTGCCGGCAACATGCATGTGGTCTCGGCGGTGCTGACGCAGGCGGTGCGCGAAAGCGCTGCCGCATTCGCGCGGCAGGAATTGTTCGCCCCCCTTGGTATCGACCGCGTCACCTGGGCGACCGATCGCGACGGCGTCACGCATGGGTTTTCGGATCTGCGCATGCAGCCGCGCGACATGGCGAAGCTTGGATATCTCTGGCTGCACCACGGCGACTGGGAGGGCCACCAGATTGTGCCCGCATCTTATCTGTCTGCGGCGTTCGCTCCGCACGCGACGGTGGAGCAGAATGTCCAATACGGTTACGGCATGTGGATTTATCCGACGCGCGGCCACGCCGGCGGGGCGCCCGATTTCGAAGCCAATGGTTATGGCGGGCAACGGATCGCCGTGATTCCCAGCCAGGACATGGTGGTCGTCATTACCGGTGCGGGGCTGGATGCCAACGATGTCGGCCGTCTTGTTGCCGATGCCGCAAGGGCGGCTGGTCAACTGCCGAGCAACCCCCAAGGTGCGTGGCGCCTGAACACACTGGTTGCCGATGCGGCCGGATCATCTCGCACGCACCTCGCGAGCGTCGAGCCGAAGTCCCGTAGCCATCGGACAGCAGTCCGCACGGCGGCGCTGGGCACATCATTCCACTGAACCCGGCTATGCCGGTCAGATGTCGTGCCCTTTGCGGCTCGAATAGAAGATAAGAGCCATCAACCCACCGCCCACGAGAAGCGTCACAACAATTCCGGCAATGAGGAACGCCCAGCCGATCGGAGGAATGCCCACCGCACCCACACGGCTCCAGCCGTGCACCGCATAGGCAATCGCAACCAGCAAAAACGCCAAAAGGACGAGAATCGCTGTCCAACCGGCGGCACCGATCTTATGCGGGGTTTGCGGCTCGCTCATGAACTGAAAACGCGATTCGCGCCCGCCTGTCTCACCGTCCCCATTTGCCTGTTCTCTGTATTCTCAAGCGCATGAAATCCTTGGCAAATCGCAGAAACGCCACATTTGTTGGGCTTGCTGTACGAATCACCGTGGAGCTGCAGAATGCGTGTTGCCAAAGCTATGTTCGCCTTTGCCGCCGTCGTTACCGCATTGGTGCCGTTCTCGCCAGTGACGGCCGAAGAGGGTGAGGTTCAGCAGGCGGCGGACAACGTACAGCAGGCCGCGGACAAGTTCAGTCAGAACGAAGTGGTGCTGGCGGCTGCGAATTTTTTCGGTACGACCACGGAGGCGGTAGCAAAGGCAGTGCAACGGGTATTCGCCGATCAGGGGCTGCCTGATGCCTACATCACGGGCGATGAAGGTTCGGGCGCCGTTGTGGTTGGCCTGCGGTACGGCCAAGGTTGGCTGATCCGCAAGCATGCGCCGCCAATGCGGGTTTACTGGCAAGGACCTTCAATCGGATTCGATCTGGGCGCCAATGCCTCGAAGGCCTTTGTGCTGATCTATAATCTCGGCAGCTCGGAGCGGCTGTTCCAGAAATTCCCCGGTGTCGAAGGCAGTTATTACTTTATCGCCGGAATCGGCGTGAATTACCTTCGGGCCAGCAACATCACGCTTGCGCCAATGCGCACCGGGGTAGGTCTGCGTGCCGGAGTGAATGCCGGCTACCTCACCTTTACGCGGCAAGCGACGGCCAATCCGTTCTGACCTACCGCGCCGGAACGGCCCCAGCTTCGTCCGTTGGGCGCGGGCCATGGACGGCCGGCAAGTACAACAGCAGGGCTGCTGCCACATAGGTCGAAGAGAACGTTCCCACCACAATACCGAACAGGATGGCGGCCGTGAACTCGAAGAGGGCTGGGCCGCCGAAGATCAGCAGCGGAATGATGGAAATGGCCGTTGCGCCGCTGGTCAGAATGGTCCGGGTCAACATCTGATTGGTGGACAGATTGATCAGCTCGGCCAGCGGCATGCGTTTGTATTTCCGCCGGTTTTCGCGAATTCGGTCGAACACCACGACAGTATCGTTGATGGAATAACCTGCGAGCGTCAGCAGCGCGGCGATGGACGTGAGGGTGAAATCCCAGTGCAGGATAGAGAACAGGCCCGCGGTCACGAAGACATCGTGGCCCGTCGCAACCACCGCGCCTATTCCGTACTGCCATTCGAATCGCACCCACACGTAAACGGCGATGGCGAGAACAGCGAGAATCGTGGCGATGATGCCGGCGCGAAACAGCTCGCCGCTCACCTTTGGGCCGATAACCTGCTGGTTTCGCATGGTGTAACCGGTGCCCAGCTTCGTCTTGATGGCGTTGGCGATGTCCGTCCCAGATTGGTTGGGATGGGGCTGCACCCGGATGAGGACACAGGAATTCGGCGGGCTGTCACAGGCGCCGCCGCCGAAAAACTGCAGCTGGGACTCCGCAAAACCAAGGCTGTCGACCTGGCTACGCACCTGCGCGATATCGATGACGTGTGCCGACTTCACTTCCATCAGGACACCGCCGGTAAAATCGATCCCCAGGTTGAACCCATGGACGGCAATGGCGATGATGGAGGCGAGCAGCAGCAGCCCGTCGATGGCGAAGGCATAATAGCGGGCGCCGACGAAATTGATTTTGGTATCTTCGGGCAAAAATCTAAGGAGCGGCATGGGCTTGGATATGAAGTGGCCGGGCAGACATAGCCGCAAGGTATGGCTGGAACAAGCCGCCCGCGCCGGGCTTCTCGGGTGACCAGATGACGTCGGCCCTTCCTACTCCACCGCCCGCAGCTAAGCCTGCGGCTCCCAACGACCGACTGCAATCGACTTATATGGCGGCGGTCGTGGCTACCATCGTGGTGGCCGTGATTTATTTCGGCCGCCCGATTTTCGTCCCGCTGGCGCTTGCCGTTCTCATCGCCTTCGCGCTGTCGCCGATCCTGAGGCTGCTGCGGAAAATAAGGCTTGGGCGCGTGCTGTCCGTGCTCATTACCGTGCTGTTGGCAGTGGTGCTGATGATTGCCGTGGGAACCTTCATCGGCTCACAGGCGGCTAAGGTTGCCGCACAGCTGCCGCTCTATCAAAACAATCTCGTCCAGAAGATTCAGTCCATCCGCGGAACTGCTTCCAATAGCAGCGTGGTGCGGGGCGCGACAACGGTTCTCGACAATCTCGGCAACCAGATTGCGGGGTCTCCGGCTCCGGTGGAAGTTCAGCGCGGCACGCTAAAAAAGCTGGCTCAGCCCATTCCTGTGCAGGTTGTTCGGCCGCGGACAACGCCGCTCGAGGTGATCCAAAACGTCGCCGGCCCGCTGCTTGAGCCGCTGGTCAACATGACGATCGTAATCGTCTTTGTGGGCTTCATCCTGCTGCAGAAGGAAGACCTGCGCGACCGCTTCATCCGGCTCGCGGGTTATCAGGACCTGCAGCGCACCACGCTGGCACTGGATGAAGCCGCCGATCGTCTCAGCCACTACCTGTTCTCGCAAACAGCCATCAACAGCACGTTCGGCGCCATCATCGGAGTGGGCCTGTGGCTGATCGGCATTCCCAACCCCGGCCTCTGGGGGCTGGTCGCCGGCATGATGCGCTTCGTGCCCTATGTCGGCGTGCCGCTTGCGGCGTTGTTTCCGCTGGCGCTTGGTTTCGCTGTCGATCCGGGTTGGGCAAAAGTGCTGTGGACTACGGCGCTGTTTTTCACCCTTGAACCCATCGTCGGCCAGCTCATCGAGCCGGTGGTCTACGGCCGCAACATGGGCCTCTCAGCCGTGGCGGTTGTGGTGGCGGCGGTGTTCTGGACGTGGGTGTGGGGTCCCGTCGGCCTGCTGCTCTCGACGCCGCTGACCATGTGCCTCGTGGTCTTGGGTCGCCATATTGAGCCATTGAAGTTTCTGGATGTGCTTCTCGGTGACCAGCCGCCTCTGGCGATGGAGGAAAGCCTCTATCTGCGCATGCTCGCCGGCGATCCCGATACGGCGGCGCTGGAAGCGGAAGCGTTCATCCGCAATCACTCGCTTACCGATTTCTTCGACGAAGTGACGATCAAGGCGTTGACCTTGGCGCAACGGGATCTCGATCGCGGCGCACTTGACCGCCACCGGCTTACCTCCATCCGCGAGACGGTGGACGCGCTGATCGAAAATCTTTCCGAGCGCGATGAGGTGCCGGAAGGGGTCGGAAAAGAAGACGAAGGCCCGTGGCCCGCGCCGGAAACAGGCGATCTCCCGGAAACCTGGTCCAATCGCCCGGTGTTGTGCGTCGCAGGCCGCAGCGCCCTGGATGAAGCTGCGGCGGCGCTGCTCGCGCACATGGTGGAGAAGCGTGGCATCGGCTCCCGCGTCGTATCTGCCAGCGAAGTGTCACCGACGCAGCTGGCGCGCCTCGATGTCGAAGGCGTGCAGGTGGTGTGCGTTTCTTATCTTGATCCTGGCAACTACAAGAATGCACGTTACCTGATGAAGCGGCTAAAGAAGCGCATGCCGCAGGTGCATCCGATCGCCGGGTTCTGGGGCTATTCCGAAACCGACACGCATTATCTGGATTCCATCGAGGCCATGGAGATGGACGATGTTGTCTCCAGCTTGAGCCAGGCCGTGGAGCGTATCCTGGTGCTTGCGCGCCGCGCCAAAGAAGGCTCCGCGCCGGAAGCAGAATCTGCTGCACCCACCTCAGCAGAAGCGGCGGAGTAGCTCTCCTGCAAGATGCCGGCTATTGCACGCGGCGCACGGGAACGGAGAGGCCGCAGATGTCCAGCACCGGCGCCGGTATGTGGATATAGAATTCCGGTGCCGGGTTCTTGCGAGTCTCTTTCTCCTTCGCGAACGAAGCTGACTCGGTGCGCATCACCTGGAAGCGCGGCCGCTCTTTCTCGGGCATATCGGAAGCCAGCCGCACACGAACGATGGGATCCCGCTTCGCCAAATCCTGAATGACGCCGTTCTCGACCTTCGGATCGCCGCGCTGAAGCTTCTGCAGGTACTGCATCCCGTCGATCACCCGACCAAATGCGCTCAGGTTCCGGTCGAGGCGTCGCGGCGCTTCGCCGATCACGATGTAGAACTCGGTGGTCGCGGTGTCCGCGCCGTTGTCGCGCGCGAACGCGAACGTGCCCGGACAATGGATCATCCACAGGCGTCCGGCCTTGGCATCGCGTCCCGTCGGGAATCCCCCTACATGGCCCACTTCCGGCGCAAACAGATCGGCGTTGCCGAGCGGCGTAAAGGTAGCGTCGCCGCCAATCGGCCGCTCGAACTCCGCCTTGAGCGGTGGCCATTGCACGAGCGACGCGGCCTCCTTGGGATGATCCTTGGTGGAGGCCGTGCCTTCGCCGATGCCGCCCTGTGCCACGAAGCCATCAATCACCCGATAGAACGACATGCCGTCGTAGAAATGCGCTCGGATCAACGCACGCACGCGCTCGATGTGTTTTGGCGCGAAGACGGGCGCCAGCTCCACCGCGACTTCGCCATAGCGTGTGTCGATCAGCACGAGATTGTTGGGATCGACGTCGCGCCAGTCCTGCACCGGCGCCTGCGGTGCATCGGCCGCACGCGCGGGAAGCAAACCGACGAAGCAGGCGAACACAACTGCAAGCCGTTTCATGGAATAGCCCTTTAGGCAGCCAATGGACCGAGTGCCGTTTTCAGCGGCGCGAGCCATGGCTCGTAATTGCGCCAGAACTCTAGCGCGTCCCGATAGAGCGGCAAGCGTACCTGTTCGGAGCTCGCACTCGATACAGCCCGTGGGGAATCGAAGAACGAGAGGCATGACTCCTCGAATGTCAAGTCGAGATAGGCAAGAAGCTTGCGGATTTCCGCTTCCGGATTATCCACCAGCGTCTCGTAGCACACGCGATGCACCACCCCCGGCAGTACGCGGTCGTAATGATCCATCAGGCCCACATAGTCGCTGTGGAAGCGGCCAAGCTCGCCCAAATCGTAGGTGAATTCCTGGCCGCGGGCGAAGTGATGGGTGAAATTGGAAAAGCAGCACGCCATTGCGCCGCGGCGCACGTCGACGATCTTGGCGTTCGGCAGGATCAGGTGAACGAGCCCGATGTGCAGAAAATTGTTGGGCATCTTGTCGGTGAAATGAGAGCGATCCTGCTTTCGCCGCACGCGTGTGCTTTCGAGATAAAGGTTGCCGAGTCCATTCAGCTCTTCCGGCGCAAGCCCCGCCAGCACCTCGGGATAGCGCGTTGACGACTGGCGATCCAGCCGCGCGCCAATCGCCATGATGTCCGGTAATTCTCCCAAGCCTTCGATGGCCGTGTGGCTTGCCAGTATCTGTTCGACGAGAGTCGACCCCGCGCGCGGCATTCCGACGATGAAAATGGGCGCGCGGCTGTCGCACTCCAGATGTTTGCGCTCGGCAAAGAACTCCGGCGTGAACAAGGCGCGGCAGCGCGCGACAAGCGCGCTGGTTACGTCCGCGTTGTGAGCGAGTTCCGAGCGCCACAGCGCACTGCCGCCGGCGTAGTGCTTAAAGGATTCAGAGAAACGCGATTCGTCTCCCAACGCTTTTCCGAGCGCGAATTCGAACGCGACGCGGCTGCTGCGGCCGAGATCGCTCCGCCGCAGTTGTGTCTCCATGCAGTCAATGTCGTTTGCAGAAAAGCGGATCGTCTTCAGATTGGCGAGGCTGCACCAGGCTTCACCGAGGTCGGGCTTCAGCTCCGCCGCTTTGCGATAGGCGACGATGCACGCCTCCCGCCGCCCCGCAGCGCGCAGGGCATTGCCGTAGCGCATCCATAGGAACGGCTCATCCGGCGCATCGCGAATCAGCACTGCGTAAAGCGACAACGCATCGTCGAGCGCCCCCGATTGCGCGAGAATGGATGCCTTCAATTCGCGGAACTGCAGATTGCCCGCATCAGTTTTCAACGCAGCTTCGGCGTGCAGCAGTGATTCGGAAAACCGGTTCTGCTGCAGAAGCAGCATCGCGAGGCGGTGCCTTGCGCCGGCTGCCTCGGGCGCACCCGACACCACCTGCCGCAGCATTTGCTCGCCCTCGATGAACTTCCCGCTGCGCAGCATGACTTCCGCGAGCAGGTACAGTGCGTCGGGATTTGCAGGGGAGTGCCCCAGGATTTCGCGGGAAATCTGCTCGGCCTCGGCAACACGGTTGGCGTTGAGCGCCGCCATAGCCTGTTGCAGCAATGCTTCCGCATCATTCCTGTTGCTCGCCACGGTGCCCACGCCGCTCAACATCCAGCTCCTTTGGGCCGCTCAGCCGAACAGTTTCGCGATTGCATAAAACAGCGCCCCCATGAGGCCGGCCGCGGGCATGGTGATAACCCAGGCAAGAACAATCTCCTGCGCCACATTCCAGCGCACGGCAGAGGCTCGCCGAGCTGCACCCACGCCCACGATCGCGCCGGTTATGGTGTGCGTGGTGGAAACCGGAATCCCTAAGCCCGTCGCTATGAAAAGGGTAATCGATCCCGCCGTTTCCGCACACACGCCTTGCACCGGCGTAAGCCGCGTGATGCGCGAGCCCATGGTGCGGACGATCCGCCAGCCGCCAAGCAAGGTGCCGAGCGCCATGGCGCCGTTGCAACTTACCACCACCCACAATGGCACATGGAAATCGCCGGAAAGCTGCCCGTGCGCATAGAGCAGGGCCGTGATGATGCCCATCGTCTTCTGCGCGTCGTTGCCGCCATGACCAAGCGAGTACAGCGAGGCGGAAACGAATTGCACTTTGCGGAAAATGCCATCGACCCGCGCCGGCGGCACGCGCAGAAAGGACCACGAGACGATCAGCACCAGCACCAGCGCGATGATCATGCCGGTCAGCGGCGACAGCACGATGGCGGCGGCCGTCTTGCCAAGACCGCTCCACACGATGGCACCGATACCGACATGCGAGACGCCTGCACCCACCAGCGCCCCGATCAGCGCGTGCGAGCTGGACGAGGGGATGCCCAGATGGCCTGTGACCACCTGCCAGGAGATTGCGCCCATCAGGGCACCAAAGATCACCTGGTCGGAAATGGCGTGCGGCGAGATGATACCGCGGCCGATGGTGTTGGCCACGTGCAGCCCGAACACCAGGAACGCGACGAAGTTGAAGAATGCTGCCCAGGCGACCGCGTAGCGTGGCGACAGCACGCGGGTGGACACGATGGTGGCGATGGAATTGGCCGCATCATTACGCCCGTTCATGAAGTCGAAGAACAGCGCGACCAGGACGAGGCCAATGAGAAGCAGCAGCATCTATCTTACATCTGTTCGATGACGATGCCGCTGATGCGATTGGCCACGTCTTCGAAACGATCCATCACCTTTTCCAGGTGATCGTAAATCTCCACACCGACGATGTAGTGCATGGCGTTGCCGTCGCGATGCTGCGTAAAGAGCGATTTGACGCCGTTGTCGTTGAGCGTGTCGGTATCGTCTTCCAGCCGAATGATGGCTTCGGTGATGGTGTTCAGGCGGGCGACGTTATCGCGCAGCGCGCCGAGCAGGCCGACGGCTTCCACCGTGAGTTTGGCCGCCTCGACAATCCGGTCTCCCATCTGCGCCATTCCGGGTTCAACCCGCTCCACCTCGAACAGCAGCACGGCCTTCGCCGTCTTCTGCATCTGGTCGATGGTGTCGTCGAGCGTGTTGATCAGGTCCTTGATATCGCTGCGATCGAACGGCGTGATGAAGGTGCGCCGCACCAGCAGCAGCACGTCGCGCGCCACGGCGTCGGCCTGCGCCTCCAGTGCGATCACCTGCATGGCAGCCGCGCTCACGCCGGAGCCGCCATTCAGCAACTCGCGCAGCGCCTCGGCGCCCAGCACCAGGATGCCGGCATGCCGATTGTAGAGTTCAAAGAAGCGATCTTCGCGCGGCAGGAGCGATTGAAACCAGCGGAGCATGCGGGCCCTTTCGCGGCGGCGCGCGGTGGAACGCCAGATAAGGGGGAACTGGTACTGCCTGCAAGCTCAAACAGATTCGCGTGGGTGCCCCCGCGAGAAGACGCCGGTCCCTAAATGACTCGCCGAATGGCCTGAATTTCGTTCTCCAGCGCGTTCAAGAACCGGGAGCGGTCCTGTTTGGCAAAGCCGGCATTGTAGGTTTGTCCGCCACTCACCTCGCGCAGGTGTCGCTGCAAGTCACGCATGCCGAGCGCCATGCCGATGCCTTGCGTCGTGAAAGGCTTTCCCGTCGGGCCGAGCACGCGTGCGTTCTTCGCCAGGCAACGCGAGGCAAGCGGAATGTCCGCAGTTATTACGATGTCGTTTTGGCCGGCGCGTTCGACAATCCAGTCATCCGCGGCATCGGGCGACTGTGTCACCGTGACGTGCCGGAATAGCGGATTGGCGCTGGGCCGCAATCCGCCATTGCTGACGACATAGACGGACAGGTTGTGCCGCCCTGCGACCCGTTCCACCTCCGCCTTTACCGGGCAGGCGTCACCGTCGACGAAAATCTCCAACACCGGCTGTTATGCCGCCTGACGCGGCTTGCGGCGATGCCACTGCCGCTTGCGCTTGTAGACGGACGGGTCCGGTCGTCCTGCCTCGCGCTTTGCCTGCGCCGTGTCGTGGCCGGGCGGCCGCGCGCCAATGACCCGAAGCGGGCGTTTGGTCAGCCGCTCGATGTCGTGCAGGAGCTTGCGCTCCGACGTATCGCAGAATGCCACCGCCACGCCGGCGTTGCCCGCGCGTGCGGTGCGCCCGATGCGGTGGACATAGCTCTCCGGCTCATGCGGCAACTCGAAATTGATCACGTGGCTTACGTCATCGATATCGATGCCGCGCGCAGCGATGTCGGTGGCTACGAGCACGCGCGCCCGGCCGGACCGGAACCGTTCCAGCGCGCGCTGGCGCGCATTCTGGGACTTGTTGCCATGAAGGGCATCGTTGGGGACGCCGGCGCGCTCCAGATGTTCGCTGACGCGATTGGCATGGTGCTTGGTGCGGGTGAACACGATAACCCGGGAGAGCGCCGGGTCTCTAAGCAGATCCGTAAGAAGGGCTCGCTTCTGCGCCGTCTCCACG